>NZ_JBJHAF010000034.1:0-571 GCF_054050855.1 Blastococcus sp. SYSU DS0539 | reverse complement strand
CCTCGGCCTGTTAGTACCGGTCAGCTCCACACCTTGCGGTGCTTCCACTTCCGGCCTATCAACCCGCTGGTCTGGGCGGGGGCCTTACCCGGTTGACCCGGTGAGAGACCTCATCTTGAAGCGAGCTTCCCGCTTAGATGCTTTCAGCGGTTATCCCTGCCGAACGTAGCTAACCAGCAGTGCACCTGGCGGTACAACTGGCACACCAGAGGTTCGTCCGTCCCGGTCCTCTCGTACTAGGGACAGCTCTTCTCAAGTCTCTTACGCGCACGGCGGATAGGGACCGAACTGTCTCACGACGTTCTAAACCCAGCTCGCGTACCGCTTTAATGGGCGAACAGCCCAACCCTTGGGACCTACTCCAGCCCCAGGATGCGACGAGCCGACATCGAGGTGCCAAACCATCCCGTCGATATGGACTCTTGGGGAAGATCAGCCTGTTATCCCCGGGGTACCTTTTATCCGTTGAGCGACACCGCTTCCACATGCCGGTGCCGGGTCACTAGTCCCAGCTTTCGCTCCTGCTCGACCCGTCGGTCTCGCAGTCAAGCTCCCTTGTGCACTTGCACTC
>NZ_JBJHAF010000033.1:0-584 GCF_054050855.1 Blastococcus sp. SYSU DS0539 | reverse complement strand
CCGACCCGGCTGGGTGAGGCGATGCCGGTCGCGGCCCGCACCGATGCCGAGATCGCGCTGGAGCTGCGGCGGATCCAGCAGGCGGAGTCGGCGCTGGCCGCCTACCGGGCCGAGCTGATCTGCGAGCTGGGAGCCCGCCGCCCGGACAGTTCGGACCGGCAGCTCGGGGAGCCGGGAGCGGCGTCGCCGGACTGGCTGCCGGGCCCGGGCAACCCGCCGGCGGCGGGGGTGAGCGAGTTCTTCGCCGACGAGCTGGCGATGGTGCTGAACTGCTCGCGGGCCGAAGCCACCACCCAGGCGGAGCTGTCGACGACGCTGGTGGGGCACCTGCCCGCCACCTGGGCGGCGCTGGCCGACGGCGCGCTGGGCTGGCCGCGGGCGCGGGCGGTGGCCGCGGAGCTGTC
The DNA here is from genome assembly GCF_054050855.1 of Blastococcus sp. SYSU DS0539. Taxonomy (NCBI): domain Bacteria; kingdom Bacillati; phylum Actinomycetota; class Actinomycetes; order Geodermatophilales; family Geodermatophilaceae; genus Blastococcus; species Blastococcus sp. SYSU DS0539. The sequence goes on along the minus strand of NZ_JBJHAF010000033.1, from coordinate 180 downwards.
CGGGCCGGTGCGCGAGCTGGCACCCGGGGTGATCGCGGCGGTGGAGGCCGCGGTGCTGCCCGGCGCCGGGGAGCTGTCGGTGACCCGGCTGCGCGCCGCGGTGCGCCGGGAGGTGCTGCGCCACGACGCCGCGGCCGCCGAGCGGCGCCGCAGGCGGGCCGAGCGCTGCGCCGACGTGGT
>NZ_JBJHAF010000032.1:0-792 GCF_054050855.1 Blastococcus sp. SYSU DS0539 | reverse complement strand
TAGCCGATTGAGGCGAATTGGATGATCCTATGCTGCCGAGAAAAGCCTCTAGCGAGTTCCGAGCGGCCCGTACCCCAAACCAACTCAGGTGGTCAGGTAGAGAATACCGAGGCGATCGAGCGAACTGTGGTTAAGGAACTCGGCAAAATGCCCCCGTAACTTCGGGAGAAGGGGGGCCATCTGCTGTGAACCGCCTTGCGCGGGGCAGCGGTGGGTGGCCGCAGAGACCAGTGAGAAGCGACTGTTTACTAAAAACACAGGTCCGTGCGAAGTCGTAAGACGATGTATACGGACTGACGCCTGCCCGGTGCTGGAACGTTAAGGGGACGGGTTAGTCACTTCGGTGGCGAAGCTCAGAACTCAAGCGCCAGTAAACGGCGGTGGTAACTATAACCATCCTAAGGTAGCGAAATTCCTTGTCGGGTAAGTTCCGACCTGCACGAATGGCGTAACGACTTCTCAGCTGTCTCAACCACAGGCTCGGCGAAATTGCACTACGAGTAAAGATGCTCGTTACGCGCGGCAGGACGGAAAGACCCCGGGACCTTTACTATAGCTTGATATTGGTGTTCGGTTCGGCTTGTGTAGGATAGGTGGGAGACTGCGAAGCGGGCACGCCAGTGTTCGTGGAGTCGCCGTTGAAATACCACTCTGGTCGAATTGGATGTCTAACCTCGGTCCGTGATCCGGATCAGGGACAGTGTCAGGTGGGTAGTTTAACTGGGGCGGTTGCCTCCCAAAATGTAACGGAGGCGCCCAAAGGTTCCCTCAGCCTGGTTGGCAATCAGGTGT
>NZ_JBJHAF010000031.1:0-797 GCF_054050855.1 Blastococcus sp. SYSU DS0539 | reverse complement strand
AGATCATCGGCTAAGGCCCCTAAGCGTGTGCTAAGTGGAAAAGGATGTGGGATCGCAGAGACAACCAGGAGGTTGGCTTAGAAGCAGCCACCCTTGAAAGAGTGCGTAATAGCTCACTGGTCAAGTGGTTCCGCGCCGACAATGTAGCGGGGCTCAAGCACACCGCCGAAGCCGTGGCATTCACACGTTAGCCCGCCGACACCTTTCGGGGTGCCGGCCAGGTGTGTGGATGGGTAGGGGAGCGTCGTGTGGCGGTGGAAGCGGCGGAGTGATCCAGCCGTGGACGCCACACGAGTGAGAATGCAGGCATGAGTAGCGAGAGGGGAGTGAGAACCTCCCCCGCCGGAAGACCAAGGGTTCCTGGGCCAGGCTAATCCGCCCAGGGTGAGTCGGGACCTAAGGCGAGGCCGACAGGCGTAGTCGATGGACAACGGGTTGATATTCCCGTACCCGCGAAGGAACGCCCATGCTGAACTCAGCGATGCTAACCCACCGACGCCGGTGCGCCCACTTGTGGGCAATCCGGATTAGCTGGGGACCCGGACTGGTAGTAGGCAAGCGATGGGGTGACGCAGGAAGGTAGTCCTACCGGTGAGTGGTAGTACCGGGGCAAGGGTGTGGCCCGTGGAGTAGGTAAATCCGTTCCACATACAGGGTGAGGCCCGATGCATAGCCGATTGAGGCGAATTGGATGATCCTATGCTGCCGAGAAAAGCCTCTAGCGAGTTCCGAGCGGCCCGTACCCCAAACCAACTCAGGTGGTCAGGTAGAGAATACCGAGGCGATCGAGCGAACTG
>NZ_JBJHAF010000030.1:0-867 GCF_054050855.1 Blastococcus sp. SYSU DS0539 | reverse complement strand
GGCGGTGGTGGCGCCGGCACAGGCAGCAGAGGTTCTGGCAGGCGGTGGCCCCGCCGTCGCCGTGGGGCAGCACGTGGTCCAGGTCGGCCCAGCCGGCGCGGTTGCGGCAGCCGGGGTGGCGGCAGCCTCGGTCGCGGGTGGTGGTGAAGCGGCGCTGGGCGGCGGCGGGCCGGTAGCGGTCCGAGGCTGGTGGCGGTCGGAGGACCGGGCAGCTGCAGTCGTCGCCGGGGTGGGCCGGGCAGCCGCGGCGGGTCAGCCGCGTCAGCTCGCCGCGGGTGGCGGTGGCGCGCAGCGCTCCGGTGGCCGGGTCCAGCAGGGAGATGCCCAGGGTGCCGCCGGTCGGGGCCTGCAGCCCACCGGGGCACAGGGCGTCGAGGAACTCGAGCAGGTCGCGCAGCTGGCCGGCGGTGATCGGCTGCCCGTCCACCTCCGCCGGGGCGGCGTCGGCGGGGTGGGGGAGCGGGGCGCCGACCGGGCAAGGGTCGTGTCCGGCGGCGGCGAACAGTGCGCCGACCGGGGCCAGCACGTCCAGGTGCGCGGTGACCGGGAGGCGGCTGGTGTCCCACGGCCGCAGCACCAGATCACCGAGCGCGGCCACCCGCAGCTGCCCGATCGGGCGGGGATCGCCCTGGGCCTTGGCCATCCGCGCGTACCGGTCCAGGGTGTCCCCGACCGCGGCGGCCAGCGGCTGGGGCAGGAAGACCGACAGCTCGGCCATCCCATCGCGTGCCGGGCGCAGAACCACGTCGGCGCAGCGCTCGGCCCGCCTGCGGCGCCGCTCGGCGGCCGCGGCGTCGTGGCGCAGCACCTCCCGGCGCACCGCGGCGCGCAGCCGGGTCACCGACAGCTCCCCGGCGCCGGGCAGCA
>NZ_JBJHAF010000029.1:0-894 GCF_054050855.1 Blastococcus sp. SYSU DS0539 | reverse complement strand
GCCGAGGAGCCGGAGCCGGTGCCGAACGCGGCTCCGACGGCGGCGTTCACCGCGGCGCCGGCCGACCTGACCGTCGCCGTCGACGCCTCGGGGTCGGCCGACAGCGACGGCCGGGTGGCCGGGTACGCGTGGGACTTCGGTGACGGTGGCACGGGTACCGGCGTGACCGCGTCGCACACCTACGCCGCGGCGGGGACCTACCAGGTCCGGCTGACCGTCACCGACGACGCCGGTGCGACCGGCACGGTGACCCAGGCGGTGACGGTCACGGCCCCGGGTGAGCCGGTGGTGCAGCCGTCGGGCGCGGATGCGTTCGAGCGCGAGGTGGACGGTGAGCTGGGGGTGGCCGACGTGGGTGGCACGTGGGCGTCCTACGGCGGTGCGGCGAACCTGCGGGTGACCGGCGGGCAGGCGTGGGTGAGTGCGGCGCCGGCGGCGAGCTCGGGTGGTGAGCTGGCGATCGGGGAGCAGGACGTGGCCGTGCAGGTCGACGTCGTGCTGGACCGGGCGTCGACCGGTGGGGGCAGCTACTTCACCCTGGGCACCCGCAATGTCGGTGGCACCCGGTACAAGACCCAGCTGTGGTTCGGTCCCGACGGCACGGTGCAGCTGGGCCTGGTGCGGGTGGTGAACTGGACCGAGACCTGGCTGACCGGGACCACGTTGCCGGGGCGGTACACCCCCGGCACGGCGTTGACCCTGCGGATGGAGGTCACCGGGACCGGGCCGGCGACGCTGGTGGCCAAGGCCTGGGCCGCGGGTGCGGTGGAGCCGGCGGACTGGCAGGTCCGGACCACCGATGCCACGGTGGCGCTGCAGCGGGCCGGCGGGCTGAGGCTGGACCTCTACACCGCCCGGTCGGCCACGGCCGCCTCCACGGTGCGCCTGGACAAC
>NZ_JBJHAF010000028.1:0-1507 GCF_054050855.1 Blastococcus sp. SYSU DS0539 | reverse complement strand
CACCACCCCCACCCCCCCCACCCCCCCCCCCCCCCCCCCCCCCCCCCCCCCCCCCCCCCCCCCCCCCCCCCCCCCCCCCCCCCCCCCCCCCCCCCCCCCCCCCCCCCCCCCCACCCCGCCCCCCCCCCCCCCCCCCCCCCCCCCCCCCCGCGGCGCGCCGCGGTCAGCGGACGGCGAACCGGTCGTTCTCGGCGTCGTGCTTGCCGGGCCACATCTTGGCGCCGAGCACGCCACCGAGGGCCGCCGCGGCGATCGACAGGCCCAGCCCGAGCACCGCCCAGCTGGCGGCGGAGCGAGCCGCATCCGCGGCCTGGCCGGCCTGGATGTCGGGGATGTCGGACTGCTGGATCCCGGCGATGTCGGTCACCGCACCGGCGAGCGAGCCGAGGAGCGCGCCACCGCCGAAAAGGGTGAGCAGCACGATCGTGACCACGGCGAGCGCCCACACGAGGATGCCGTGCAGGAGCCCCTCGCTGAACCCGCGCCACAGCGCGGTCGCCCCGGCGGTGAGGCCACCCAGGAAGAGCGCGATCAACCCGTTGATCCCGCTGATCAGGTCGGCGTTGTTCCCGTCGGCCGCGCCGATGTCCCACCAGCCCAGGGCAAGCGTGGCCAACTGCAGGAGCAGGAAGGTGGGCACCGCGACGATCAGGCCGGACCAGACCGGGCCCCACCGGACGCGGTCCCGCCGCGGCGGCGCCAGGGAGATCTGGGTGGGCCGCCCGAGGTGCTCCTCGTCGTGATCGCCCCGCGGGGCCGCCGCGACCCGGGTGGCGCCCTCCGTGGTCCCCACCGGGTTCGCGGCCCCCTCGTGGCGGACGTCCGCCCCGGTACCGGACTCGACTCGTGCACGACCTTCTGTCATGACCCTCTCCTTCTCGTTCGTCGTCCCAGCTGTTCGGGACAGGGATGCCCGACCTGCCGCGCAGGCCACCCCGGGCGGCCAGCCGTAACCCGATCGAGACATGCGTTCCCCGTCCGGCGACGGCTCCGGCACACCCCCTCCCCCGGCACGAACCCCGAGGTCACCGCGCATGTGTGGAGCGCCCGCGCACGAGGTACAGCAGCCTGCGCAGGGTCGCCGTCCGGTGGCCCGGGTCGATCGGATCGGAGGAGCCAGTGGCGCTCGACGACGAGGACATGACCAGCACGGGGGGTCCGGCCGACGGTGGTGCCTCCGGCACCCCGGGCACGCACGACGGCGGTGCGGACGGCGGTGCCGACGGTGGCGCCGATGGCGGCGCGGACGGCGGTGCCGACGGCGGTGCCGACGGTGGCGCCGACAGTGGCGCGGACGGCGGTGCCGACGGTGGCGCCGACAGTGGCGCGGACGGCGGTGCCGATGGCGGCGCGGCCGGTGGCGCGGACGGCGGCGCCGACGGCGGCGCGGACGGTTCGGCCTGACCGAGAACCCGACCCCGCGGGGGGGGGGGGGGGGGGGGGGGGGGGGGGGGGGGGGGGGGGGGGGGGGGGGGGGGGGGGGGGGGGGGGGGCTGGGCGGGGCGCT
>NZ_JBJHAF010000027.1:0-3275 GCF_054050855.1 Blastococcus sp. SYSU DS0539 | reverse complement strand
CCCCCCCCCCCCCCCCCCCCCCCCCCCCCCCCCCCCCCCCCCCCCCCCCCCCCCCCCCCCCCCCCCCCCCCCCCCCCCCCCCCCCCCCCCCCCCACCGCCGGATCACTCGCCGGCCGCCGCCTGCTGGGCCGCCTGGTAGGCGTCGACGGCGGTCTGGAGATCCTCCAGGGCCCGACCCTGACCGGCGAAGTCGCCGGACTGCTGCGCGGTGGCCAACGCGTCGAGCGCGGCGTTGATGTCCCGGACGGCCTGTGCCATGTCCGGCGTGGCCGGCAGACCGTCCGTGCCGTCCGGCGGGATCGGCACGTCGGTCGGATCGCCCGGCTGCTCCACGCCGGGGGTGTCCTCCCCCTCCTCCGCCTCGTTCGGCACCCCGTCGGCGTCGGACGCGACCACCCCTGCGCCGTCGCCGAACACCTGGTCCAGCGCCTCGGAGAGGGTGTTGGCGTAGCCGATGCGGTCACCGAAGTTGACCAGCACCCGCTGCAGCAGCGGGAAGCCGCCCTCCCCGGTGCTCTCCACGTAGAGCGGCTCCACGTACAGCAGGCCGGCGTCGCCGATCGGCAGCGTCAGCAGGTTGCCGAACACGGCATCGGAGTTCTCGCTGTCGAACAGCGTGAGGTCGGGCCGGACCTGGTTGTTCGTGATGAACGCGTTCTGCACCTGCCCGGGCCCGCGGAACGGCGTGTTGCCGGGTAGCTGCAGCACCTGGAGCGCGCCGTAGGTCTCCGGCGCGCTCGACGCCGAGATGAACGCCGACAGGTTCTCCCGCTGGAAGGCGTTCAACGCACTGGTCAGCTGGAACGTCGCCTCGTCGTCACCTGGCCGCTGGGCCAGGATGTAGTAGGGCGGCTGGTTCTCCTCGATGTTCCGCGTCGGGTCGTCGGGGATCTGCCACCGGTCGCTGCCCTCGTAGAAGGCGATCGGGTCGTCCACGTGGTAGCGGGTCAGGATGTCCCGCTGCACCTTGAACAGGTCCTCCGGGTACCGGACGTGGCTGATCAGTTCGTCGGTCATATTGCTCTTCGGCTCGACCACGCCGGGGAACGCCTTCATGAAGGTGCGGAGGACCGGGTCCTCCTCGTCCCAGGCGTAGAGCGTCACCGTGCCGTTGTAGGCGTCGACGGTGGCCTTCACCGAGTTGCGGATGTAGTTCACCGTCTCGTTCGGCAGCGCGGTCGTGCCGGTGCCGGTGAGCGCGTCCGCTACCGCCTCACCGAGCTGCATCTGCTCCGAGTAGGGGTAGGAGTCCGAGGTCGTGTAGGCGTCGAGCATCCAGGTCACCCGGCCGTCGATCACGGCGGGGTACGGGTCGCCGTCGACCTCCAGGAAGGGCGCCACCTTCTCCACTCGTTCGCGCGGGTCGCGGACGTAGAGGACCTTCGACTCCTCGTTCACCGCGTTGGAGAGCAGGAAGTTGCGCTCGCGGTAGTAGATCGCGTACGTCAGCTGCCGGAAGAAGCTGCCGACCGAGACACCGCCCTCGCCCTCGTAGGTGTTGTTGATCTGCCGCTCCTCGGATCCGCCCTCCGGCAGGTCGAACTCCCGCGGGGCGGTTCCCTCCGGAGCTCCGACCACCGAGTAGTCCTGGATCAGCTCGCCGTAGTAGATCCGGCTCTGCTCGACCGGGATGTTCCCTCGGGTCGGCAGGTCGCCGGTGGTGAAGTTCGGTTCTCCGCCCTCGGAGCCGGCCACCACCTCGTTCGCCGGAGCGGCGACGAAGCCGTGCCCATGGGTGTAGACGGTGTGCCGGTTGATCCAGGTGCTCTGGTTCTCCGAGAGCCCGGCGCTGTCCAGCTCGCGCACCGCCACGACGTAGTCGCCGGTCTCGCCGCCGATGGTGTAGCGGTCGATGTCCAGCTTCTCGGGGAAGCCGTACACGTTGCGGATCTGCTGGCGGGCCGTGAACGTGTCGGTCAGGACGTTGGGGTCCAGCAGCCGGGCGTTCGGGATCGTCTCCGTGTCGTTCCGCAGCTCGGCCAGCGCAACCTCGGGGTCGACCTCGTTGCCGGTGGTCTCCTGCGCGTAGTCGACGTAGTCGATGTCGTCGAGACCGTAGGCCTCCCGGGTCGACTGGATGGCCCGCTGGATGAAGGGCGCCTCCTTCTCGTTGGCGCTCGGGTTGACGACGAACTGCTGGACGATCGCCGGGTAGGCCACGCCGATGACCAGGCTGGACACCAGCAGCAGCACCAGGGCCGCGGCCGGCAGAAGGAAGTTGCGGACGACGATGTTGGCGAAGAAGGCCAGGGCGCAGACCGCGGCCACGAAGACCAGGATCGTCTTGGGCGTGAGCAGCGCGTTCACGTCGGTGTAGCTGGCGCCGGTGAAGACCTCACCGCGGTCGGAGTAGACCAGGCCGTACCGGTCCAGCCAGTAGGCGACCGCCTTGAGCGCCAGGAAGACGCCGAGCAGCACCGACAGCTGCACCCGGGCGGCCCCGGTCAGCTTCTGGCCGGGGGTCTGCAGCCGCAGCCCGCCGAAGACGTAGTGGGTGAGAAGCGAGCCGATCAGCGCGAGGATCGTGATCGCGAACCCGAAGCCGAGCAGCAGCCGGTAGAACGGGTAGTCGAAGACGAAGAACGACAGGTCGATGCCGAAGTGGGGGTCGGTCCGGTTGAAGTCCGTGCTGTTGCGGAACGACAGCCAGGTCTCCCAGCTGCTCTGCGCGGTGAACCCGGCGAACATGCCGAGGACGACGGCGATGCCGGTCAGCACCAGGCCGCGGCGCGGCTCGAGCGACTGCCGGTAGCGCTCGAGGTTCTGCTGCTCCAGCGACATGGGGCGGAACGTCGGCCGGAACCGGTAGGCCAGGTACATGGCCAGCGCGGTCAGCCCACCGGTCGCCACGCCGGCGACGGCGAAGAGCAGTGCGCGGGTCTGCAGCTCGGTCCAGAAGACCTCGGTGAAGCCGGTCGAGTCGAACCACAGGTAGTCGACGTAGACGTTGGTGAGCGTCCCGACGACGGTGAACAGCACCAGCAGCACGGCGGTGGCGCCGATGACCAGCTTCGCGCGCCGCGACAGCGTCGGTACCGGCACGGGGGGCCGCATGGCCACGAGCGGTCTCCTTCAGTTGCAGGCGTGGCCCGGAGGGCCACGGAACGACCGACCGGGGAGGTCGGGTGGAGCGACGCCGGAGCGGGGCCCGGCCTTCTGGACAACGCACCGGACGGCGCGGGGTTCCCGGGGGCGGGCGGGGGCCCCGGCCGGGGGGGGGGGGGGGGGGGGGGGGGGCGCAGCGCACCCCGGGGCCGCCCGCGCCGCCCCCCCG
>NZ_JBJHAF010000026.1:0-3334 GCF_054050855.1 Blastococcus sp. SYSU DS0539 | reverse complement strand
CACTTGACCAGTGAGCTATTACGCACTCTTTCAAGGGTGGCTGCTTCTAAGCCAACCTCCTGGTTGTCTCTGCGATCCCACATCCTTTTCCACTTAGCACACGCTTAGGGGCCTTAGCCGATGATCTGGGCTGTTTCCCTCTCGACTACGAACCTTATCGCCCGCAGTCTCACTGCCACGCTCTCACTTACCGGCATTCGGAGTTTGGTTGACGTCAGTAACCTTGTGGGGCCCATCGGCCATCCAGTGCTCTACCTCCGGCAAGAAACACGTGACGCTGCACCTAAATGCATTTCGGGGAGAACCAGCTATCACCGAGTTTGATTGGCCTTTCACCCCTACCCACAGCTCATCCCCCAGGTTTTCAACCCTGGTGGGTTCGGTCCTCCACGCGGTCTTACCCGCGCTTCAACCTGGCCATGGGTAGATCACTCGGCTTCGGGTCTAGAGCACGCGACTCAAACGCCCTGTTCGGACTCGCTTTCGCTACGGCTTCCCCACACGGGTTAACCTCGCCACGTACCGCTAACTCGCAGGCTCATTCTTCAAAAGGCACGCAATCACCCCTCCACCGAAGTGGATAAGGCTCTCACGGCTTGTAGGCACACGGTTTCAGGTACTATTTCACTCCCCTCCCGGGGTACTTTTCACCTTTCCCTCACGGTACTTGTCCGCTATCGGTCACCAGGGAGTATTCAGGCTTAGCGGGTGGTCCCGCCAGATTCACACCGAATTTCACGGGCTCGGTGCTACTTGGGAAACAAGCTCGGGAGAGACTCGGTTTTCGTGTACGGGGCTATCACCCTCTACGGCGACCCCTTCCAGAGGCCTTCCACTAACACAAGTCTTTTATGACTCCCTGCACCCCCGGCAGGAGGCACTGAACTGTCCCACGACCCCGACCACACAACGCCTGCCGGCTATCACATGCGATCGGTTTAGCCTCTTCCGCTTTCGCTCGCCACTACTCACGGAATCACTGTTGTTTTCTCTTCCTGTGGGTACTGAGATGTTTCACTTCCCCACGTTCCCTCCACACGCCCTATGTGTTCAGGCGCGGGTCACACCACATGACTGGTGCGGGGTTCCCCCATTCGGAAATCCTCGGATCAACGCTCGGTTGACAGCTCCCCGAGGCTTATCGCAGCCTCCTACGTCCTTCATCGGCTCCTGGTGCCCAGGCATCCACCGTGTGCCCTTAACAACTTGGCCACACAAAAATCCCGCCCCACACCCCCGGAAGGAAATGATGAGACGGGCCTACAAACTCGAACTCTGCTCATCAGAGTCGAAAGATGCTCGCGTCCACTGTGCAGTTCTCAACGTACGACCAGCCACCCCCCACACCGTTCCCGCCAGACCCATCCCCCCACAGGGGCGATGACGGTACGAGAACCAGGAGGCCCTGACACAAGACAACGGTCACCCGCTCCCTCAGGACCCAACAGCGTGCCTACGACCAACCACCCAACTCCACCCCGTTCCCCACACCCCCCGAAGGAGGCGCCGTACTAGGAGCAGCACCAGGCTGCCGGCCGAACTGGTCAGCGTTCCACCCTCGAGCACTGTCACAGACACCCGCAGCCACCCGGTGATGGGCGACCGTCACGGCCTGCGCACAGCTCTGGACCACACCCAGCAAGGGGCGCGGCCAGTGCTCCTTAGAAAGGAGGTGATCCAGCCGCACCTTCCGGTACGGCTACCTTGTTACGACTTCGTCCCAATCGCCGATCCCGCCTTCGACGGCTCCCTCCACAAGGGTTGGGCCACCGGCTTCGGGCGTTACCGACTTTCGTGACGTGACGGGCGGTGTGTACAAGGCCCGGGAACGTATTCACCGCAGCGTTGCTGATCTGCGATTACTAGCGACTCCAACTTCATGGGGTCGAGTTGCAGACCCCAATCCGAACTGAGACCGGCTTTTTGGGATTCGCTCCACCTCGCGGTATCGCAGCCCTTTGTACCGGCCATTGTAGCATGTTTGCAGCCCTAGACATAAGGGGCATGATGATTTGACGTCATCCCCACCTTCCTCCGAGTTGACCCCGGCAGTCTCCTATGAGTCCCCACCATCACGTGCTGGCAACATAGGACGAGGGTTGCGCTCGTTGCGGGACTTAACCCAACATCTCACGACACGAGCTGACGACAACCATGCACCACCTGTGCACGGCCCTTACGGACCCACCATCTCTGGAGGATTTCCGTGCATGTCAAGCCTAGGTAAGGTTCTTCGCGTTGCATCGAATTAAGCAACATGCTCCGCCGCTTGTGCGGGCCCCCGTCAATTCCTTTGAGTTTTAGCCTTGCGGCCGTACTCCCCAGGCGGGGCGCTTAATGCGTTAGCTGCGGCACGGAACTCGTGGAATGAGCCCCACACCTAGCGCCCAACGTTTACGGCGTGGACTACCAGGGTATCTAATCCTGTTCGCTCCCCACGCTTTCGCTCCTCAGCGTCAGTTTCGGCCCAGAGACCCGCCTTCGCCACCGGTGTTCCTCCTGATATCTGCGCATTTCACCGCTACACCAGGAATTCCAGTCTCCCCTGCCGAACTCAAGTCCGCCCGTATCGACTGCAGGCCCGAGGTTGAGCCTCGGGATTTCACAGCCGACGCGACGAACCGCCTACGAGCTCTTTACGCCCAATAATTCCGGACAACGCTTGCACCCTACGTATTACCGCGGCTGCTGGCACGTAGTTGGCCGGTGCTTCTTCTGCAGGTACCGTCACTTTCGCTTCGTCCCTGCTGAAAGAGGTTTACAACCCGAAGGCCGTCATCCCCCACGCGGCGTCGCTGCGTCAGGCTTCCGCCCATTGCGCAATATTCCCCACTGCTGCCTCCCGTAGGAGTCTGGGCCGTGTCTCAGTCCCAGTGTGGCCGGTCACCCTCTCAGGCCGGCTACCCGTCGTCGCCTTGGTAGGCCACTACCCCACCAACAAGCTGATAGGCCGCGGGCCCATCCCCAGCCGATAAATCTTTCCACCACCAGACCATGCGGTCAGCGGTCATATCCGGTATTAGCCCCAATTTCTTGGAGTTATCCCAGAGCCGGGGGCAGGTTGCCCACGTGTTACTCACCCGTTCGCCACTGATCCCCCCGCAAGCGGGGTTCACCGTTCGACTTGCATGTGTTAAGCACGCCGCCAGCGTTCGTCCTGAGCCAGGATCAAACTCTCCGTAGATGATTTGATCGCAGCTGAGAACCGCGAGCTGACACTCGCGATATCAATCAACCAAAGGAATCCCTGCCACAACCACAAGAGCCATGGCACGGGGTATTACTTGGCACTGACTTTCGGCACGCTGTTGAGTTCTCAAGGAGCGGACGCGCA
>NZ_JBJHAF010000025.1:0-15966 GCF_054050855.1 Blastococcus sp. SYSU DS0539 | reverse complement strand
GGAGCCGGCGGACTGGCAGGTCCGGACCACCGATGCCACGGTGGCGCTGCAGCGGGCCGGCGGGCTGAGGCTGGACCTCTACACCGCCCGGTCGGCCACGGCCGCCTCCACGGTGCGCCTGGACAACGTGTGGGCCGGTGCCCCGGGGGAGACCCCGCCGGCCGCCTGACCGCAGGCCCGCAGCGCGACCTCACCCCGGCGGGCACCCGCCGGGGTGAGGTCGCGCCCGTATGCCCCGCACGAGGGACGACACGGGTGGTCCCGCCCGGCACGATCGCTGGCGTCGGCGGGGACCACTGCCGCCGACCATGCTGGGGGGACACATGACTGATCCGACCGCGGTGGATCGCGCACGTCCCGGGGGCGCGGTATGACGGCCGCCGCCACGGTGCCGCCCATGCCGGCCGCCTCCCGGCCCGCCGACGGCGACCGCCTGGGCATCGTCGTCGTCTCCTTCGGCTCGGCCGACCTGCTGCGCCGCACCCTGGCCCCCGCCGGCCTGGCCGGCGACGACGTCGAGGTCGTGGTGGTGGACAACTTCTCCACGGCCCGGAACCGGTGCGACGTCGAGGAGCTGGGCCGGGCGCACGGCTGGCAGGTGGTCGGCATGCCCGACAACCCGGGGTTCGGTGCCGCCTGCAACGCGGGCGTCGCCGCGGCCCGACGGCTGGGCTGCGGGACCTTCCTCTTCCTCAACCCGGACGCGGTCATCACCCGGGAGGTGGTCGCCGAGCTGCGCGCGCACAGCCGACGCGAGCCGCTGGCCCTGGTGAGCCCCCTGCTGGTCGACTCGGCGGGTGCGACGGTGTTCCGGATGGGCCGTACCGACCTGCGCGACGGCCGCGCCCGCACCCGCCCCGCCGCACCGGCGGGCACGGCCAACGACCCGGGCGACTGGCTCTGCGCCGCCTGCGTCGTCGCCTCGGACGAGCTGCTGCGCCTCATCGGCGGGTTCGCCGAGGACTACTTCCTGTACTGGGAGGACGTCGACCTCGGCTTCCGCGCGCTGCGCGCCGGCGGCTCGGTGGTGCTCCGCGAGGACCTGGTGGCCGTGCACGACGAGGGCGGCACCCACGGCGGGGACCGGCGTGGCCGGGCCAAGTCTGCGCTCTACTACCGGTACAACTGCCGGAACCGGTTGCTGTTCGCCGCGCGCAACCTCGACCGGCGGGGCGTCCTCCGCTGGCTGTGGCACACCCCCGCGATCAGCTGGGACATCCTCATGCGCGGCGGGCGGCGACAGCTGCTGGCCGACCCGCGGCTGCTGTGGGCGGCCGTGGCCGGGTCGCTGTCCGGTGCCGCGCCGGCGCTGCGCGCCCTGGTCACGGGCGCCGGACGCCGATCCGCCCGGCCGGCGGTCCTCGTGGTGTCCCCGGGCGCGGAGCTCTACGGCTCCGACCGGGTGCTGCTCGAGTCCGTCGCCGCGCTCACCCGCCGCGCCGACGTCACCGTCGCCCTGCCCGGCCCCGGCCCGCTGGTCGCCGAGCTCGAGCGCTGCGGGGCGCGCGTCGCCGTCCTCCCGGTGCCGGTGCTGCGCAAGTCCGTGCTCCGGCCGGCCGGGGCACTGCGCCTGCTCCGGGACGCCGCCCTGGGGTTCCTGCCCGCCCTCGCGCTGCTGCGCCGGGCCGGCCGGGACGGCGTGCACGTCAACACCACCGTGCTGCCGTGGTGGTTGCTGCTGGCCCGCCTCGCCGGGCGGCGGTCCGTCTGCCACGTCCACGAGGCCGAGTGGCCCGGTCCCGTGCCGCTGCAGCGGCTGCTGCTGGCCCCCCTCCGGACGGCCGGCGCGGTCGTCGCCAACAGCGCCTTCACCCGCGAGGTGGTCACCGGCCTGGTGCCGGCCCTGGCCGACCGCACCACCGTGCTGGCCAACCCGGTCGCCGGCCCGCCCGTCCCGGTGCCGGGGCGGGAGCGGCTGGACGGCCCGCTGCGGCTGCTCTGCGTCGGCCGGCTCTCGCCGCGCAAGGGGACCGACGTCGCCGTCTCAGCACTCCGTGAGCTGGTCGACCGCGGCGTCGACGCCCGGCTGACGCTCGTCGGCTCGGTCTACCCCGGGTACGAGTGGTTCGAGCACCAGCTGCGGAGGACCGTGGCCGGCGCCGGGCTCGACGGCCGGGTGGAGCTGCGCGGGTTCACCCCGGACGTCTGGCCCGCGCTGGCCGACGCCGATGTCGTCCTCGTGCCCTCCGTGCTCGACGAGTCCTTCGGCAACGCCGCCGTCGAGGCGGTGCTGGCCGCCCGGCCCGTCGTGGTCAGCGCGCTGGCCGGGCTGCGGGAGGCCACCGCCGGGTACGGCAGCGCCCGCGTCGCCCCGCCGGGCAGCCCCGCGGCCTGGGCCGACGCGGTGCAGGGGGTGGTCGCCGACTGGCCCCACCTGCGGGAGGCCGCGCTCGCCGACGCCGCCGAGGCGCGCCGCCGGCACCACCCGCGGCATTACCGCGACCGGTTGGCCGACGCGGTCCTCGGCCCGCCCACCCGCCGGGCAGCCGGCGAGGTGCCCGCGTGACCGCGCGGCGTGAGCCGGCTGCGGGAACCGGCACCGTGCACGTCACCGTCGCCGTCCCCACCTACCGCCGGCCCACCGAGCTGGCTGCCCTGCTGCCCCAGCTGCTCGGCCAGGCGCGAGCGGCGACCGCTGCCGGGCGCTACGCGGTCGAGGTGCTGGTGGTCGACAACGACCCCGACCGGGCCGGTGCCGCCCCGGTCGCGGCGGTGACGGCGCCGGAGCTCCGGTACGTCGCCGAGCCCGCGCCCGGCATCGCCGCGGTGCGCAACCGCGCCCTGGACGAGGCCGCCGGGTCCCGGTTGCTGGTCTTCATCGACGACGACGAGCGGCCGGGACCCGGCTGGCTGACCCACCTGCTGGGCACCTGGGCGGCGACCGGGGCGGCTGCGGTCTCCGGTCGCGTGCTCGCCGAGTACGCCGGCGAGCTGGACCCGTGGATCCGGGCCGGCGAGTTCTTCGTCCGCCGCCGGATGCCGACCGGCACCCCGATCGAGGTCGCCGCCTGCAACAACCTGCTCCTCGACCTCGACCGGGTCCGCGCGGCGGCCCTGCGCTTCGAGACCACCCTGCCGATGGGCGGGGGAGAGGACAACCTGTTCACCCGCCGCCTGGCCCGGGCGGGCGGTCACCTGGTCTGGTGCGACGAGGCCGCCGTGGTCGACTGCGTGCCGGCCGAGCGGATGACCCGCCGGTGGGTGCTGGTCCGCGCGTGGAGCCACGGCAACGCTGCCGTCCTCACCGAGCTGCGGCTGACCGCGGGGAGCGCCGGCCGGCCGGCCGTACGCGTCCGCGGCGCTGCCCGCGGCCTGCTGCGGGTGGCTGGCGGTGCCGCGCGGTGGGCCCTGGGGCTCGCCACGCGCTCGCCGCGGCACCAGGCGCGGGGCCTGCGCGCGCTGCTGCGCGGCGCCGGCATGGTGGGCGCCGCCTGCGGGGTCGTGTACGAGGAGTACGCCCGCGGCGGTCGCCGCTGGCGGTTCGCGCCGGGAGCCGCCCGGTGACCGCGACCACGGCGACGAGGGCGGCGCTGGAGACCGCGCGCAGGACCGCCCGGCGGGCCGCGGGCACCGTGCTCGGCTCGACGGTGCAGCTGCGCACCGGCTCCCCGCACGTCGTCCTGACCTTCGACGACGGCCCCGAGCCCGGTGGCACGGACCGCGTGCTGCCCGTCCTGGCCGACGCGGGGGCGACCGCGACGTTCTTCGTGCTGATGACCCGCGTGCGGCGCTACCGCAGCCTGCTCGACGAGGTCGTCGCGGCGGGGCACGAGGTCGCGCTGCACGGCGTCGACCACCGCGCGCTGCCCACGCTGCCCCCCGTCGAGGTCGCCCGCCTCGTGCGTTCCGGCCGAGCCGAGCTCGAGGACGCGATCGACCGGCCGGTCCGCTGGTACCGCCCGCCCTACGGCCGCCAGACGGTGCGCAACTGGCGGTCGATCACCGGTGCCGGCCTCGAGCCGGTGCTGTGGGGACCCACGACGTGGGACTGGAAGGACGTCCCGAACGGCGAGCGGGTCGCCCGGGCCCAGCAGGGCGTGCGCCCCGGAGCGATCGTCCTGGCCCACGACGGCTTCGCCGGGCCGGCGGACGGCGCCTGCGACGGGCCGCCGCCCGTCCTCGACCGGGCGGAGCTCATCACCGACGTGCTGGCCGGCTGGGCCGACCGAGGGTTGGCCGCCCGGTCGCTGGGGCAGGCGCTGCAGCAGGGCGCGCTGGTCCGGGAGCCCTGGTTCCCCGGCTGACGGCCGTGCTCCCGGAGGGCCGGCGGCGCCCGGCTCAGCGGCCGCGGCCCACCATCTGCCGGCCCCACGCGACGACACCTGCCAGGTCCGACCGGACGGCGGGGACCAGCGCGGCCACGCCGTAGGTGGCCAGACCGGCCGCGGCCCCCGCGGCCAGCCGGCCGATCGAGGGCCAGGCGCCGCACCACTGCGTGACCAGCAGGCACGTCACACCGGCCGCCGTGCCGCATGCGGAGATCCGTAGCGCACCGGCCAGCAGGGCGCGGACCGGGAGCACCGTGACCCGGGAGAGCCACCAGAGCGACAACGGCCACTCCAGCAGGGCGGCGGTGGCGTAACCCGCGGCCACGCCCACCACGCCGAAGGCGCTGCCGACGGCGATGCAGGCCGCCTTGAGCGCCAGGGCCAGCACCGTGTAGCGGAAGAGCGCCGCGGACAACCCCCGCGACAGGTAGACCCACGAGCCGACGAAGGACAGGGTCTGCGCGCTGCCGGCGACGGCCAGCAGCGCGAGGACCGGGGCGACGCGGTGCCACTGGTCCCCGAGGAGCAGGTCGACGAGGGGCGCGGCCGCCCCCGCGGCCACGGCCATCGCGGCCACCAGGGGGTAGCCGAGCGCGAGCTGGCCCCGGCGCAGGTAGTCGCCGAACCGGGCCGGGTCGTCCTGCAGGCGGGCGAGCACCGGGACGGCGACCGTCGTGGCCGGGGACCGCAGCTGGTTCAGCGGGGTCATCAGCAGCTGGAACCCGCGGCTGTAGACACCCAGGTCGGCCGGGCCGGCCCGCAAGCCCAGGACCAGGTTGTCGAGGTTCTGGCCCAGGTGGTGCACGGCCTGGGTCCCGGCCACCCCGGCGCCGAAGCGCAGGAACGGCGCCAGGCCGGTCCCGCGCCGCGGGCGGCCGGGCCGCCAGCGGGCGGCGGTGACGGCCCAGGCGAGCACCAGCCCACCCTGCACCAGCTGCTGGACGACCAGCGCCCAGTAGCCGGCGCCGGCCGCGGCGGCGGTCACCGCGGCGCCGACCGCCAGCAGCTGGGCGACCAGGTCACCGGCGGCGACGGTGCCGAACCGTAGGTCCCGGCTCAGGCCGGCCCGGTACTGCGCGGAGAGGCCGTTGAGGACGAACGTGAGGGCGAGGACCTGGACGATGACCTGGAGCTCCGGTTCCCCGAAGGCAGCCGCGATGGCGCCGGACGCGCCCGCGGTCACCAGGGCGAGCACGACCCCGGCGCCCGCGCTCACCCAGAACAGGCCGTCGCGCTGCGCGGTGGTCAGCTGCGGGGCCCGGATGGTGGCCGTGGTCAGGCCGAGGTCCCGCACGACCTCCCCGACCCCGACCACCATGAGCCCGACGGCGAACAGGCCGTAGTCACGCGGGTCGAGCAGCCGGGCGAGGACGACCACGGAGGCCAGCTGCAGGAAGATGCGCCCGCCCTGCGCGGCCAGGGTGACCCCCGCGCCGCGGGCGGCGACCCGCCCGAGCCTGCCTGCTCCGGCCGGCGGCGGGGGGGACGGCTCGACAGGCGCCGTCCCGGCCGGCGCCGTGGCCGGCTCAACCGGCGGCGACATGCCGGGGCTCCTCGGGCGCGGGTGGGGCCGGGACGGCGTGGGCCTCGGCAGGGCGGGCGTACTCCACGCGCACGTGTCCGAACGCGCCTACGACGAGCCCGGCGTAGCCGGCGATGGTGCACTCCGCGCGCGCCCGTGCCGCCGTGTCCCGGCGGATGACGGCCGCGACCAGGCTCAGTGACGCCAGCCCGACCCGGGCCACCGCCCGGGCGGTCAGCACCCCGCGCAGCCGCCACCGCGCTCCCGCGCCGCCGGCCAGGTGCACCTCCGCCCGGGCCCAGGAGCTGCCGGAGCGGAGGCTGCGCTGCAGCACCCACGCCCGCGACAGCCGGGCGGCCGGGATGGACTCCACCGCCTCCGCCTCGTCGCACCAGCGGATCTCGCCTCCGCCGTGCACGAGCTGATGGGTGAACAAGGTGTCCTCGCCGCCGGTCAGGCCCAACCGCTCGTCGAACGTCAGGCCGAGTGCCCGAACCTGGTGCAGGTCCAGCAGCAGGTTCCCGGCCCCGGCCCCGGACATCCGCGCGCCGGTGACGTGGCGCGGTCGGTCGAAGAGGCCGGACCCGGCCACCCAGTCGTCGGCCGGTCCGAGCAGCCGCGCGGGGACCGGCCCGGCGACGGCCGCGCAGCCCCAGCGGGTCCACGCCCCCACCAGGGCGGCCAGCCAGGTGGGGCCCGGCAGCTCGTCGTCGTCCAGGAAGACCAGCAGGTCGGCCTCCGCGGCCTCGGCGAGGGCCCGGTTGCGGGCCGCGGAGATGCCGGGCCGGGGCTCGTGGACGTAGCGCACGCCGGCCCAGGCGGCGGCGGTCCCGGCGGCGCTGCCGTCGGGGTCGTTGTCGACCAGGAGGACGGCGGCGCGCGGGGAGACGGTGCCGGCCTGCTCGGTCAGCGCGGCGAGCAGGCCGGGGAGCTCACCGGTGCGCCGGTAGGTGAGCACGGCGACGACGACGCGCGGTTCTCGGCGGTGGTGGGTCACGCTGCCGGGGTCCTCTCCCGTGGCGGGGCGGCAACCGGCTGAGCCGGCGCGGAACGGGAGTTCCCGGGCGGCGGCCGCCGGTCGCCCTCCCGGCGGGCGGTGCCCAGGCACACCAGGACCACCACGAGCACCGCCGTGGCCGTCCACTCGAGCACGTCGAAGGAGGCGAACATCAGGACGGTGACCAGGGCGGCCGGCCGGCTTTCGCGGGGCCCGCGCAGCAGCCCGGTCACCACGGCGGCGACCAGGGCGAGGGCACCGATCAGCCCGGCGACGGCGAAGGTGGCCACCAGCTGGTTGTCGACGGCGAAGAAGCCGTCGAGCTGGAGCAGCCGCGCGGCGAAGAGATCCGGCAGCGACCCCTGCCCGCTGCCGACGAGCGTCTGGACCAGGGGCCGGTCGGCCAACCGCACCGCCGCGTCCAGCGCGGCCAGCCGGTGGGTCAGCGACCCGGTGCCCTCGAGGCCGGCGACCACCCCCAGCTCGGCCGTCCGGAGCGCCAGCAGCGCACCGGTCAGCGCGAGGACGGCGGCCGCTCGCCACGCGGCGCCGATCCGCAGGACGCCGGGTGCCAGCACCGCGACCAGCAGGGCGACCCCCAGGGCCAGGGCGGCACTGCGGCTGCCCGACAGGGCCACCCCGTAGCAGGAGGCGGCTCCCGCGGCGATCCGGACCGGCAGCCGCCAGCCGGTGAGGCGCGGTGCGCAGAGCGCGGCGGCGGCGGCCATCAGGGTGCCGAACGGGATGGGGTGGGCCATCGTGCCGGTGGACCGCCCGCCGAGGGCCGCCACCAGCGAGTTGGTGCCGAACGTCGTCCCCGGGACGCCCTGGTAGCCCCAGGGCGCCGGCATCCCGAGCAGGGAGCTGGCCATCGCCACCGCCAGCTGCACCATCGCCAGGAGCACCACGCCACGCGCCAGCAGCGCTGCGTCGGCGCGTCCGCACGAGGCCGCGAGCAGCGCACACCCCACGAGCAGCAGCGCCCGCGCCCCGTTCGCGGAGAGCTCGGCCAGCGTGCCGTAGTGCGGCGAGGCCACCAGGCCGCACGCGAGGACGACACCCAGCAGCCCCACCGGGGCGCTGACCCGCAGGGCGCGGGCATGCCACCACACGGCGTTGGCCACCACGGCCAGCAACGCCGCGGTCAGCCCCCACGTGAGCTTCGGGGCGGCCACGAGGGACGGGACAGCCGTCCACGTGGCCAGGACCAGGACGAGCACCGGGCCCGGCCGGGTCAGCAGAGGGCCCGGGGAACCGGCACCCGTGTCGCGCACGGCCGCGGTCGGTGGCATGGCCGCGGTGATCACCGGCCCAGTCTGGGGGCGGGCCGGGCGGGGACGTCCGTCGTCCGGGGAGGCCACCACCCGGAAGGGGGAGCCGCGCCGCGGCCGCCGTCACCGGCTCGCCCGCGCGCCGGCCGGCTCACCACTTCGGGTTGCCCGCACGCCGGCGGAGCAGGCCCGACGCCCGATCTGACCTAGCTTTCGACCGGCAGCGGATCCGGCCGCGACCGCGATCCGCGCGGTCCAGAGCGGGACCGGACCGGCTGCCGGCCGACACCTGGGGGAGAGTTCATGAGCCTGCACGACTACCTGCAGATGCTGCGCCGGCGCTGGCGCTGGGTGGCCGCGGCGACCCTGACCGGCGTCGTCGTCGCGCTGACGGGGTCGCTGCTCGCGACGCCCACGTACCAGTCGACGAGCAGCCTGTTCTTCTCCCTGCGGTTCGGCAGCTCCGCGGACGACCTGGCCGCCGGTGCCACGTTCGCGCAGGGACAGGTGGACTCCTTCGCCCTGCTGGCGGGCACCCCGGCCGTGCTGGAGCCGGTGATCGAGGAGCTCGACCTCGACACGACCGCCCGGGTGCTGGCCCGCCAGGTGTCCACCGAGGTCGTTCCCGAGACCGTCGTCGTCGAGGTCAGCGTGAGCGACCCCAGCCCCCGGCGCGCGGCCGAGATCGCCAACGCCGTCACCGACCAGCTGATCGCCACGGTCGGGGACCTGGCGCCCCCCGGCGACGACGGCGCGCCGACGGTCGAGGCCACCGTCATCGCGCCGGCCACCCCGCCGACCCAGCCGGCCACCCCGCGCACGGCGCTGAACGTGGCCGTCGGGCTGATCGCGGGCCTGATCATCGGGACGCTCGCCGCGCTGGCCCGCGACCTCACCGACACCCGGGTGCGCACCGCCGAGGATCTGGCGCGCGTCACGGACCTGCCGCTGCTGGCCGGGCTGGACACCCCGCCGGGTACCGGCGACCGGCGCGACCTCGTCGTCGTCACGGCCCCCCGCAGCGCGCAGGCCGAGGCGTTCCGCGCACTGCGCACCAGCGTCCAGTTCCTGGCCCGGCCGGGCCAGGCGCTGACCCTGCTGGTGACCTCCGCCCGGCCGGCCGAGGGCAAGTCGACGGTGGCGGCGAACCTGGCCCTGACCCTCGCCGAGTCCGGGCAGCGGGTGGCGCTGGTCGACGCCGACCTCCGGCGCCCGTCGATGGCCGACACCTTCGACCTCGAGGGCCGGGCCGGGCTGACCTCGGTGCTCATCGGCCAGGCCGAGCTCGACGACGTCCTGCAGGAGTGGGGCGGCTCCGGCCTGCGGGTGCTCACCAGCGGCCCCCTTCCGCCCAACCCCAGCGAGCTGCTCGCCTCACCGGCCATGGCCGAGCTGCTGGACGGGCTCGGGGCGACGCACGACGTGGTGGTCGTGGACACGGCGCCGCTGCTTCCGGTCACCGACGCGGTCGTCCTGTCCCGGATCACGGCCGCCACGCTGGTCGTCGGGGACGCCAGCCGCACCCGCCGGCCGGTGCTCGGCCAGGCGCTGGCCCTCCTCGAGCGGGCCGGTGCCCGCCTCGCCGGCGTGGTCCTCACCCACGTCCCCCACCGCCGCAACGACGTCTACGGCTACGAGTCGCTGGACCCGGCGGAGGCCGGTGGCCCGGCGGCGCCCGGCTCCGGGGCGGCGGTCGTCCGGCAGCCGCGTCGTCCGGCCGTCCCGTCGTCGCGGTGACCTCGGCGGTGGTGGGGCCCGGTCCGGGGGCGCCGCGGGTCTCGGTGCTCGTGCTGTGCACCGGGAACGTCTGCCGGTCGCCCGCGGCCGAGCTGCTGCTGGCCGACCGGCTGCGGAGCACCGGCGTGACCGTGGTCAGCGCCGGCACCCGCGCCCTGGTCGGCAGACCCGTGCACGAGTCGATGGCCGCGCTGCTGCGGGCGGCCGGGGTCGAGCCGCACCCCTTCGCCGCCCGGGCGCTGGTCCCCGAGCAGCTGCGCGCCGCCGACCTGGTGCTGGTGATGGCCCGCGAGCACCGGGCCGCGGCCGTGGAGGTGGCCCCGTCGGCCGTCCGCCGCACCCTGCTGCTGGTCGAGGCGGCCGCTGTCGCCACCGCGGCCGCCGCCGACGGCTGGCCCGGGGTCCACGCCGCGGACGCGGCGGCCCGGCTGGCCGCCCTGCCGGGCCTGGCGCCGCGCTACCGCCGGCCCTCCGGAGCAGCCCACGGGGAGGTCCCGGACCCGTACCGGCGCTCCGAGGAGGACTACCGCGGCGCCCTCACGCTGATCCGGGAGGCCGTCGACCGGCTCACCGGTGCCGTCACGAGCCCGGCCGCGGACGACCGCACCGGCCTCCCCGCGCCGGCTTCCCCTTTCGAGGGAACGGCCGTCCGGGGTGGTGACGACCGGTCGCCGGCGTTGGTCGACTGGGGAGCGGGTCCGATGGGACGACAGGCGGGGGAACGAGACTGATGACGGTGGTCGGCTACGCACCCGGTGCCTACGACCTGTTCCACATCGGGCACCTGAACATCCTCCGGCACGCGGCGCAGCACTGCGATCGGCTCATCGCGGGCGTGGTGTCCGACGAGATGCTGCTGCAGAGCAAGGGCCGGCTGCCGGTCATCCCCCTCGCCGAGCGGATGGAGATCGTGGGCAACCTCCGGTTCGTCGACGCGGTCCACGCCGAGGTGGTTCCCGACAAGCTGGAGACCTGGCACGAGGTCCGGTTCGACGTGATCTTCAAGGGCGACGACTGGCGAGGCACTCCCAAGGGGGAGAAGCTCGAGCGCGACTTCGCCACGGTCGGCGTGGAGGTGCGCTACTTCCCCTACACGGTGCACACGTCCAGCACCGTGCTGCGCCGGGCCCTGGCCGCGCTGGAGGACCGGTCGGCCGCCCCGCTGCTCGCCGGCCCCCGGGACGGTCGCCGGTGAGTGCCCTCGGGCACGGCCCCGTCGTGGCGGGTGCCGGTCCGCGGCTGCGGATCCCCCCGGTGCTCATGTACCACTCGATCAGCCCCTCGCGGCTGCCGGACCCGCACCGGGTGCGGGTGCACCCCGCGCGGCTGGCGCGGCACCTGCGGACGCTGCGCCGGCTGGGCCTGCGCGGCGTCTCGCTGCGGGAGCTGGTGCGTGCCCACGACGAGGGCCGCGCGGACGGCCTGGTGGGGCTGACGTTCGACGACGGCTACGCCGACTTCCTCGGGCACGCCGTTCCGGTCCTGGAGCGGTACGGCATGACCGCGACGCTCTACGTCGTCGCCGGGCGGCTCGGCGGGACCAACGCCTGGGACGACGGCCCGCGCCTGGACCTGCTGGACTCCGACGGGGTCCGCGCCGTGGCCGCCGCCGGGCACGAGGTGGGCAGCCACACGCTCCACCACGTGCGCTTGTCCGGCGCCGGCCCCGCCACGCTGGCCGAGGAGGTCGGCCGCAGCCGGCGGGTCCTCGAGGACGTGCTGCAGGCCGAGGTCCACGGCTTCTGCTACCCGTGGGGCGACTTCGACCAGGCGGCCGCCGACGCCGCCCGCGCCGCGGGGTACGACCACGCCTGCGTCACCGGCGACTACCTGCCCGGTGACCGCTTCACCCTGCCCCGGTCCTACATCGCGCCGACGGACACCGGCCCGCACCTGCTCGCCAAGCTCGCCCGCCACCACGTGCGGCTGCGGAGAGGGCCGTCCGGGCCGGTCGGGTGAGTGCACCGCCGGATTGCCGTCCCTGCTCGACCTCCCCGGGTCCGCCGTGAGCTGACCGGTTCGCCGGCGTGGGTGCAGCGCGGCGGTGCCGGCCGCACCGGGACTAACCTGGCAGGAGCGGCCCCCCGCGCACCCGGCGCGACGTGTGTGGCCCCCGGCCTCAGGAGTGGCAGTTCCGTGACGCTGCGCGGCGTGCTCGACGTCGTCCTCACCGACCCTGCGATGGCCCGCGTGGTCGCGACCGCGGGGAGCGCCGAGCTCGCCGTGACCGCGCCTCCACCGGTGCAGCCGCTGGTCGCCGCGGCGCTGGCCGCTCCCGGTGGCGCCGGGGTCCCCGTGCTGGTGGTCACCGCCGGCGAGCGGGACGCGGACGCGACCGCGGACCTCCTCCGCTGCTTCGTGCCGGACCGGCGGATCGAGGTCTTCCCGGCGTGGGAGACGCTGCCGCACGAGCGCCTTAGCCCGCGCGCGGACACCGTCGGCCGGCGGCTGGCGATCCTGCGCGACCTCACCCACCCGGGCGCCAACGGCACGATCGACGTGCTGGTCGCCCCCGTCCGGAGCGTCCTGCAGCCGCTCTCCCCGGGGCTCGGCGACCTGACGCCGGTGGAGCTGAAGCCGGGGGACGGCGCCGAGCTCGACGACATCGCCCGGGCACTGTCCGACGCCGCCTACACCCGGGTGGAGCTGGTCGAGAAGCGCGGCGAGTTCGCCGTCCGCGGTGGCCTGCTCGACGTCTTCCCGCCCACCGAGCCGCACCCGGTGCGGGTGGAGTTCTGGGGCGACGAGGTCGACGAGCTGCGCTACTTCTCCGCCGCCGACCAGCGCTCGCTCGACGAGCGCCCCGACCGCCTCTGGGCACCGCCGTGCCGGGAGCTGCTGCTGACCGACGAGGTGCGCGCCCGCGCCGCCGCGCTCGCGGTCGAGCACCCCGGGCTGATCGAGGTCCTGGGCAAGCTCGCCGAGGGCATCGCCGTCGAGGGCATGGAGTCGCTGACCCCCGCGCTCATCGGGGACGCCGCCATGCAGCTGCTCACCGACCTGGTGCCCGCGGGCACGCACGTCCTGGTCTGCGATCCCGAGCGGGTGCGCAGCCGGGCGGCCGACCTGGTGCGCACCGCCGAGGAGTTCCTCGCCGCGTCGTGGGCGACGGCGGCCGAGGCGGGGGAGGCCCCCCTGGACCTGGGGGCGTCGTCCTTCCGCGACCTCGCCGACGTGGAGACCGCCGCCCGCACCCGCGGGCTGCCGTGGTGGACCACCGGGGCGTGGGGTGGGCTGGGTGGTGACGGAGTCGAGGACGACGAGCACCAGGTCACCCTGGACGCGGTCCCCGTCGAGCGGTTCCACGGCGACCAGGGCGCCGCCGTCGAGCGGATGCGGGGCTGGCACCGCGACGGGTGGCGGGTCGTCGTCACCTTCGCCGGCCCCGGCCCGGCCCAGCGCGCCGCCGACCAGTTCACCGAGGCCGACCTCGGCGTCCGGCTGGTGCCCGACGTCGCCGGCCCCCCCGACGCCGGCCTCACCCACGTCACCCAGGGCAACCTGGAGACCGGGTTCGCCTTCCCGGGCGTGGGGCTGGCGCTGCTCACCGAGCACGACCTCACCGGGCAGCGCGGCACCTCGATGCGCGACGCGGTGAAGATGCCCGCGCGGCGGCGGAACGCCGTCGACCTGGTGCAGCTGCAGCCCGGCGACCTCGTCGTCCACGAGCAGCACGGCGTCGGCCGCTACATCGAGATGATCAGCCGCACCGTCAACGGTGGGCAGCGCGACTACCTGATCGTCGAGTACGCCCCCTCGCGGCGGAACCAGCCGCCGGACCGGTTGTTCGTGCCCACCGACGCGCTGGACCAGCTGACCCGCTACGTCGGTGGCGAGGCCCCGGCGCTCTCCAAGCTCGGCGGCGCCGACTGGCAGAAGACCAAGAGCTCGGCGCGCAAGGCGGTCAAGCAGATCGCCGGCGAGCTGATCCGGCTGTACTCCGCGCGGATGGCCACCCAGGGGCACGCCTTCGGACCGGACACCGTCTGGCAGCGCGAGCTGGAGGACGCCTTCCCGTTCCAGGAGACGCCCGACCAGCTGGCCGCGATCGACGAGGTCAAGGCCGACATGCAGCAGACGGTGCCGATGGACCGGATCATCTGCGGCGACGTCGGCTACGGGAAGACCGAGATCGCGATCCGGGCCGCGTTCAAGGCGGTGCAGGACGGCAAGCAGGTCGCCGTCCTGGTGCCGACGACCCTGCTGGCCAACCAGCACTTCAAGACGTTCTCCGAGCGGGTCGCCCAGTTCCCGGTGACGGTGAAGGTGCTCTCCCGGTTCCAGTCGGACAAGGAGACCACCGAGATCCTCCGGCAGCTGGCGGCCGGGGACATCGACATCCTGGTCGGCACCCACCGGCTGCTGCAGCCGACGACCCGGTGGAAGGACCTCGGGCTGGTCATCGTCGACGAGGAGCAGCGCTTCGGCGTCGAGCACAAGGAGTACCTGAAGACGATGCGGACGGCGGTCGACGTCCTGTCGATGTCGGCCACCCCGATCCCGCGCACCCTGGAGATGAGCCTCACCGGCATCCGCGAGATGTCGACGATCCTCACCCCGCCCGAGGAGCGGCACCCGGTGCTCACCTACGTGGGCGCCTGGAACGACAAGCAGATGGCCGCCGCGATTCGCCGGGAGCTGCTGCGCGACGGCCAGGTGTTCGTGATCCACAACCGGGTGCAGTCGATCGACAAGGCGGCGGCGAAGATCCGCTCCCTGGTGCCCGAGGCCCGCATCGCCGTCGGCCACGGGCAGATGAAGGAGCACGAGCTCGAGCGGATCATGGTCGGCTTCTGGGAGAAGGAGTACGACGTCCTGGTCGCGACGACGATCGTCGAGTCCGGCCTGGACATCCCGAACGCCAACACCCTGATCGTCGACCGCGCCGACACCTTCGGCCTCTCCCAGCTGCACCAGATCCGCGGCCGCGTCGGCCGGGGGCGGGAGCGGGCCTACGCCTACTTCACCTACGACCCGACCCGCACGCTCACCGAGACCTCGGTCGACCGGCTGACCACCATCGCGAACAACACCGACCTCGGCGCCGGCATGGCGGTGGCGATGAAGGACCTGGAGATCCGCGGCTCGGGCAACCTGCTCGGCGGCGAGCAGTCCGGGCACATCGCCGGCGTCGGCTTCGACCTCTACGTCCGGCTGGTCGGCGAGGCCGTGGCCGACTACCGGGCGCAGGTCACCGGCGAGGAGGTGCCCGCCGAGCCGGTGGAGGTCCGCGTCGACCTGCCGGTGGACGCCCACCTGCCGCACGACTACGTGCCCGGCGAGCGGCTGCGCATGGAGGCCTACCGGAAGGTCGCCTCGATCCAGGACGACGAGCAGGCGCAGGCCGTGCTCGACGAGCTCACCGACCGCTACGGCGCCCCGCCGGCACCGGTGCTCAACCTGCTGGCCGTGGCCCGCTTCCGGGTCGCGATGCGGTCGCTCGGGATCACCGAGGTCTCGCTGCAGGGCCGCACCATCCGGGTCGGCCCGGTCGACCTGCCGGAGTCCAAGCAGATGCGGCTGGCCCGGCTGGCCGACGGCGCCTCCTACAAGGCGGCCGTGCGGATGATCTCGCTCAAGGTGCCGGTGGGCCCGGACCGGCGGACGCCGCTGCGCGACGTCGCCCTGCTGGAGAACCTGCACGCGACGCTGAAGGCGGTGCTCGACCAGCCCGTGGCCGCGGCCTCCTGACGCGCTCTCCGGGGGCGGGAGGTGGAGCGACTCAGCGGAGCGTGGCGGACACCCGGTCGGCCAGGGTGCCGACGTGCGCGGCGCTCAGCATGCCGATCCGGTCGTCGTCGATGTCCCCGTGGTGGCCGGGAACGGCGAGCACCGTGAGGCGTCCGGCGCGCCGGCGCCAGGCCTGCAGCGTGTGCCGCAGGGGCCGCCGTGAGCCCTCCGCCAGGTAGAAGGTGACGGCGCCGTCGAACCACCCCGGCACGTAGGCGTCCGAGACCGCCTCGGACCCGAGGAAGAAGCCGAGCTCGGCATCGGGCACCGCCGACGGCGGCGGCGCCGCCGCGCTGCCACGGAACCGGCGCGCGACGTCCAGCAGCAGCCGCCCGGTGCGGAGCGTCCGCAGCCGGGGGGGGGGGGGGGGGGGGGGGCGCGGGGCGGGGGGGGGGGGGGGGGGGGGGGGGGGGGGGGGGGGGGGGGGGGGGGGGGGGGGGG
>NZ_JBJHAF010000024.1:0-21531 GCF_054050855.1 Blastococcus sp. SYSU DS0539 | reverse complement strand
CCACCCGACATGGCCACCCTCGGCCCCCCGCCTCCCGAGGCCCCACCCCCGGCATGGCCACCCACCAGATGGCCACCAGCCGCCGCCACCACGCGGGACGCCGACCACCTCGACCCAGCCCCCTTCTAGGACCGAGTCGTGCCCGCGCTCCGCCGTGCCGTCGCCGACGCCCACGCCGTCAGTGGTGTCCGTCCCGGACCGCCACCCGACCCCGGACCGCCACCCGACCCCGGCACCGCGAGCCGGAGCGGCCGGCTCGGAGGCTCAGCGCGTGCGGCGGAGCAGCGCCATGAACATGGCGTCGGTGCCGTGCCGGTGCGGCCACAGCTGCCCGTGGTCGCCCCGCCCGATGCCCGGGACCTCGGGGAACAGCGGCGCCACCGGGAGCACCTCCACGTCGTCGCGCGCGGCTGCGGCGTCGACCACCGTGACCGTCTCCGCGGTGTGCGGCGAGCAGGTCACGTAGGCGACCACCCCGCCGACCCGCACCGCGCGCAGCGCGCTGTCCAGCAACGCCGTCTGCAGCTCGGCCAACGGTGCGACGTCCTCGGCGGTCCGGCGCCAGCGCACCTCCGGGCGGCGCCGCAGCGCGCCGAGCCCGGTGCACGGCGCGTCCAGCAGCACCCGGTCGAACGAGCCCGGTGCCCACGGCGGCTGGGTGCCGTCGGCGGCCAGCACCTCGACGTCGTCCTCGTCGCGCAGCGCCTGCGCGACCAGCTCCGCCCGGTGCGGCGCACGGTCGGCCGCGGTGAGCCGCACCCCGTCGGGCCGGGTGACGGCGAGCAGCCCGGCCTTGCCGCCGGGGCCCGCGCACATGTCCAGCCACGCGCTCTCCGGCCCCTCCAGCGGCGCCCGGGTGAGCAGGAGGGCGGCGAGCTGGCTGCCCTCGTCCTGCACGGCCGCCCGCCCGGAGCGCACCGATGTCAGCCGGCCGGGGTCTCCCCCGCCCAGGCGCACCGCGAACGGCGACCACGGCCCGGGCTCCCCGCCGGACTCCTCGGCGAGCGCCGCCCGCTCCACGCGCCGGGCGACCAGGTGCACCTCGGGGGCGATGTCGTCGGCGAGCAGCGCGGGCTCCAGCTCCGCCTCGTCGTCCAGCGCATCCCGCCAGGCGTCGACGATCCACCGGGGGTGGTCGGTGGCCAGCGCCAGCCGCTCGTCGCCCTCGGCGCCCAGCGCGGCCAGCCAGGCGGCCCGGTCCCCACCGGCGGCGACCTTGCGCAGCACCGCGTTGACCAGCCCGGACGCGCCGGTGCCGACGATGCCGCGGGTGAGGTCGACGGTGGTGTCCACGGCCGCGTGCGAGGGCACCCGGAGGTCGACGATCTGGTACGCCCCGAGCCGCAGCAGGTCCAGCACCCGCGGGTCCAGCTCGGCGAGCGGTCGCGACACCAGCCCGGTCAGGATGGCGTCGAGGGTGCCCTGCGCGCGCAGCGTGCCGTAGGCGAGCTGGGTGGCGAAGCCGGCGTCCCGCTCGTCGAGCTGCCGCTCCCGGAGCAACTGCGGCAGCAGCAGGTTGGCGAACGCCGCCCGGGAGGAGACGGCGTCGAGCACGTCGTAGGCGGTCAACCGCGCGCCGTCGAGCACCGGTCGCCGGGTGGCGGGGTGCCGGCGCCGTCCGGAGGCGCCCCTCCGCGGCGGGCGGGTCACTCGCCGCCCAGCCGCTCGGCCGGGGCGGGGCGCGCCCCGCGGGCCCAGTCCGCGGCCGGGAGCATCCGCTTCCCCGCGGGCTGGACCTGGTCCAGCGCGACCGCGCCGGTGCCGGTGCCCACGACGACGCCGCCGGCATCGACGAGCAGCTCGCCGGGCGCCAGGGACGGTCCGTCCGGCAGCGGGCCCACCGGGCCCAGCCGCATGC
The DNA here is from genome assembly GCF_054050855.1 of Blastococcus sp. SYSU DS0539. NCBI lineage: Bacteria > Bacillati > Actinomycetota > Actinomycetes > Geodermatophilales > Geodermatophilaceae > Blastococcus > Blastococcus sp. SYSU DS0539. Next base: position 19,673 of record NZ_JBJHAF010000024.1, on the reverse strand, counting down.
GCTCGCCCCGCCACGTCGTCCACGCGCCGGGCGCCGGCGTCACCCCGCGGATCCGCCGGTCGACGACGTGCGCGGGCAGCGCCCAGTCCACCCGGGCGTCCGCGGACTCCACCTTGGGCGCCAGGCTGACGCCGTCCGCCGGCTGCGGCCGGGGCTCGAGCGCGCCGGCGGCGATGCCGTCCAGCGTGGCGACGAGCAACCCGGCGCCGCTCACGGCGAGCCGGTCGAGCAGGTCCCCGGCGGTGTCCCGCGGCCCGATGGCCTCGGTGACCGTGCCGTAGACCGGGCCGGTGTCCAGGCCCGCCTCGAGCAGGAACGTCGACGCGCCGGTCAGCTCGTCACCGGCCATGATCGCGTGCTGCACCGGCGCGGCCCCGCGCCAGGCGGGCAGCAGCGAGAAGTGCAGGTTGACCCAGCCGTGCACCGGCAGGTCGAGCGCCGCCTGCGGCACCAGGGCGCCGTAGGCGACGACCGGCGCGCAGTCGACGGCGAGGTCGGCGAGCTGCCCGAGGAACCCCGGCTCGCGGGGCGAGCGCGGCTGCAGGACCGGGATGCCGGCGCCGTCGGCGCGCTCGGCCACCGGGGAGCGGCTCACCTTCCGGCCGCGCCCCGAGCGGGCGTCGGGGCGGGTGAGGACGGCGACGACCTCGTGGTCGGAGGCGAGCAGCGCCTCGAGCGACGGGACGGCGGGTGCCGGGGTACCGGCGAACAGGAGCTTCAGTGCGGGCTCACCTTCACGACGGGGAGATAGCTGCCGTAGCCGGCCCACTCGGCGGCCCGGATCTCGGCCTGCGCGGCGGCGCGGTCGGCGTCGGCGAGCCGGTCGACGAACAGGACGCCGTCGAGGTGGTCGGTCTCGTGCTGGATGGCGCGGGCGAGCAGCTCGGAGCCCTCGACGCGCACCGGGTCGCCGTGCACGTTCCAGCCGGAGGCGACCACGTGCAGGTGGCGACGGCAGTCGTAGCGCAGGTCGGGGATGGACAGGCAGCCCTCGGGGCCGTCCTGCACCTCCTCGCCCACCGCGGCGACGTCGGGGTTCACCAGGTGGCCGACCTCGCCGTCGACGTACCAGGTGAACACCCGCAGGCCGACGCCGATCTGCGGCGCGGCGAGCCCGGCACCCCCGGCCGCCTGCATGGTCTCGGTCAGGTCGGTGACGAGCTGCCGGAGCTCCTTGTCGAAGTCGACGACCGGCGCCGCGGGCCGGTGCAGCACCGGGTCGCCGTACAGCCGGATGGGGGTGACGCTCACCGGTCGATCGTAGGCGGGGCGCCGGCGGCGCCTCCGCCCAGCGCTGCGCGGACGGCGCGGGCAGGTGGCTAGACCAGGTCGAGCGGGTCCAGCTGCACCCGGACGTGCTCGGGCACCTTGCGCGCGCTGCGCACGCCCTGCACCGCCGCCAGGGCGTGCGCCAGGGCCGCCCCGTCGCTGCGCGGCACCCGCACCAGGAAGCGCTCCCGCTCCCCCTCCTGCCCGGGCCGGGGCCGCTCCGGGACCGGCCCGAGCAGATCGGCGTCGCCGGGCAGCCGTGCGGCGGCCAGGAAGTCGCCCAGCGCGGCCGGCGATCCCACCAGCGACGCCATGCGCGTCACCGGCGGGAAGCCGAGCTCCCGGCGGTCGGCCAGCTCCCGCTCGGCGAGCCAGCCCGGATCCCAGCGCACCAGCGCCTGGACGACGGGATGGGCGGCGTCGGCGGCCACGACCACCTGCCCCCCGGCCGAGGCCGGCCGGACCAGCGACGCCGCGTTGGTCCACCGGCGCAGCGTCTCCTCACCGGCGCGCAGGTCCGCCCGGCCGAGCAGCGCCCACGAGTCCAGCAGCAGCGCGGCGCCGTACCCGCCGTCGGCCACCGGTTCGGCTCCGGGAGTGGCCACGACCAGCGCCGGGCCGGCCGGCACCGTGGCGAGCACGCCGGAGGTGCTGCCGGAGGTGCGGACGGTCGTGCCGGCGAAGGCCCGCGCGAGCTCCTCGGCGGTGCGCGACTCCCCCACCACGGCGGCCCGCAGCTTCGTCCCGTGGCAGTGCGGGCAGTCGAACGTGGCGGCCGGTCGGGCGCACCAGCGGCAGGCCGGGATGCGCGCGCCGCCGGGGCCCGGCCGCGGCGAGATGCCGAGCGGGCCGGCGCAGGCGGCGCACCGGGCCGGCGCCCGGCAGCGGGCGCAGGACAGCGACGGCACGTAACCCCGCCGGGGCACCTGCACGAGCACCGGGGCGCCGGCGGCGAGCGCCTTGCGCGCCGCGTCGTACGCCAGCGAGGGCAGCCGGGCGGTCCGGGCCGCGGCGTCGCGGGCCAGCTCGAAGTCCTCGCCCAGCGCCTGCACCCGCGGGGCCGCGGCGCGCAGCACCGCACGGTCGGCGACCAGTTCGTGCGCCCACCCGGACTCCACCAGCAGCGCCGCCTCGGCGGTGCGCGACGTCCCGGCGACGACGGCGGCGCAGGAGTCCAGCCAGGCCCGCTGGACCAGCACGTCGCGGGCGTGCGGATAGGGGGCGCGCTCGTCGGAGTGCAGATCGTCGCCGTCGTCCCAGACGACCACCAGACCCAGGTCCCGGACGGGTGCGAACATCGCCGCGCGGGTGCCCAGGACCACCTGGGCGGCGCCGCGCGAGGCGGCGAGGAAGCGCCGGTAGCGCTTCTCCGGCGAGTCGTCGGCCCGCAGCACCGTGAAGGAGTGCTCCGGCAGCAGCCGCTCGGCCGCCGCCGTCAGCCGGTCCAGGTCCTTGCCGTCGGGCACGACCACCAGGGCGCCGCGCCGGCCGGAGAGCGCCGCGCGGCACAGCTCCACCAGCCGGGCCGGCCAGTCCTCGCCGGGCAGCGCCGTCCACACCGCGCGGGCCGGGCGGCCCGCCGCCAGGGCGTCGAGCAGGGCCGGACCGGCCGTGTAGCGGGCGAAGCCGGCGGGGTCCGGCGGCCCGGGCAGCGCATCCGGTGTCGGGCTCTCCCGCTTCTCCGCGGCCGACCGCCGGGGCGGCAGCGCCAGCCGCAGCACGTCGCTCGCGGTGCCCGCGTAGCGGTCGGCGACGGCCCGCACGAGCCGGGCCACCTGCGGGGTGAGCACCGGTTCCCCGGAGGGCACGTGCGACAGCGGCTGGAGGGTGCCGGTGAAGTCGGTGGTGTCCCCGAGCTCCCAGACGACGCCGTCGACCAGCCGGCCGTGGAACCGGACCCGCACCCGGCACCCCGGCTGCACCGTGTCGGCGAACTTCTCCGGGACGGCGTAGTCGAACGGCCGGTCCAGGTGGGCCAGCGGGACGTCCACGACGACCCGGGCGACCTGCACCGGACCAGTCTCCCCACTTCCACCGACAGGACCGCGCTCCTCCCCTCGCCCCGCGCCGGGGGTGCGCGGGCCGGGGGCAGCGAGGTCCGCCGTCAGACCCCCACGGCCGAGCGCAGCGCGTCGACCCGGTCCAGCCGCTCCCACGGCAGGTCCAGGTCGGTGCGGCCGAAGTGGCCGTAGGCGGCGGTGGGCCCGTAGATGGGCCGCAGCAGGTCCAGGTCGCGGACGATGGCACCCGGGCGCAGGTCGAACACCGAGGTGACCGCCTTCTCCAGCACCTCGTCGGCTACGACCCCGGTGCCGAAGGTCTCCACGAACAGGCCGACCGGGTGCGCGGCGCCGATCGCGTAGGCCACCTGCACCTCGCACCGGCGGGCGAGCTTCGCGGCGACGACGTTCTTGGCGACCCAGCGCATCGCGTAGGCGGCGGAGCGGTCGACCTTCGAGGGGTCCTTGCCCGAGAAGGCACCGCCGCCGTGGCGCGCCATGCCGCCGTAGGTGTCCACGATGATCTTGCGGCCGGTCAGCCCGGCGTCGCCCATCGGGCCGCCGATGACGAACTTGCCGGTCGGGTTGACCAGGAGCCGGTGACCGGTGGTGGGCAGGCCGAGGGCGGCCAGCTCCGGCTCGACGACGAGCTCCTCGATGTCGGGGGTCAGCAGCGTCTCGATCGAGATGTCCTCGGCGTGCTGCGAGGAGACGACCACGGTGTCGACGGCGACCGGCCGGTCGTCCTCGTAGACCACGGTGACCTGGGTCTTGCCGTCGGGCCGCAGGTAGGGCACCGAGCCGTCCTTGCGCACCGCCGACAGCCGGCGGGACAGCCGGTGGGCCAGCGCGATCGGCAGCGGCATGAGCTCGGGCGTCTCGTCGGTGGCGTAGCCGAACATCAGCCCCTGGTCACCGGCGCCCTGGCGCTCGATCGCGTCCTCGACGGCCTGGTCCTGCTCCCGGACCTGGGTCTGCGTTCGCGACTCGTAGCCGATGTCGACGCCCTGGGCGATGTCGGGCGACTGCGCGCCGATGGAGACGCTGACCCCGCAGGACGCGCCGTCGAAGCCCTTGCGGGAGGAGTCGTAGCCGATGCGCAGGACCGTCTCTCGGACGATCGCCGGGATGTCGACGTAACCGGCGGTGGTGACCTCGCCGGCGATGTGCACCTGGCCGGTGGTGATGAGGGTCTCGACCGCGACCCGGCTGCGCGGGTCCTGGGCCAGCATCGCGTCCAGGATCGAGTCGCTGATCTGGTCGGCGATCTTGTCCGGGTGGCCCTCGGTCACCGACTCGGACGTGAAGAGGCGGCGTGGCACTCGGTGACTCCCTGGGGACGGAGGGCTGCTGGGCGTGGAGTTCGATCGACGGTCCGGTGCAGAGCACCGGGTGGCACGTTACCGGCGGGCTCCGGCCCGGGGCACCGCGGCGTACGTCAGGACCCGGCCGGCGCGGCCAGCCGGGCGGTCACGGCGGTCCAGATCCCGGCCGCCACGGCGTCCTTGGTGCCCCGCGGCACCTCGGTCGCCGGCCCGTCGGCGGCGAGTACCACGACGGCGTTCTCCGCCCGGCCGAACACCTGACCGGCCGACACGTCGTTGACCACGAGCAGGTCGCAGCCCTTGCGGGCGAGCTTCGCCCGGGCGTGGGTCAGCACGTCGCCGTCGTCGTCGCCGGTCTCGGCGGCGAAGCCGACGACCAGCTGGTCCGGCGCGCGCTTGGTGACCAGCTCGGCCAGGACGTCGGGGTTGCGCACGAGCTCGATCACGCTCGGCTCGTTGGCCGCCCCCTTCTTCAGCTTGGTGGCCGCGACGCTGACCGGCCGGAAGTCGGCGACGGCCGCGCTCATGACCACGACGTCGGCGGCGCCGTCCTCCCCGGACCCGCCCGACTCGGCGAGCACCGCGGCGCGCAGCTCCTCGGCCGTCCCGACCGGGACGACCCGGACGCCGAAGGGGGCGGGCAGCTCCACGTTGGCGGCGACGAGCACGACCTCGGCGCCGCGGGCGGCGGCGACCCGGGCGAGCGACCAGCCCTGCTTGCCCGACGACCGGTTGCCCAGGTAGCGCACCGGGTCGAGCGGCTCACGGGTGCCCCCGGCGCTGATGACCACCCGGCGGCCGGCGAGGTCCTGCGGCAACGCCGCGGCGCCCCCGTCGAGCACGACCGCAGCCAGCGCGGCGATGTCGGCCGGCTCGGGCAGCCGGCCGGGGCCCGAATCGGGGCCGGTGAGCCGGCCGACGGCCGGGGGCAGGACGATCGCGCCGCGGCGGCGGAGCGTGGCGACGTTGTCCTGGGTGGCGGGGTGCAGCCACATCTCGGTGTGCATCGCCGGCACGAACACCACCGGGCAGTGCGCGGTGAGCAGCGTCGCGGTGAGCAGGTCGTCGGCCCGGCCGGCGGCGGCGCGGGCCAGCAGGTCGGCGGTGGCCGGGGCGACGACGACGAGGTCGGCGGTCTGGCCGATCCGCACGTGCGCCACCTCGGGGACGTCGGACCAGACGTCGGTGGTGACCGGGTTGCCGGAGAGCGCCTCGAAGGTGGCGGCCCCGACGAAGTGCAGCGCGCCGGGGGTGGGGACGACGCGGACGTCGTGCCCGGCCTCGGTGAAGGCCCGGAGCAGCAGCGCGGCCTTGTAGGCGGCGACGCCGCCGCTGACGCCCAGCACGATCCGACTCACGCGGTCATCCTCCCGATACGAGAACGCACCCGGCAGCACGTGCCGGGTGCGGTCTCATCACTTCTGGGTGGGGACGGGGACGTCCCTCAGTTCTCGCCGGCGGTGTGCGCCAGGAGCCCCTCGTTGATCTCGCGGAGCGCGATCGACAGCGGCTTCTCCTGCGGCGCGGTGTCGACCAGGGGGCCGACGTACTCGAGCAGACCCTCGGAGAGCTGGCTGTAGTAGGCGTTGATCTGGCGCGCGCGCTTGGCGGCGAAGATCACCAGGCCGTACTTGCTGCTCGTGCGCTCGAGCAGCTCGTCGATCGGCGGGTTGGTGATGCCCTCGGGGGCGGGTGCGACTCCGGACACGGGTGGACGGGTCTCCTCGATCGTTCGGTGGGAGTGGCGGACGGGCCGGCGGACCGGGTGCGCTACTCGTGGGCGCTGCCACCCCGGCTGAGGCTGGGCGACGGCGCAGTCAGCAAGCCTACCAACTCGTCCGCGGCGCGGGCCACGTCGTCGTTGACGACCACCACGTCGAACTCCCCGGAGGAGTCCAGCTCGGCCTGCGCGATGGCCAGCCGGCGCTCCTGCACGGCGGCCGGCTCCGACCCGCGGCCGGCCAGCCGGCTGACCAGCTCGGCCCAGGACGGGGGCGCCAGGAAGACCAGCTGGGCCTCCGGCGCTCGGGCCCGCACCTGCCGGGCGCCCTGCAGCTCGATCTCCAGCAGCGCCGGACGGCCGGTGGCCAGCTGGGCACGGACCGGCGCGACCGGGGTGCCGTACCGGTTTCCCGCGTACTCGGCCCACTCCAGCAGCCCGTCGCCGGCCACCAGCCGGTCGAACTCGGCGTCGTCGACGAAGTGGTAGTGCACGCCGTCGACCTCACCGGGCCGGGGACGGCGAGTGGTGGCCGACACCGACACCCACACGTCGGGGTGCCGCCGCCGGACCTCGGCGACCACGGTGCCCTTGCCGACCCCGGAGGGTCCGGAGAGCACGGTCAGCCGTGCCGGTGCCGCTGCAGCCACTCGTCGTCCTCGCCCGCGTTCGTCGTCGGCGGCGCCGGCGACTCCCTCAGACGGAGCCGTCGGCAGGAACCTGCTCGGCGACGACCTCGTCGCCGCCGAACTCCGATTCCAGCGCCCGCCGCTGGTTGGCGCCCAGACCCCGCACACGTCGCGTCGGGGAGATCTCCAGGCGTTCCATGATCTTCGCAGCCCGCGCCTTGCCGACACCCGGCAGGGATTCCAGGACGGCGGAGACCCGCATCTTGCCGATGACTTCGTCGGTCTCGCCCTGCTTGAGGACGTCGCTGACCGTGGCGCCCTTGCTCTTGAGTCGCTCGCGCAGTTCGGCTCGCGCCTTGCGGGCTGCGGCCGCCTTCTCCAGGGCGGCCGCCCGCTGTTCCGGGGACAGGTCAGGCAGGGGCATGGTGCAACCCAATCGTGTCGTCGCCGGCCGTGCGCCGGCCGGCCGTCGTTCGGTTCGTCGAGACGTGGTGCGCCTCCGGTCCGAGCCTCACGGTCTGGGTGGTTCCCGGCAAATCCGCTGGTCACGCACGATCTGGGAGATCGTCCGACCGGCGCGGCCGGCCGGGTGCGCACCGTGGCCACGGGTCCCGTGACGCTCAGTGATCGTCCCTGGTCAGAGCGGGTATGCGGACGGTCTCGTTCCGTCACCGTGCGACGCCGCCCAGGTCCGCGCCCCGGCGTCGACACGCCGACGACACGACACGCCGGGCTGCGCTCCGAACCCGGGGGCCCGGTGCACCGCGGTGCGGCCGGGGCCCCGGACGGGCCGGCTCAGGCCGCGAGCGCCGCCGCCCACCGGTCCGCGGCGGCGCGGAGCGCGGTCGCCTCCGGACCGGCGCCGAGGACGTCCCGGGAGACGGTCGGGACCACCGCCGCGCCCGCGCCGAACAGCCGCCGCAGATCGCCCACCGACCCGCCCTGGGCGCCGAGACCGGGCGCGAGGACCGGCCCGCCGAGGCCGGCGAGGTCGACGTCGAGCTCCGCCAGCGTCGCGCCCACCACGACGCCGAACGAGCCCGCCGTGGGGTCGGGCCGCGGGGCCGCGTCCGGCCCCGCCTCGACCTCGGGCAGCGGGTCGCCGACGACCCATCCGGGGGTGTTCCAGCCGCGGACGGTGTCGACGACCACCTGCGCGACGCTCCGCTCCCCCACCAGCGCGTGCTGGAAGGCCCCGGCGTCGGGGTTGGAGGTGCGGCCCAGCACGAACAGCCCGCCGCCGTGCTGCCGGGCGGTGTCGACCGCCGGCTGCAGCGAGCCGGGGCCGAGGAAGGGGCTCACCGTCATCGCGTCCACGGCCAGCGGGTGGCCGGGCCGCAGGTAGTCGGCGTAGGCATCCATCGTCGAGCCGATGTCGCCGCGCTTGGCGTCGAGCAGCACCAGGGCTCCCGCGGCGCGGGCACGCGCGACGCCGTCCTCCAGGGCCGCCAGGCCGCGCGAGCCGTGCCGCTCGTAGAACGCCAGCTGGGGCTTGAGGACGGCGACGCTGCCGGCCAGGGCGTCGACGACGGTGTCGGTGAACCGCGCCAGCCCCTCGGCGTCGTCGGGCAGGCCCCACGCCGCCAGCAGCGGAGGGTGCGGGTCGATGCCCACGCACAGCGGGCCGCGGGCGGCGACCGCCTGGGCCAGGCGGTGCCCGAAGGGGACGGTCACGGGGCCTCCACGGCTCGGGGCAGGGTCTCCCCCAGCGCGTCGATGCACCGCTGAGCGAGGAAGGGATCGGCGAAGGCGCCGGCGGCCGACTGCACCGCGTCGGCGCCGAGATCGAACAGCGCCGCGAAGGACGCCGGGTCGGTCACCCCGCCCATCGCCAGGACGTCGAAGTGCACCCCGCCGGCCGAGCGCAGGGCGATGAGCCGCCGGGTGAAGTCCAGGGCGGGCTCGCGCACCGCGATCCCGGAGAGCCCGGCCAGCTCCCGGCCGGGGAAGGTGGCCGCGCCGTCGCTGCGGCGCACCCGGCTCTGCACCGTGTTGATGCCGGCGATGCCGTCGACCAGCGGGGCCAGCCGGGGCACCAGGGCGGCCAGGGCGGGCTCGTCGAGCCAGGACAGCTTCGCCACCAGGCCGGTGCGGTCGTCCAGCGCGCGGCGGACGGACTCGACCACGGCGACGGTCGCGTGCGGGTCCAGGCACAGCGGGGGCTTCACGCCGGCCGCCGAGCGGTCGAGGGTGTTCGGGCAGGAGAGGTTGAGCTCGACGACCGGTGCACCCGCCTCCTCGGCCAGCCGCGCCGTGCGGGCGAAGTCGTCGGCGAGCGCGTCGGCCCGGCCGGTGCCCTCGGGGTCCTCCCCCATCACGCTGACCAGGAGCAGCTGCTCGTCGCCCACGGCGGCCACCGCGCGCGCCAGGTCGGCCATCCACTCCTCGGGCTCCGGCGACGGGACGCCGAAGGAGTTCACCGAGCTGACCGTCGTCGTCCCGGGCGGCACCCAGTCCCACGGGTCGGAGACGACGTCGGGCACCGCGCCGGGCGCCAGGCTGGCCGTCTCGCGCGCGGCGAACGTCCAGTTCGGCTGCTCGTTCGGCGGGTGGGCCCGGCCGCGGACGGTCTTGTACGTGAGCACGTTCCAGCCGTTGGCGACGTTGTGCCGCACCCAGGCCTCGCTGCCGTTGAGCACGCAGGCGGGCACGCCGATCGGGAAGCCGACCGTCCGGCCCAGCAGAGGCCACCGCCGCCCGCCGGCCGCGGGGCGCTCGGCCGGCCGGGGGCCCAGCGGCCGGGCGAGGTTCTCCCGGAACGAGCCGAGCACGTCGTAGGCCGGCGTCGGCACCCCGTGCACCGACAGCAGGTCGACCTGGCCGGCGAAGAACAGCACCCGGGTCAGCAGCGGTACGTCCTCGGCGCCGACGTCCCCGGTCGCCAGCCGCGCCGCCAGGCCGGCGGCGGCCGCGGAGAGCTCGTCGAGCTCGTCCTGCGGCGGCCGCGCGAACCGGGTGACCCCGGCGAGGAACGCCCGGGGCAGGCCCTCGACCAGGCCGCGGGCGACCAGGTCGTCGCGCAGCCCCCGGGCGGCGTCGCGCGGTACGGCCGTCGTCACGCCCCCGTCCCGGCGAACGGGCTCGGCCCGCCGTGCGTGCCGCCGGCCAGCGCCGCGTGCATCTCCTGCAGGCTCTGGACGCCGATGCCGCCCTGGCGCAGCGCCTCGATGCCCTGCACGGCGGCCGCCATGCCCTGCACCGTGGTGATGCAGGGGATGCCGGCGCTGACCGCGGCGGTGCGGATCTCGTAGCCGTCCAGCCGCGGGCCGCTGTTGCCCGGGGCGCCGAACGGGGTGTTGAACACCAGGTCGACGTCACCGGCCTGGATCCGCTCGACGACGTTGCCGGGGCCCTCGCTGAACTTGCCGACCACCTCGGCGGCGACCCCGTGGCGCCGCAGCACCTGCGCGGTGCCGGTCGTGGCGAGCAGGCGGAAGCCCAGGTCGGCCAGCCGCTTGATCGGGAAGACCGCGGAGCGCTTGTCCCGGTTGGCCAGCGAGACGAACACCGTGCCCTCGGTCGGCAGCGAGCCGTACGCGGCGGCCTGGGACTTGGCGAAGGCGGTGCCGAACTCGGCGTCCAGGCCCATGACCTCCCCGGTGGACTTCATCTCCGGCGACAGGACCGTGTCCACCCCGTACCCCTCGACGGTGCGGAAGCGGTGGAAGGGCAGGACCGCCTCCTTCACCGCGATCGGCGCGTCGTCGGGCAGGTCGGTGCCGTCCCCGGTCGCCGGCAGCACCCCGGCGCCGCGCAGCTCGGCGATCGTCTCGCCCACGGCGATCCGCGCCGCAGCCTTGGCCAGCTGCACGGCGGTGGCCTTGGAGATGAAGGGCACCGTCCGGCTCGCCCGCGGGTTGGCCTCGATGACGTAGAGGATGTCGTCCTTGATCGCGTACTGGACGTTCATCAGCCCGCGCACGCCGATGCGGGCGGCGAGCTTCTCGGTGGCCGCCCGGATCTTGAGCAGGTCCGCCGAGCCGAGGGTGATCGGCGGCAGGGCGCACGCCGAGTCACCGGAGTGGATGCCGGCCTCCTCGATGTGCTCCATGACCCCGCCCAGGTACAGGTCGGTGCCGTCGTAGAGCGCGTCGACGTCGATCTCGACCGCGTCCTCCAGGAACCGGTCGACCAGCACCGGGTGGTCGACGCTGACGTCGGTGGCCTTGGCGATGTAGGCCTCGAGCGTGGCGTCGTCGTAGACGATCTCCATGCCGCGGCCCCCGAGCACGTAGGACGGCCGGACCAGCACCGGGTAGCCGATGCCCGTGGCGATCGAGTACGCCTCGGCGAACGTCGTCGCCGTGCCGTGCTTGGGGGCCAGCAGGCCGGTGTCGGAGAGCACCCGCGAGAAGGCCCCGCGGTGCTCGGCGTCGTCGATCGCCTCCGGCGAGGTGCCCAGGACCGGGACGCCGGCGTCCTTGAGCCGCTGGGCCAGGCCCAGCGGGGTCTGGCCGCCGAGGGTGCAGATGACCCCGGCCACCGGGCCGGCGGCGCGCTCGGCCTCCACCACCTCGAGGACGTCCTCGAAGGTGAGCGGCTCGAAGTAGAGCCGGTCGGCGGTGTCGTAGTCGGTGGAGACGGTCTCGGGGTTGCAGTTGACCATCACCGCCTCGTAGCCGGCGTCCTGCAGGGCCATGACCGCGTGCACGCAGGAGTAGTCGAACTCGATGCCCTGCCCGATCCGGTTCGGCCCCGAGCCGAGGATCAGCACCGCCGGCTTCTCGCGGGGCTGCACCTCGGTCTCCTCGTCGTAGGAGGAGTAGTGGTACGGCGTGCGGGCGGCGAACTCCGCAGCGCAGGTGTCGACGGTCTTGTAGACCGGCCGCACGCCCAGCCTCCAGCGCAGCACGCGGACGCCGTCCTCACCGGCCAGCTCCGGCCGCAGCGCGGCGATCTGCCGGTCGGACAGGCCGTGCCGCTTGGCCCGCCGGAGCAGCTCCGGCGTGAGCGAAGGCGCCTCCTGGACGGCCGTCCCCACCTCGCGGACCAGCGCGATCTGGTCGACGAACCACGGATCGAAGCCGCTGGCCTCGGCGACCTGCTCCACGGTCGCGCCGGCGGCGAGCGCCTGCTCGGCGACGTAGAGCCGGCCGTCCACCGGGGTGCGCAGGGCCTCGAGCAGCTCCTCGGCGGAGCGGCTGTCGGGGGCCCCGGTCCAGAAGCCGGCCGCCGCGGTCTCGGTGGAGCGCATGGCCTTGCCCAGCGCCTCGGCGAAGTTGCGGCCCATGGCCATGATCTCGCCGACGCTCTTCATCGTGGTGGTCAGCCGCGGGTCGGCCCCGGGGAACTTCTCGAAGGCGAACCGCGGGATCTTCACCACGACGTAGTCCAGCGACGGCTCGAAGCTCGCCGGGGTGACGCCGGTGATGTCGTTGGTGATCTCGTCGAGGGTGTAGCCGATGGCCAGCTTCGCAGCGATCTTGGCGATCGGGAAGCCGGTCGCCTTCGACGCCAGCGCGCTGGACCGGGAGACCCGCGGGTTCATCTCGATGACGACCAGCCGGCCGGTCTGCGGGTGGACGGCGAACTGGATGTTGCAGCCGCCGGTGTCCACGCCGACCTCGCGCAGCACCGCGATGCCGACGTCGCGCATCTGCTGGTACTCGCGGTCGGTGAGCGTCATCGCCGGCGCGACGGTCACCGAGTCACCGGTGTGCACCCCCATGGCGTCGATGTTCTCGATCGAGCAGATCACGACGACGTTGTCGCTGCGGTCGCGCATCAGCTCGAGCTCGTACTCCTTCCAGCCGAGCACCGACTCCTCGATGAGGACGGTGTGCACCGGGGAGTCGGCCAGCCCGTGGGCGGCCATGCGGCGCAGCATCGGCTCGTCGGTGGCGATGCCCGAGCCGAGCCCGCCCATGGTGAAGCTGGGCCGGATGACGACCGGGTAGCCGACCTCCGCGGCGGTGGCCAGCGCCTCCTCCACGGTCCCGCACACCGTGGAGCGCGGGGCGTCGGCGCCGATCGAGCGCACGATGTCCTTGAACAGCTGCCGGTCCTCGCCGCGGTTGATCGCGTCGACGTCGGCCCCGATGAGCTGGACGCCGTACTTCTCCAGGACGCCGTTCTCGTACAGGCCGATCGCGATGTTGAGCGCGGTCTGCCCGCCGAGGGTGGCCAGCAGCGCGTCGGGGCGCTCCTTGGCGATCACCTTCTCGACGAACTCCGGCGTCAGCGGCTCGACGTACGTGGCGTCGGCGACCTCGGGATCGGTCATGATCGTCGCCGGGTTGCTGTTCACCAGGCTGACCCGCAGGCCCTCGGCCCGCAGGACCCGGCAGGCCTGGGTGCCGGAGTAGTCGAACTCCGCCGCCTGCCCGATGAGGATCGGCCCGGAGCCGATGACCATGACGTGCTGGATGTCGGTGCGCTTGGGCATCAGTTCTTCTCCCCGGTGGTGTGCTCGACGACCGGGGCCGGCCCGCCGGCGTGCACCTCGTGCGACCGGGCCTCCTCCATCAGGTCGACGAAACGCTGGAACAGCGGCGCGGCGTCGTGCGGGCCGGCCGCCGACTCCGGGTGGAACTGCACGCTGAACGCGGGCACCTCCAGGCAGCGCAGCCCCTCGACGACGTCGTCGTTCAGACCCACGTGGCTGACCTCGACCTGCCCGTAGGGGGTGTCGGTGGGCCGGTCCAGCGGGGCGTCGACGGCGAAGCCGTGGTTGTGGCTGGTCACCCGCACCGTGCCGCTGACCCGGTCCAGCACCGGCTGGTTGAGCCCGCGGTGGCCGAAGCGCAGCTTGTAGGTGCCCAGCCCCAGGGCGCGGCCGAGGATCTGGTTGCCGAAGCAGATGCCGAACAGCGGCCGGCGCGCGTCGAGCACCCCGCGCACCGCCTCGACGGCGTAGCCGGCCGCGGCCGGGTCGCCGGGGCCGTTGGAGAGGAAGACGCCGTCGGGGCCGGCCGCCAGCAGCTCCTCGGCGGTCGCCGTCGAGGGCAGCACGTGGGTCTCCACGCCGAGCTCGGCCAGGTGGCGGGGCGTCGCGGTCTTGATGCCGAGGTCGAGCGCGGCGATGGTGAACCGCTTCTCCCCCACCGCGGGGACGACGTAGGCCTCGCTGGTGCTCACCTGCGGGGCGAGGTCGGCGCCGGTCATGCTCTCGGCCGCACGCACCCGGGCCAGCAGCTGCTCGGGATCGGTGATCTCGCTGCTGATGCCGACCCGCATGGCGCCGCGGTCGCGCAGGTGGCGGGTCAGGGCGCGGGTGTCGATGCCGCTGATGCCGACGACGCCCTGGGCGACCAGCTCGCCGTCGAGGCTGCCGGTGGCGCGCCAGTTGGCCGGGCGGCGCGCGGGATCGCGCACGACGAAGCCGGCCACCCACATCTTCCGGCTCTCGTCGTCCTCGTCGTTGACCCCCGTGTTGCCGATGTGCGGGGCGGTCATGACGACGACCTGCCGGTGGTAGCTGGGGTCGGTGAGGGTCTCCTGGTAGCCGGTCATCCCGGTGGAGAACACCGCCTCGCCGACCGTCGTGCCGAGGGCGCCGTAGGCCTCGCCCCGGAACGTGCGCCCGTCCTCGAGGACGAGCAGTGCCTCACTCACTTCTGTGCCTTTCCATCCAGAACGGTCGGCGTCCCCCGGAGGAACGTCGCGACCACCCGGCCGGGGAGCTCCCGGCCGGCATAGGGGCTGTTGCGGCTGCGGCTGGCCAGCGCGGCCGGGTCGACCGCCGCCCGGCTCGCCGGGTCCACGAGCACGAGGTTGGCCGGCTCCCCGGGGGCCAGCGGGCGGCCCTGCCCGGCCAGCCGGCCGATGGCGGCCGGTCGCACCGACATGCGGTCGGCGACGCCGGCCCAGTCCAGCCGCCCGGGTTCGACCATGGTCTCGATGACCACCGACAACGCCTGCTCCAGCCCGAGCATGCCGGGCCGGGCCTGCGCCCACTCGCTCTCCTTGTCCTCCACCGCGTGCGGGGCGTGGTCGGTGCCGACGGCGTCGATCGTGCCGTCGGCCAGGCCGGCCCGGAGCGCCTCGACGTCGGCGTCGGTGCGCAGCGGCGGGTTGACCTTGAACACCGGGTCGTAGCTCTCGGCGCACGCGTCGGTGAGCAGCAGGTGGTGCGGGGTGACCTCGGCGGTGACCTGCACCCCGCGGGACTTCGCCCAGCGCAGGATCTCCACCGACCCGGCGGTCGAGACGTGGCAGACGTGCAGCCGCGCGCCGACGTGCTCGGCGAGCAGCACGTCGCGGGCGATGATCGCCTCCTCGGCGGCGGCCGGCCAGCCGGTCAGTCCGAGCCGGGCCGAGCGGTCGCCCTCGTGCATCTGCGCGCCGACGGTGAGCCGCGGCTCCTCGGCGTGCTGGGCGACGACGCCGTCGAACGCCTTCACGTACTCCAGCGCCCGGCGCATGAGCGCCGGGTCGGCGACGCAGTGCCCGTCGTCGGAGAAGACCCGCACCCGGGCGGCGGAGTCGGCCATGGCGCCGAGCTCGGCCAGCCGCTCGCCCGCCAGCCCGACCGTGACGGCGCCGACCGGGACGACGTCGACCAGCCCAGCCTCCTGGCCCAGCCGCCAGACCTGCTCGACTACGCCGGCGGTGTCGGCCACCGGATCGGTGTTGGCCATCGCATGCACCGCGGTGAACCCGCCCAGCGCCGCCGCCCGGCTGCCGGTCTCCACCGTCTCGGCGTCCTCGCGGCCGGGCTCGCGCAGGTGGGTGTGCAGGTCCACCAGGCCCGGCAGGGCGATCAGGCCGGCGGCCTCGACCACCTCGGCGCCGGTCGCCGACAGCGAGTCGCCGATCGCCGCGATGCGGCCGTCCTTCACCAGGATGTCGGCCGGGTCGCCGCCCAGCGGCCGGGCGCCCGTGATCAGGTACGTCGTCACTGGGCAGAACCTCCGAGCAGCAGGTAGAGCACGGCCATGCGGGTCGAGACGCCGTTGGCGACCTGCTCGACGATCGTGGAACGGGCGGAGTCGGCCACCTCGGCGGCGATCTCCATCCCGCGGTTCATCGGTCCCGGGTGCATGACGATCGCGTCGTCGGCGAGCACCGCCATCCGGCGGGCGTCGAGCCCGTAGCGGCGGCTGTACTCGCGGGCGCTGGGGAAGAACGAGGCGTTCATCCGCTCCGCCTGCACCCGCAGCATCATCACCACGTCGGCCTTGGGCAGCACCGAGTCCAGGTCGTAGGAGACCTCGGCCGGCCAGCTGCCCACGCCGACCGGCAGCAGCGTCGGCGGCGCCACGAGGGTGACCTCCGCGCCGAGGGTGTGCAGCAGCCCGACGTTGGACCGGGCCACCCGGCTGTGCAGCACGTCCCCGACGATGGTCACCCGCACGCCCTCGAGCCGGCCCAGCCGCTGCCGGATCGTGTAGGCGTCCAGCAGCGCCTGCGTCGGGTGCTCGTGGGTGCCGTCGCCGGCGTTCACCACGCTGCCGCGCACCCAGTGGGCCAGCCGGTGCGGCGCACCCGACGAGCCGTGCCGGACGACGACGGCGTCGGCGCCCATCGCCTCGAGGGTGAGCGCGGTGTCCTTGAGGCTCTCCCCCTTGGAGACGCTGCTGCCCTTGGCGGAGAAGTTGATGACGTCCGCGGAGAGCCGCTTGGCGGCCAGCTCGAAGCTGATCCGGGTGCGGGTGGAGTCCTCGTAGAACAGGTTCACCACCGTGCGCCCGCGCAGCGTCGGGAGCTTCTTGACCTCGCGGCCGGCCAGCGCCTGGTCGATCTGCGCCGCGGTGTCGAGCACCAGAGTCGCGTCGGCCCGGTCGAGGTCGGCCGCCTCCAGCAGGTGCCGCTTCACCGGGCCACGCCCTCGGTCACGAGCACCTCGTCGGTGCCGTCGACCTCCGCGAGGTGCACCTTCACCTGCTGGCTGAGCGACGTCGGCACGTTCTTGCCGACGAAGTCCGCCTTGATCGGCAGCTCCCGGTGCCCGCGGTCGACCAGCACCGCCAGCTGCACGGTCCGCGGCCGGCCGAGGTCGCGCAGCGCGTCGAGCGCCGCCCGGACCGACCGGCCGGAGAAGAGGACGTCGTCGACGAGCACCACCAGCCGGCCGTCGATGCCGGCGTCGGGCAGCACCGTGGGCTCCAGCGCGCGGACACCGCGGAGCCGGAGGTCGTCGCGGTAGAGCGTGATGTCGGCGGTGCCCACGTCGACGCGGGTGCCGGTGAACGCCTCGATGCGGGCGGCCAGGCGGCGGGCCAGCGGGGCACCGCGGGTGGGGATGCCGACCAGGACCAGGTCGGCGAGGCCGCCGTCGGCCGAGGCGGGGTCGCCGGCTCCGTCGTCACCCACCCCACCACCCCGGGCGAACCGCTCGATGAGCTGGTGGGCCATGCGGTCGACGACGCGGGCGACGTCGGCGGAGGAGAGCAGGGTGCCGGGAGACGGACTCCGGGCAGGCTCGGGCGAGCGGGCCATCAGGCCTCCTTCCCCGCCTCACTGGACGGGTCGTTAAAGGAGTGGTCGGACCGGCGACGACGGTACTGCACCGCCGCGGCCGGCCGTCGGGCACCCGGGCGGTCCTAGCTCCGTGCAACCACCGCACAGCGCGCTCACCTGCCCGATCGTGTCAGCCCGCCTGTTGCGATGCCCGCCTTCCGCGTACGCTGCGTGACGACCGGCACCGATCCGAGACGACGGACAGTGAGCAGACAGCGATGAGCACCGACTACTCACGGGCCCTGGGCGCCCGGCTCCGCGCCATCCGCAACCAGCAGGGCCTCTCCCTGCAGGGTGTGGAGGACAAGTCGCACGGCCGCTGGAAGGCGGTCGTCGTCGGCTCCTACGAGCGTGGCGACCGCGCGGTCACCGTGCAGCGCCTCTCCGAGCTCGCCGTCTTCTACGGCGTCCCGGTGTCCGAGCTGCTGCCCGATCCGCGGCCGAGCTCCGCGGTGACCTCCACGAACAAGATCGTGCTGAACCTGGAGTCCCTGGGCTCGCTGCCCGCCGACGAGGCCGGCCCGCTGGCCCGGTACGCCTCGACCATCCAGGCGCAGCGGCACGACTACAACGGCAAGGTGCTGTCCATCCGCGCCGAGGACCTGAAGTCGCTGGCGATCATCTACGACATGAGCCCCGACGAGCTCACCTCGCGGCTCATCGAGTGGGGCGTGCTCTCCCCCGGCATGGAGAGCATCGTCAGCAGTGGCGACGACGACCTCGAGGAGGACGTCGACGAGTCCGCCTGGGGCGACCGCAGGCGCGCCCCGCGCTGACCCGACCGCACGTGGAGGGCCCCCGCCGATCCGGCGGGGGCCCTCGCCGTTTCCGGCCCGGACCGGTCTCGACTCGCGCGCCGGGAGGCTGTCCCCGGCGGACCGGGTGTGCCACTGTGCTGCCACCCGGGCGCCCGGCCCGGAGGAGCAGGAGGCGGCATGCCGGCGGTGCAGATGGCGGGGGTCTCCAAGGCCTACCGCGGGCGGGGCGGCACGCCGCACCGGGCGCTCGACGGGCTGGACATGACGGTCGACACCGGCGGCGTCCACGGCCTGCTCGGCCCGAACGGCTCGGGCAAGACCACGTCGATCCGGGCGCTGCTCGGGCTGGTGCGCGTCGACGCCGGCGACATGCAGCTCCTGGACCGCCCGGTCCCCCCGGGGCTGCCCGGCGTGATCCACGACGTCGGCGCGCTGGTCGAGACGCCGCTGTTCTTCCCCGGCTTCTCCGGACGACGCAACCTGCGGCTGCTGGCCGAGACCGCCGGCGTCCCCCGGGCCCGGGTCGAGGAGTGCCTGGAGCTGGTGGACCTGCGGGAGCGCGCCGACGACCGGTTCAAGGGCTACTCCCTCGGCATGAAGCAGCGCCTCGGCATCGCCGCCGCGCTGCTCAAGGCGCCCCGGCTGCTGATCCTCGACGAGCCCAGCAACGGGCTGGACCCCGCCGGCATCCGGGACGTCCGGGAGCTGATCCGGCGGCTGGGGTCCGACGGCCGCACCACGGTGCTGGTCTCCTCCCACCTGCTCGCCGAGATCCAGCAGGTGTGCGACTCGGTCACGATCCTCACCCGCGGCCGGCGCGTGGCCTCCGGGCCGGTCGCCTCGGTGCTCTCCCGCGCCGGGACCGGCGACGTCCGCGTGGTCGTCCCCGACCCCGCGGGCGCGGCCGCGGTGCTCGGCGCCGCCGGCTTCTCCGTCTCGCCCGCTCCCGACGGCCAGGTGCTCGTGCACGGCGCAGCCGCGACCGGCGAGATCACCCGCGTGCTCGCCGAGCGCGGTCACTACCTCGAGGAGCTGGTCCGCGTGACCCCCGACCTGGAGAGCGCCTTCCTCGCCCTCACCGGGGACCAGGCGTGAGCGCGGCGACCGAGCAGCCGACCACCTCCCCGCAGCCGGCCTCGGCCCAGCGGCGGGGCAGCCTGTTCCGGGCCGAGCTGCACCGGTTCACCGCCCGCCGGTTCATCCAGGTGCTGCTCGGGCTGGCCATGCTCGGCTGGCTGGCGGCCGTCGTCATCGGTCTGCTCCAGTTCGGCGAGCCGACCGACGCCGACTACGCCGCCGCCCGCGAGCGCATGGCGGAGGTGATCGCGAGCGAGGAGGCCTGGCGGGCGGACTGCGCGAGCGAGGCCGAGCGCACCGGGCAGGACCCCGAGACCATGTGCGGGCCCCCGCTCGACACCTCGACGTGGCGGGTCGAGGACTACCTGACCACGGCGCCCTTCGACCGCGGGGGGGGGGGGGGGGGGGGGGGGGGGGGGGGGGGGGGGGGGGGGGGGGGGGGGGGGGGGGGGGGGGGGGGGGGGGGGGGGGGGGGGGGGGGGGGGCGGGGGGGG
>NZ_JBJHAF010000023.1:0-23445 GCF_054050855.1 Blastococcus sp. SYSU DS0539 | reverse complement strand
TTCCGGGCCGCTCGGCGCAAAGAGAAAGTTACACGCCCCTCCCAGCCCGGTCAAACCCACCCCCCGTGACCCCCGACACGCCCCCGCCACACCCCCGACACCCACCCGTCATCCACGGGCCGGGCGGAGGTCAGCCGGCCCGGCGGACCCCGGCGATCGCCCGCCGGCCACGCCGCAGCACCAGCCACCCCCCGGCCAGCCAGGCGTCGTTCGGGGGCACGACCTCGGCGTCGGTCACCCGTTCGTTGTTGAGGTAGGCGCCGCCCTCCTTCACCGTGCGCCGCGCCTCGGACAGGCTGGCGACGAGGCCGGTCTGCTGCAGCAGCTGGGCCACGGTCGGCACCTCGCCGTCGACGGTGATGCTCCCGGCCTCCTCGAGGGCCGCCGTCAGCGTCGCGGCGTCGAGGGAGGCGAGGTCCTCGCGGCCGAACAGGGCCCGGCCGGCGGCCTCCGCCTGGCGCAGCTGGTCGGGTCCGTGCACGAGCAGGGTCAGCTCCTCGGCGAGGGCCCGCTGCGCCGTGCGCGCCGCCGGCCGCTCGATGCTCTCGGCGATCAGCGCCTCGAGCTCCTCGGCCGGGCGCTCCGAGTACAGGGGCAGCCACATCCGGGCGTCCGCGTCGTCGGCGTTGAGCCAGAACTGGAAGAAGGCGTACGGCGACGTCAGCGCCGGGTCCAGCCACACCGCGCCGCCCTCGGACTTGCCGAACTTCGTGCCGTCGGACTTCGTCACCAGCGGGGTGGACAGCGCGTGCACCGCCGCTCCCTCGGTGCGGCGCACCAGATCGATCCCCGCCGTCAGGTTGCCCCACTGGTCGGACCCGCCGGTCTGCAGCGTGACCCCGTGCCGCCGGTGCAGCTCCCGGAAGTCGTTGGCCTGCAGGATCTGGTAGCTGAACTCCGTGTAGCTGATCCCCGCCTCGGAGTTCAGCCTCGCGGAGACCGCCTCCTTGGCCAGCATCTTGCCGACCCGGAAGTGCTTGCCCAGGTCGCGGAGGAAGTCGATCGCCGAGACGGGCGCGGTCCACTCCAGGTTGTTCACGTAGACCGGACCCCGCAGGCCCTCGGTCTCGGCGGGCACGTCCAGGAACGGCGCGACCTGCTCGCGGATGCGCTCCACCCAGGCCGCCACGGTGTCCCGGTCGTTGAGCTGGCGCTCGGACGACGGCCGGGGATCGCCGATCAGGCCGGTCGCGCCGCCGACGAGGACGACGGGCTGGTGACCGGCCCGCTGGAGGGCGCGGAGCACCATGAACTGGAGCAGGTGCCCCACGTGCAGGCTCTGCGCGGTCGGGTCGAAGCCGGCGTAGTACGCGACCGGACCCTCGGCGAGATGGGCGCGCAGCGCGGCCTCGTCGGTGCTCTGGGCGATCAGCCCGCGGCGGTGCAGCTCGTCGATCACGTCGGTCACGGGGGTCCATCCTGCCCGGCGCCCCGGCGTCGCGGCTTCCCGCCCGCCCGGAACACGCTCACCGAGGGGGCGCCGGTCTCCCAGAACCGCCACGGCAGCTCGGTGGCCTTGCTGATGCCGACCCGCGGTCCGGCCGAGACGGCGGCCGGGGGGCCGCCCCGGTGCAGCCGGACGGGACCGCCGGCGTCGAGCAGGTCGCTCCCCCGGTCCGCGGGCCCGATGCCCAGCGCCTGGGTGAGCCGGGCCGGCCCCCGGGCCAGGTCCCGGGCGGTCCGGGCGGCGGGCCGGCGCCGCCGCGCCAGCTCCTCCCCCACCATGACCGCACCGGCCCGCATCAGCACCGCCGAGCCGCGCCCCTCCGGGCCGACGACGACGTTGGCGCACCAGTGCACGCCGTAGCTGAAGTACACGTACAGCCGCCCCGGCGGGCCGAACATGATCTCCGCCCGCGGCGTCGGCCCGCCGTGGGCGTGCGAGGCCGGGTCCTCCCCCTGCCCGGAGTAGGCCTCGACCTCCGTCAGCCGCAGCGCCACCCGGCCCTCGGGGCGGTCGGTGACCACCCAGCAGCCGAGCAGCGCCGGAGCCACGACGTCGACCGGCCCGAGCAGGTCCTCCGCGCGGACCAGGGGGCCCGGCCCGGGCCGGGGAGCGTCGGACGGCGGCACGGTCAGAGGACCGGCGCCACCGGCGACGACGAGGCCCAGCGCGCGTGCGCGGCCGCGAGGTCCGTGAGCGAGGCGACCTGCTCGGCGACCCGTTCCGGTGCGGTTCCACCGCGGGTGCTGCGCGCGGCGAGCGCGCCGCGCACCGAGAGCACCGAGCGCACCTCCGGCGTCAGCCGCTCGTCGATGCCGGCCAGCTGGTCGTCGTCGAGCTGGTCGAGCTCCAGCCCGGCCTCCTCGCAGAAGGCGACCATCGCGCCGCTGATCTCGTGCGCCGAGCGGAACGGAACCCCCTGCCGGACCAGCCACTCGGCGACGTCGGTGGCCAGCGCGAAGCCCTGCGGCGCGGCGGCCTCGAGCACCTCGGGGCGCAGGGTCAGCGTCGCGATCATCCCGGTGACGGCGGGCAGCAGGAGGAGCAGCTGCTCCATGGAGTCGAAGACCGGCTCCTTGTCCTCCTGCAGGTCGCGGTCGTAGGCCAGCGGCAACCCCTTGAGCATGGTGAGAATGCCGGTGAGGTTGCCGACGAAGCGACCCGACTTCCCTCGCGCCAGCTCGGCGATGTCGGGGTTCTTCTTCTGCGGCATGATCGACGACCCGGTCGCCCAGGCGTCGTCCAGGCGCGCCCAGCCGAACTCCGTCGAGGTCCAGAGCACGACCTCCTCGCCCAGCCGGGAGAGGTGGACGCCGAGCAGGGCGGCGACGAAGCAGAACTCGGCGGCGAAGTCGCGATCGCTCACGCCGTCGATGGAGTTGTCCGAGGCCCGGTCGAAACCGAGCTCCGCGGCGACGGCGTCGGGGTCCAGCGGCAGCGACGAGCCGGCCAGCGCGCCGGAGCCGTAGGGGCTGACGGCGGCCCGCCGGTCCCAGTCCTGCAGGCGGTCGACGTCGCGGGCGATCGAGTGGGCGTGCGCCAGCAGCTGGTGGGCGATGAGCACGGGCTGGGCGTGCTGCAGGTGGGTCATCCCCGGCGCCGCGACGTCCCGGTACCGCTCGGCCAGGCCGACGAGGGCGAACTCCAGCGACGAGAGCTCGCCGACCAGGGCCCGCACGGAGTGGCGCAGGTACAGCCGCAGGTCGGTCGCGATCTGGTCGTTGCGGCTGCGGCCGGCGCGCAGCTTGCCGCCCAGCGCGCCGAGCTTCTCGGTGAGACCGCGCTCGAGCGCCTCGTGCACGTCCTCGTCGGAGTCGATCGCGGTGAAGGTGCCGGCCGCGACCTCCGCGGAGAGCTCCCGGAGGGCCCCGATCATCTGCTCGAGCTCGTCGTCGGCCAGCAGGCCGGCGCGGTGCAGCACGCGGGCGTGGGCCCGGGAGCCCGCCAGGTCGAAGGGCGCCAGCTGCCAGTCGAAGTGCGTGGACTTCGACAGCGCCGTCATCGCCGGCGAGGGGCCGCCGCCGAAGCGTCCGCCCCAGAGCCGGGTCTGCGATCCAGGTCCGCTGCTGCTCACGTGCCGGGTTCCTCTTCCAGGTCGGCGCTCAGTTCGGGGTAGACGGCGGGGGTGCGCTGCGCGAGCGCGCGCAGCCGGTCGGCCAGGGCCGGCCCGCCGTCGGGGTCGCGCGAGACGACCAGCAGAGTGTCGTCCCCCGCGATCGTGCCCAGGACATCGGGGAGGCCCACCTTGTCCAGCGCCGAGGCCAGGAACTGCGCGGCGCCGGGCGGCGTGCGCAGCACGGCGAGGTTGGCGCTGCCCTCGGCGCCGGTGAGCAGGTCGGCCAGCAGCCGGGTCAGCCGGGCCGGCGCCGCCTGGGCCGGGCGCAGCGGGGCGTTCTCCGGCGGCAGCACGTAGGACGCCGGGGCGCCGTCGGAACCGCGCATCTTGACCGCGCCGAGCTCCTCGAGGTCCCGGGAGAGCGTGGCCTGGGTGACCTCGATGCCCGATCCGGCCAGCAGCGCGGCGAGCTGGGTCTGCGAGGTCACCGGCTGGGCCTCGATCAGCTGGCGGATCCGCGCCTGCCGGGCCGACCGCGTCAGCGCCTGGGTCATGCCGGCCGTGCCCCGGGGCGCCGGCGTCGCGCGGGACGGCGGCGCACCGGGCACCCGACGGTCACGAGTTCTTCTCCAGCAGCCAGGTCAGCAGCGCCTTCTGCGCGTGCAGCCGGTTCTCCGCCTCGTCCCAGACCACGCTCTGCGGCCCGTCGATCACCTCGGCGGCGATCTCCTTGCCGCGGTAGGCCGGCAGGCAGTGCAGGACGACGGCGTCGTCGGCGGCGCGGGCGAGGGCTGCCTCGTCGACGGCGTAGGGCAGGAACGGGGCGACGCGGGTGTCGTGCTCGTCCTCCTGACCCATGGAGACCCAGGTGTCGGTGACCAGGACGTCGGCCCCGTCGGCGGCGGCGTCGGCGTCGGCGGTCCAGCCGACCGAGCCGCCGGTGGCCGCCGCGATCGCCGCGGCCCGCTCCAGCACGGCCGGGTCGGGGCGGAAGGTCTCCGGGGACCCGATCCGCACGTGCATGCCGGCCGTGGCGCCGCCGAGCAGGTAGGAGTGCGCCATGTTGTTGGCGCCGTCGCCCAGGTAGGTCATCGAGCGGCCGGCCAGCGAGCCCTTGTGCTCGATCACCGTCTGCAGGTCCGCGAGGATCTGGCACGGGTGGTACTCGTCGGTGAGGGCGTTGACCACCGGCACCCGGCTGACCGACGCCATGGCCTCGATCCGGTCCTGGCCGAAGGTCCGCCAGACGATCGCGGCGGCCTGCCGGTCGAGCACGCGGGCGGTGTCCGCGATGGGCTCGCCGCGGCCCAGCTGGCTGCTGCCGGCGTCGATGACCAGCGGGTAGCCGCCGAGCTCGGCCACACCGACGGAGAAGGACACCCGGGTGCGGGTCGAGGGCTTGTCGAAGAGCACCGCCACCGCGCGCGGCGTGCCGTTCGGGGTGCGCAGCGGGGTGGGCGCCTCCGCCGTGTGCCGGCTCGCCTTGAGCGAGGCGGCCAGCGCCAGCACCTCGGCCTGCTCGTCCGGGGCGAGGTCGTCGTCCTTCAGGAAGTGCCGGGTCACGAGCCGTTCTCCAGAGCGGTGTCGAGGGCAGCGGGCAGGGCCGCGACGAAGGCGTCGACCTGCGCGTCGGTGAGGACGAGGGGCGGGGCGAGGCGCAGCACGCCCGGCCCGACCGCGTTGGTCAGGAAGCCGGCGGTCCGGAGGGTGGTCTCCAGGGCGGCGGCGACGTCGGCGGTGAGGACGACGCCGAGCAGCGCGCCCCGCCCCCGGACGCCGCTGATGCCGGCGTGCCCGAGCCCCTCGATGCCGGTGGTGAACCGGTGCTCGAGCTCCTTGGCGCGCTCCAGCAGCCCCTCGTCGCGGATGGTGTCGAGCACGGCCAGCGCGGCGGCGGCGGCGATCGGGTTGCCACCGAAGGTGGAGCCGTGGGAGCCCGCCGTCAGCAGGTCCGCGGCCTCGCCGAAGGCGAGCATCGCACCAATGGGCAGGCCGCCGCCGAGCGCCTTGGCCAGCGTGATGACGTCGGGGTGCAGGCCGTCGGCCTGGTGCGCGAACCAGTGGCCGGTGCGGCCGATGCCGGTCTGCACCTCGTCGACGGCGAACAGCGCGCCGGCCTCGGACGCGGCGGAGGCGGCGGCGGGGAGGTAGCCGGCCGGCGCGGGCAGCACGCCGCCCTCGCCGAGCATCGGCTCGAGCAGCACCATCGCGGTCTGGGCGGAGACGGCGCCGGCCAGCGCGGCCTCGTCCCCGTACGGCACGTAGGTGACGCCGCCGGGCAGGGGGGCGAACGCGGCGGCCTTGGACGGCTGCCCGGTGAGCGCGAGCGCGCCCATCGTCCGGCCGTGGAAGGCGCCCTCGGCGGTGATCACCCGCGGGCGGCCGGTGAGCCGGCTGAGCTTGAACGCCGCCTCGTTGGCCTCGGCGCCGGAGTTGCAGAAGAAGACCCGCCCGGGCCGGCCGGCGAGGTCGAGCAGCCGCTCGGCGAGCAGGATGCCCGGCTCGTGCATGGCCAGGTTGGAGACGTGGCCCAGCTTCGCCGCCTGGGCGGTGATCGCCTCGACCACCCGGGGGTGGGCGTGGCCGAGGATCGTCGTCGCGATGCCACCGAGCAGGTCGGTGTACTGGCGCCCGTCGACGTCGGTGACGGTCGCCCCGGAGCCGGAGGCGAGCGCGACCGGCGGCGCCTTGTAGTTGTTCATCATCACGGCCGACCAGCGGCGGGCCAGCTCCTCGGTGTGCGTCGTCATGCTGTGCCCTCCTTCTGGTCCTTCGCCGGGACGACCATCGTCCCGGTGCCTTCGGTGGTGAACGTCTCCAGCAGCAGGGCGTGCGGCGTCCGGCCGTCGACGACGGTCGCCCGCCTCACTCCGCCCTCGACCGCCCGCAGGCAGGCGGCCATCTTCGGGATCATCCCGGCGTCCAGCGTGGGCAGGATCTCGGCCAGCTCGCGGGCGTCGATCTGCTGGACCAGCGAGTCACGGTCCGGCCAGTCGGCGTAGAGCCCCTCGACGTCGGTGAGCACGACGAGCTTCACCGCGCCCAGCGCCGCGGCGAGCGCCGCCGCCGCGGTGTCGGCGTTGACGTTGTGCACGACGCCGTCGGCATCCGGGGCGACGCTGGCCACCACCGGGATGTGGCCGGCGTCGAGCAGCGCGGTGACCGGGGTGGTGTCCACCGCCACCACGTCGCCGACCAGGCCGACGTCGACCGGCTCGCCGTTCACCACCGCGGTGGTCCGCTGCGCGGTGAACAGGCCGCCGTCCTCCCCGGACAGGTGCACCGCCATCGGCCCGTGCTGGTTGATCAGCCCGACGATGTCGGGGCCGACCTGGCCGGTGAGCACCATGCGGACGACGTCGATCGTCTCGGGGGTGGTCACCCGCAGGCCGCCGCGGAACTCGCTGCCGATCCCGAGCTTGGCCAGCATGGCGCTGATCTGCGGGCCGCCGCCGTGCACGACCACGGGCAGGATGCCGCAGGTCCGCAGGAAGACCATGTCCTCGGCGAAGGCCCGGCGGCACTCGTCGTCGACCATGGCGTGCCCGCCGTACTTGATGACGACGACGTTGCCGTGGAACTCCTTGAGCCACGGCAGCGCCCCGGTGAGGACGGCGACCTTGGCGGCGTCACCCTCGGGGTCCTTCGTCCGCATCACCCGGCGGGTGCCGACCGTCCGCGGCGACCGCGGCGGGGGAACCGGCTCGTCGATCCGGACGTCGGGGGGCGTCGGGTCCTGGGGTGCGGGGTCCTGGAGTGCGGGGTCCTGGTGCTGGCTCATGTGGAGTAGGCCGAGTTCTCGTGCACGTAGGCGATCGACAGGTCGTTGGTCCAGATGGTCGCCTGCTCGGTGCCGGCCCTCAGGTCGACGTCGATGGTGATCTCCCGGCCGGTGAGGTCGACGCCCTCCCGCGGGTCGCCGATCGCGCCGCCGCGGCACACGGTGACGCCGTTGATCGTGACGTCGACCTGGTCGGCCTCGAACGCGGCGTCGGTGGTGCCGATGGCGGCCAGCACCCGGCCCCAGTTCGGGTCGTTGCCGAACAGAGCCGTCTTGAGCAGGTTGTTGCGTGCGCAGGCCCGGCCGGCGGTCAGCGCGTCCTCGACCGTGGCGGCGCTGCGGACGGTGATCGCGATGTCCTTGGTGGAGCCCTCGGCGTCGGCGAGCAGCTGCATGGCCAGGTCGGTCGCCGCCGCGGTGAGGGCCTCGGTGAGCTCCTCCTCGGTCGGCGTGACGCCGGACGCGCCGTTGGCCAGCACGATCACCGTGTCGTTGGTGGACAGGCAGCCGTCGGAGTCGACCCGCTCGAAGCTGACCGCGGTCGCCGTCCTGAGCGCCCGCTGCAGGACGTCGGGGTCGGCGGTCGCGTCGGTGGTGAGGACCACGAGCATCGTGGCGAGGCTGGGGGCGAGCATGCCCGCGCCCTTGGCCATGCCGCCCACGGTCCAGCCGTCGCGCTGCTGGGCCGTCGTCTTCGGCACCGAGTCGGTGGTCATGATCGCGCGGGCGGCGTCGAGGCCGCCGTCCCCGCTCAGCGCCTGCACCGCGGCGGTGACCCCGGCGGTGAGCTTCGCCATGGGCAGCCGCATGCCGATCAGGCCGGTGCTGGCGACGGCGACGTCGATCGCGCCGATCTCCAGCTGCGCGGCGGCGTGCTCGGCGGTGGCGTGGGTGTCCTGGAAGCCCTCGGGGCCGGTGCAGGCGTTCGCCCCGCCGGAGTTGAGGACGACCGCGCGCGCCCGCTGCCCGGCCAGCACCTGCCGGCTCCACTGCACGGGCGCGGCCGGGAAGCGGTTGGTGGTGAAGACGGCGGCGGCGGCGTCGTCGGGCCCGGTGTTGAGGACGACGGCGACGTCCGGGTCCCCGGAGGACTTGAGCCCGGCCGCGACGCCGGCGGCGGAGAACCCCTGCGGGGCGGTGACGGTCACGGTGCAACTCCAACCAGGGGGAGGCCGGTGGTCTCGGGCAGGCCGAGGGCGAGGTTGGCGCACTGGAGCGCCGCTCCCCCGGTGCCCTTGGTGAGGTTGTCGACGGCGGCGACGACGACCAGCCGGTTCGCGTCGGCATCCACCGCGACCTGCAGCGCGACGGTGTTGGCCCCCAGCACCTGGGCGGTGGTGGGCCACTGCCCCTCGGGCAGCAGGTGGACGAACGGCTCGTCGGCGTAGGCCTCCGCGTAGGCGGCCCGGGCGGCGTCCGCGTCGATCCCGGGCCGCAGCCTCGCCGAGCAGGTGGCCAGGATCCCCCGGCTCATCGGGACCAGGGTGGGGGTGAAGCTGACGCTCACCGGCGCGCCCGCGGCCTGGGTGAGCCCCTGGATCATCTCCGGCGTGTGCCGGTGCACTCCCCCGACGCCGTAGGCGCTGGCCGCACCCATGACCTCGCTGCCGAGCAGGTGCGGCTTGGGCGACTTCCCCGCGCCGCTCGTCCCGCTGGCGGCGACGACCACGACGTCGGGCTCGACCAGCCCGGCGGCCAGCGCCGGGGCGAGGGCGAGGGTGACCGAGGTCGGGTAGCAGCCGGGGACGGCGATCCGCGTCGCGCCCGCCAGCTTCTCCCGCTGACCGGGCAGCTCGGGCAGGCCGTAGGGCCAGGTGCCGGCGTGCACGCCGCCGTACCAGCGCGCCCAGGCTGCGGGGTCGTTGAGCCGGTGGTCGGCGCCGCAGTCGATGACCAGCGTCTCGGCGGGCAGCTGGTCGGCGATCGCCGCCGACTCCCCGTGCGGCAGCGCCAGGACGACGACGTCGTAGCCGGCGAGGCTCGCCGCGTCGCTGGGCTGCACCTCCATGCCGGCGAAGGGCAGCAGATGGGGCTGCAGCTCACCCAGGCGTCGGCCGGCGCTCGAGTTGGCGTGCACCCCGGCCAGCCGGAGGTCCGGATGCCCGGCCAGCAGCCGGCACACCTCGCCTCCCGCGTACCCGGTGGCGCCGGTGACCCCGACCGTCCACGTCTGCCCTGTGCTCACGATGCATGACCATACACGGCTGTGCATGACCGTTCACCGGGATATCGGTGACCCGCGGCGCCGCCCCGGGCCCGGGTGGTTGCCGGGTGCAGCCGGGCGAACGCCGCCGCAGCGACGGACGCCGGCACGGTCGCGACGCTCAGCGCAGCAGCGTGGCCGCCGCCTCCAGCCCCGGCTCCAGGGCCGGGAACCGTGCCGGACGCCACCGACGACCGCACAGTCGAGCCGGTCGGGCAGGACAGCTCACCCGGGCCGGTCGGTCCCACGGGGACTGCGCACCTCGCACCGTGGGCAGTGGCCGGGGGTGACCTCGTTCGACCGGATCGTCATCGTCTACAACCCGCAGAGCACCGGTAGCGCTCAGGAGTCGGCCGAGGAGCTCCGGAGCGACCTGGCGGACCGGCTCGCGGCTGTGCCGCTGGAGCTCTCCCCCACCCACCATGCCGGGCACGCCCGCGACCTCGCCCGGGAAGCCGCCGGCTCGGAGAGCCCCCTCATCGTCTCGGTGAGCGGCGACGGCGGCTACAACGAGGTGGTCAACGGCGTCATGGACGCCGGGAACGACCGCGCGGTCTGCGCGGTGCACGCCGCCGGAAACGCCAACGACCACCGGCGGACCACCCGGGAGAGGCCGCTGGCTGACGCGATCGTGGCCGGCGACGTCCGGCGGATCGACCTGCTCCGGCTGACCGTCGGGAGCGGTACCGCCGCCTGGGTCCGATACGCGCACTCCTACATAGGCGCCGGCCTGACACCGGTCGTCGCGGTGGACCTGGAGAAGGGCGGCAAGGGGTCGTGGCGCGAGATCGCATCGGTGGTCCGGGGGTTCTCGCGTTTCCGGCCCTTCCCCATCCGGCTCGAGGACGGCCGCCGCCACCGGATCGACAGCCTGGTGTTCGCCAACATTCCCGAGATGGCCAAGTACGCGAAGCTCAGCGACAGCGGCGTCCCGGACGACGGTCGCTTCGAGGTGATCACCGAGCGGCAGACCGGCAAGCTGCGCGTGCTGTCCACCGCGATCAGGGCAGTGACCAGAGGACTGGGCCCCCAGCCCGGCGCCACCCACTACGCCTTCACGACGCTGGCCCCTATGCCGCTGCAGCTGGACGGTGAGCTGGTGGCGCTGGACGCGGGCACCCCCGTGTCCGTCGACATCGCGCCGGGGGCACTGGCCACGATCGTGTGATCGGCCCGGCTCCGGCGTCGGAGTCCCTCCCGTCCGGTTCCGCGGGTCAGGTGCGCAGCGGTCGCGGGCGGTCCCGCCCGCGGTCCACCCACGAGATCGTCGCGGCGGCCAGCAGCAGGAGCGACGGCAGCAGGAAGCCGAGCCCGAGGCCCAGGCCGGTGAGCAGCGACCACCCGACCGAGACGGCCCCGAGGAGGGCGACCACCGCCGGCGCGAGCATCGTCCCGCTCGCGCGCTCCGCCCACAGGGCGAGCAGCCCGCAGGTCAGCGGGACGCCGAACAGCACGAGGGCGAACCCGCCGCTGTCCGCCCACGCGGCCCGCCCGGACCAGGCGGCGAACGCGGCGAGGCCCACGAGCGAGACGGCGATCAGCCCGCGGGCACCCGGGGAGGAGGTCGCCATGCTGCGCCCCCCTCGCTCGGCACCGTCTCCGCACCGTGGCACGCCCGCCCGGCGGGGTCAACGGCGCCGGGGCCACCGGAGGACCGGGGGCTCAGCCGAGCGGGTCGGCGTCCCCGTAGGGCCGCAGCCGCAGTCGCCGGGCGGCGTCCTCAGGCGTGGTGGCCCGGAGCGTGGCCAGGTCGTCCTTGCCGGCGCGGACGAAGCGGCCCGACCACTGGTCGAGCTCGCCGGCCGCGATCGCCGCGACCAGCTCGACCACCTGCTCCGGCGGCGTCCAGTCCGTGAAGCCCTGCCACATGTGCATCGAGCGGGTCATCGGGGTGTCCACGACGCCGGGCGCGACGTCGAAGGCCCGCACGTCCGAGCCCTCCAGGGCGGTGGCCAGGCTCTCGGTGAGCCGCATCAGCCCGGTCTTGGCCACCGAGTAGGCGGAGTAGTCGGGATTGGCGCGGGTGCTCATGCCGCTGGCGATGTTGACCACCCGGCCGCGGTTGCGCAGCACCATCCACGGCACCAGCGAGCGGATGGTCAGCTGCGCGCCGCGGACGTGGCTGGAGACGACGTCCCACCACTGGTCCGGGTCGGCCTCCCACACCGGCACCTCGAACTCGTCGATCAGCCCGGCGTTGTTGACCAGCAGGTCCACCTGCCCCAGCTCGGCGACCACCCGCGCGGTCGCCTCCTCCACCGACGCGCGGTCGGTGACGTCGGCGGCGACCGCCAGGGTGCGCACGCCCGTGACGTCGGCGACCTCGGCCATCGCCGTCCGCAGCCGGTCCTCGGTCCGGGCCAGGCCGGCCACGGCCATGCCGCGGGCGGCCAGCCCCTCGACCAGGTGCCGGCCGATGCCGGTGGAGGCGCCGGTGACCAGCGCGACCTGGCCGGAGAGGTCAGCCACGGAGCCGGGCCCCCGTCCGGGCGGTGGCGGCGGCCAGCGCCGCGTCGCGGACGGCGGTCGCCTCCTCACCGGTGAGCGTGCGGTCCGGCGCCCGCAGGGTGAGCGCGTAGGCCAGGGAGCGGGAGCCCGCCGGCACCGGCGCGCCGGTGTAGACGTCGAACAGCCGCAGCGACTCCAGCAGCTCGCCCGCACCCTCGCGCAGCGCCGCCGCGACGTCGGCCGCGGGGACCTCGTCCCGCACCACCAGGGCCAGGTCGATCAGGACCGGCGGGAAGGTGGAGATCGACGGCGCCTGCGGCACGGCCGGCGCGGGCAGCGCGTCGGCGTCGAGCTCCATCACCGAGGTGCGGGCCGGGAGGTCCAGCGCCGCGCACACCCGCGGGTGCAGCTCGCCGGCGTAGCCGACCACCCGGTCGCCGACCAGCAGCTCGGCGCACCGGCCCGGGTGCCAGGGCGCCCGGTCGCCCGCGCGCACGGTGAGCTCCGCGCCGGCGGCCTGGGCCACCACGTGGGCGGCCTGCACCGCGTCGGCCCACTCGGCGGGGCGGCCGGGGCCCCACCAGCCGCGCGGCTCGCGCTGCCCGGTGAGCGCCACGGCCACGTGCCACGGCTGCGCCGGCACCGCGCCCAGCAGGGCGGCGAGGGTGGCGTCGTCGGGCCGGCGGTCGACGCCCGGCAGCGGCGCGGCGGTGCGCTCCCGGCCGGGGAACACCGTGCCGTGCTCGAAGACGGCGACGTCGCGCCGGCCGCGGGCGAGGTTGCGGGCCAGGGCGGCCAGCAGTCCGGGCAGCAGCGTGGTGCGCAGCGCCGGGGCCTCCTCCGACAGCGGGTTGCGGACGGTGTTCACCCGTCGGCGCTCGTCGTCCTCGGGCAGGCCGAGGGCGTCGAGCTGCGCGGAACCGAGGAACGGGAAGGAGGGGGCCTCGACGTAGCCGGCGTCGGCCAGCGCGCGGCCGATGCTGCGCCGCCGGCGCTGCCGCTCGGTGAGCCCTCCGCCGGGCGGCGCGGTCGGCAGGATCGAGGGGATCTCGTCGAAGCCGCGGAAGCGCACGACCTCCTCGACGAGGTCGGCGGGCTCGCGGAGGTCACCGCGCCAGGACGCCGGGGTCACCACCAGGGTGTCGGCGTCGCCGGCGACCTGCGAGCCGATGACCTCGAGCGCCTCGACCACCTGGTCGCGGGTGTACGGCACGCCGGCGATCCGGCCGGGCAGCCCGGCGTCCAGGGCGACGACCGGGCGCGGGCCGCGGCTGTCGACGTCGACCGGCGCGCCGGTCACCCGGGCGCCGCCGTGCTCGACGAGCAGCGCGGCCGCCCGGGCGAGGGCCACGACGGTGACCTCGGGGTCGGTGCCGCGCTCGAAGCGCTTGCCGGCCTCGCTGGGCAGCCGGTGCCGGCGGACGCCGCGGGAGATGCCGGTCTGCTCCCAGTGCGCGGCCTCGAGCAGCACCGCGCTGGTGGCGTCGCCGATCTCGGTGGACGCGCCGCCCATGACGCCGGCCATGCCGATGGGCCCGGAGTCGTCGGTGATCAGCAGGTCGTCGTCGGTGAGCACGCGGTCGGCGCCGTCGAGGGTGGTGAGCCGCTCCCCCGCCGTCGCCCGGCGGACCGTGATCGGCCCGCGCACGGCGTCGCGGTCGAAGGCGTGCATCGGCTGGCCGAGCTCGAGCATCACGTAGTTGGTGACGTCGACGGCCAGCGAGATGCTGCGCACCCCGCACTGGGTGAGCCGCCGGCGGAGGGCCCACGGGCTGGGCGCGGCCGGGTCGAGGCCCTCCAGCGCGAGCATGGAGAACCGGTCGCAGCGGTCGGGGTCGGCGACGGTGACCTCCCACGCCGGCGCGCCGGACCAGTCCGGCAGCGGGAGGTCGGCCGGGTCGCGCCAGGGGACGCCGAGCACGCCGGCCAGGTCGCGGGCGATCCCGCGCATCGACATGGCGTAGCCGCGGTCCGGCGTCACCTCGAGGTCGAAGACGACGTCGTCCAGGCCCAGCACGTCCGCCGCCGGGGTGCCCGGCACGTAGCCACCCTGGCCCAGCACCAGGATGCCCGCGTGGTCCTCGCCGATGCCCAGCTCGCGGACCGAGCAGATCATCCCGTCCGAGACGTGGTCGTAGGTCGTGCGCGCGGCGATGGCGAAGTCGCCGGGGAGCACCGCACCGGGCAGCGCGGCGACCACCAGGTCGCCGACGGCGAAGTTGCGGGCGCCGCAGACGATGCCGCGCGGCTCCGGCTCCCCGACCTCGACCTGGCAGTAGCGGATCGGCTTCTTGAAGCCGGTCAGCTCCTCGATCTCCAGCACCCGGCCGACGACGAGCGGGCCGGTGGTCACCGGTGGGCGGCCGACGTCCTCCACCTCGAAGCCGAGCCGGACGAAGGCGTCGTCGAGCTGGTCGACGGTGAGGCCGGCCGGGAGGTCGACGAGCTCGGACAGCCAGCTGATGGGGACCTTCACTGCTCAACTCCGAAAGGCATCGTGAAGCGGACGTCGGCCTCGGCGATGTCGTGCATGTCCGACACCGCGGAGCGGAACTGCAGCGCCCGCTCGATGCCCATGCCGAAGGCAAAGCCGGAGTAGACGTCGGGGTCGATGCCGCAGGCGCGCAGCACCCGCGGGTTGACCATCCCGCAGCCACCCCACTCGACCCACTGCGGGCCGTCCCGGTGCTCGGGGAACCAGACGTCGAACTCCGCCGACGGCTCGGTGAAGGGGAAGAAGTGCGGCCGCCACCGGGTGCGCGCGTCCGGGCCGAACAGCTGCCGGGCCAGGTGGTCGAGCGTGCCGCGCAGGTGGGCCATGGTCAGCCCCCGGTCGACGGCGAGGCCCTCGACCTGGTGGAAGACCGGCAGGTGCGTCGCGTCCAGCTCGTCGGTCCGGTAGACCCGCCCCGGCGCGACGACGTAGATCGGCGGCTGCCGGTCGAGCATGGTGCGCGCCTGCACCGGGCTGGTGTGGGTGCGCAGCACCAGCCCGGAGTCCTCGGGCGCGACGAAGAAGGTGTCCATCATCGACCGCGACGGGTGGTCGGGGCCGATGTTGAGCGCGTCGAAGTTCAGCCACTCCGCCTCGAGCTCCGGGCCCTCGGCGACCGCGTACCCCATGCCCACGAAGATGTCGGCGATCCGGTCGGTCAGCGTGGTCAGCGGGTGCCGGGCGCCGCGCGGGCTGCGGTCCCAGGGCAGGGTGACGTCGACCCGCTCCTCGGCCAGCACCCGCTCGTCCCGCTCGGCCTCCAGCTGGGCCAGCCGCTCGGCGTAGGACCGCTTGAGCTCGCCGAGCACGCTGTTGAGCCGCTTGCCCGCGTCGGAGCGCGCCGCGGGGGGCAGCGCGCCCAGCTCACGCCGGGCGAGCAGCAGCGGCGCCCGGTCACCGAGGTGGTCGGGCCGCACGGCCGCGAGCTGCGCCAGGTCGGCCGCGTTCGCGAACGCCGCGACGCCGAGCTCCAGCGCGGAGCCCAGGGCCTCCTGGGACAGCGCGGCGACCTGCTTCGGGTCGTAGGGATCGTTGGCGCCAGACACGGGAGGCCATTCTGCCCGGCGACCGCCGGGGCCCGCGCCTGGGTGCCACCGACCCGGCCTCCCCCTTCGGGGCGAGCGCGGCCGGTTCGGCTCCGGACGGGCGCCCGCCCGGCCGATCTCCCCTCCGTGGACCTCGCACACCCGATGCCCGACCCCGCCCTGACCGCCGCCCTCCGCCCCGGCGGGGTGCGCAGCGTGTTCCAGCCCATCGTCGAGCTCGACACCGGCTCCGTGGTGGCCTACGAGGCGCTCGCGCGCGGGCCCGAGGGGCCGCTGCAGCGCCCGGACCTGCTGTTCGCCGCCGCCCGGGAGGCCGGTCTGCTCGCCGAGCTGGACGCCGCCTGCCGCGTGGCCGCGTTCAGCGGCGCGGTGCGGCACGGCCTGCCCGCGCCCCTGGCGCTGTTCGTCAACGTCGAGCCCGAGGTGCTCGACACCGCGCCGCTGGAGGAGTTGCTCGCCATCGCCGAGGCCGCGCCCGGTGGGCTGCGGGTGGTCCTGGAGATCACCGAGCGGGCGCTCGCCGCCCGGCCGGCCGAGCTGCTGCGCACGGTGGCACGGGTCCGGGAGCTGGGCTGGGGCATCGCGCTGGACGACGTCGGCGCCGATGCCATGTCCCTGGCGTTCATGCCGATGCTGCGCCCGGACGTGGTGAAGCTGGATCTCCGGTTGGTGCAGGAGCGCCCCGGCCCGGCGATCGCGCAGATCATGAACGCGGTCAACGCCTACGCCCAGGCGACCGGGGCCGCGGTGCTCGCCGAGGGCATCGAGGACGACACCCACCTGGCCATGGCCCGCGCGCTCGGCGCCACCCTCGGGCAGGGCTGGCTGTTCGGCCGCCCCGCGCCCGAACCCGCCTCCGACCGGCCGGCGGGCTCGCTGCCGCCGCCGGTCGAGAACGCGCAGGCCGGCGTCGAGCCGGGTTCGCCGTTCGGCTGCCTCCCCGCGGGGACGGCGCTGCGCCGGGCGCCGAAGGCGCTGCTGATCGAGCTGAGCAAGCAGCTGGAGCGCGAGGCCCTGCGGCTGGGCGAGACCTGCGTGGTGACGGCGACCTTCCAGGAGGCCCGGCACTTCACCCCCGCGACGGCGCAGCGGTACCGCGACCTGGTCGAGCGCACCGGCTTCGTCTGCGCGCTCGGCGAGGGGCTGCCCGCCGAGCCTCTGCCCGGCCTGCGCGGCACCGACCTGGCCGCGAGCGACCCCGTGCGCGGCGAGTGGGACGTCGTCGTCCTGGCTCCGCACTTCAGCGTCGCCCTGGTGGCGCGCGACCTCGGGACCACCGGCCCGGACCTGCAGCGGGAGTTCGAGTACGCCCTCACCTACGACCGCGACGTCGCCGTCCGGGCGGCCCGCAGCCTGCTCGGCCGGGTCGCGCCACGCACCGGCGCGACGGCGCCCCGCCCGGAGGCCCGGCCCGCTCCCGCCGCGACCGCCGCCGCGGCCACGGTGACCGAGCTGCTCGGGGACGCCGCACTGGTGCGGCGGGCCCTGGCGGCGACGCCGAGCGGGGTGTGCCTGGTCGACGTCCGCCTGCCCGACCAGCCGCTGGTGTACGTCAACCCCGCCTTCGAGCGGCTGGCCGGGCTGCCGCGGGAGGAGCTGCTGGGGCGCAACTGCCGCTTCCTGCAGGGGCCCGACACCGACCCCGGTGCGCTGGCCCGCATCCGGACCGCGGTCGCCGCCGGCGAGGAGGCCCGCGAGCCGCTCACCCGCCTGGCCACCCGCCGGCACCTGTAGGAGCAGGCCGGGACGGCGCTGTGGAGCGCCCGTGCCGCCGGGGACGCCGTGGCGCTCGTGGTGGTGGCCGTCGACGATCTGGCCTCGGTCGAGGAGCGGCACGGCAGCGCTGCCGCGGAGGAGCTGGTGACCGCCACGGCGCAGCGGCTCCGCGGCGGCTGCGGCGCGGCGACCTGGTCGCGCGCTGGACCCGCGACTCGTTCGTGGTGGTGCTGCCCTGCCTCGCGGCCGGCAGCGCCGCCCGGGAGGCCGACCGGGTGCGGGCCGAGTTGGCGGAGGCGGTCCGCGGGCCGGTCGTCGTCGGGAGCACGCCGCCGTCGGCCGGTGTCCGGACCGGTGCGAGTTGCTTCCCGGCCGACGCCGACGACGTCGCGGGGCTGCTGGTCGTGGCCGACCGCGCGGCCGGCCGGCTCCCCGCCGCTCGCTGAACGCGGGGGCCGGTCAGCCCCGGGGCGGGAGCAGCGTGCCCAGGCCGCCGTCGGCCAGGTCGGTGAGCTGGTCGACCAGGTCGGCCGCGGACACGGTGCGCGCCCCCGACCACCAGTGCGTGGCCAGCTGGACCATGCCGACGACGCCGTAGGCCCACGTCATGGCGCCCTCGGCCGGGCGCCCGGCGTCGGTGAGCCGCTGGGCGAGCAGGCTGCCCAGCGCGCCGGCGACGGCGTGCTCGGTGGCCGCCACCAGGTCGGCTCGGCCCGCGCGCCCGGCCTGGGCGTAGGCGAAGCGGTAGAGCGCCGGCTCGTCCTCGATCAGCGAGACGAAGGCGGCGATGACCGCCCGTAGCTGCTGCCGGTCGTCGGCCCCGCGGTCGGCGGTCAGCTCGCCGAGCAGGCGGGGCAGCAGGATCGCCTGGGAGATGCGCTCCAGGACGGCGTCGATCAGCTCGTCCTTGTCGCTGAAGTACCGGTAGATCACCGTCTTCGAGACCCCTGCGCTGCGGGCGACGTCGTCGACGGAGAAGTCCGGACCGGCCAGGCGGACCGCCCCGACGGCGGCGCCGACGAGGTCCTCCCGCCGGGCACGACGGTGCTCGGTCCACCGGGAGCGACGTCCGTCCGTCGTGGGGGGTGCCGGAGCATCCGCGACCCGCTGCGTGTGTTCCACGGTAACAGCTACCTTCCCTCTCCAGCCGTGCTCGACGTCCCGGGGGAGCTCGCCGACGACCCGCATCCTTCCGTCCCGGCCCCGACTGGACGACAGCAAGGCGCCCGTCGAGCGCCGGGCCCTCGCCACCAGTCTCCTCGGGCCGGCCGCCGGGAAGTCCTACGACCCGTGCACGGATACTGCTCGATCCCGGGCGCCGGCAGCCGGTTCGGGCACCTGCCGGTGCAACGGGTGCTCGGCGA
The DNA here is from genome assembly GCF_054050855.1 of Blastococcus sp. SYSU DS0539. Classification (NCBI taxonomy): domain Bacteria; kingdom Bacillati; phylum Actinomycetota; class Actinomycetes; order Geodermatophilales; family Geodermatophilaceae; genus Blastococcus; species Blastococcus sp. SYSU DS0539. The sequence continues at coordinate 4,893 of NZ_JBJHAF010000023.1, read as the reverse complement.
CGTCCACGGCGACGAGCGCCTGCGCCGGGCTCAGCCCTGGGCGAGCTGGGTGGTGTAGAGGCAGATCGCTGCCGCGGCGGCCAGGTTGAGGCTCTCCGCCCGGCCGCGCATCGGGATGCGCACCCGGGCATCGGCCAGGGCGGCGAGATCGGCGGGCACGCCCCGCGCCTCGTTGCCGAACAACCACAGCACCGGACCGGCGAGGCGACCGCCGGCGGCCGCCTCGTCGAGGGCCGCCTCTCCCCCGCCGTCGGCGGCCAGCACCGTGCCTCCACCGGCCCGCCAGGCCGGGAGGAACTCCTCGAGCGGGGCGCCGCGGACGACGTCGAGGTGGAACAGGCTGCCGGCGCTCGACCGCACGGCCTTGCCGCCGTACGGGTCCGCCGAGCCGGCACCGAAGACGACCGCACCGGCCCCGCAGGCATCCGCCGTCCGCAGCACGGTACCGGCGTTGCCCGGGTCCGCGAGCTCGGCCAGCGCCACCGCCAGGGCCGGTGGGGCGGCCAGGACGTCGTCGGCCGGGACGTCGCGCAGTTCGCACACGGCGACCAGCCCCTGCGGGGTGACGGTCTCCGACAGCCCGGCCGCGGCCTTCCCGGTGACCGGCCGCACCGGCACCCGCGTCTCGGCGAGCAGGTCGCGGTGCGCGGCCGCGGCCGCCTCGGTGGCGAACACCTCGCGGACGCGGTGGGGCTGGGCCAGCGCCTCGGCCACGGCCTGCCGCCCCTCGGCGAGGAAGAGCCCCGCCGCGTCCCGCCCGGCGCGCCGGGTGAGCTTGCGCGCGGCGACGATGCGGGCAGAGCGCTCGGTGAGCGGCTCGGTCACGGGGTCTCCCTCCTGCACTGGACGCGACGACGCCGCCGGCGCCGACCACGGAGGGCCGGTCACCGACGGCGTCGGGCTGTTCGGTACCGCCTGGATCAGGCGGCGGCTTCGTTCGCCGGATCGGCGGCGACCGCGGCGCGCGCGGTCTCCACCAGGGCGGCGAAGGCGGCCGGCTCGTTCACGGCGAGCTCGGCGAGGACGCGACGGTCCAGCTCGATGCCGGCGAGCTTGAGCCCCTGCATGAACCGGTTGTAGGTCATGTCGTTGAGGCGCGCCGCGGCGTTGATGCGGGTGATCCACAGCTTGCGGAAGTCACCCTTGCGCGCCTTGCGGTCGCGGTAGGAGTACGTCGCCGAGTGGAGCAGCTGCTCCTTGGCCTTGCGGTACAGCCGGGACCGCTGGCCGCGGTAACCGGCTGCGGCCTCCAGGGTCGTCCGGCGCTTCTTCTGGGCGTTGACCGCCCGCTTCACGCGTGCCACGTGAGTGCTCCTGTCTTTCTAAAGGTCAGTGGAGGGGACGCTCAGATGCCCAGGAGCTTCTTGAGGTTCTTGGCATCGGCCGGGGAGACGACCTGGTCCTGGTCGAGCCGGCGCTTGCGGGTGCCGGACTTGTGCTCGAACTTGTGCTGGTTGTTCGCCTGCTCGCGCATGAGCTTCCCGGTGCCCGTGACGCGCACCCGCTTGGCGGTGCCCTTGTGGGTCTTCTGCTTCGGCATGTCCCTCGCCTGTCCTGATCGTCTTCATGCGGGTGGTGCGGCAGCGCCGAGCCGCCACACGCACCCGGTGGTCTCGGTGGTGCGGTTCCTGCGGAACAGGAGGTCAGGCGCTGGGCGCCTGCTCCGCTTCCTGTGCCTGCTCACCCTTGGCCGGTCGGCTCTTGCTCTGCTGCGCCTGCTGCTGCAGCGCCTGGGCGTTCCGGTGCGGGGCGATCACCATGACCATGTTCCGGCCGTCCTGCTTCGGGTTGGACTCGACGACGCCCAGCTCGGACACGTCGGCAGCCAACCGCTGCAGCAGGCGGTAGCCCATCTCCGGGCGCGACTGCTCGCGACCGCGGAACATCACGGTGATCTTGACCTTGTCGCCGCCCTTGAGGAAGCGCTCGACGTGGCCCTTCTTGGTCTCGTAGTCGTGCGGGTCGATCTTGAGGCGCAGCCGCATCTCCTTGATGACGGTGAGCGCCTGGTTCCGCCGGGCCTCGCGGGCCTTCTGGGCGGACTCGTACTTGAACTTTCCGTAGTCCATGAGCTTGGCGACGGGCGGCCGGGCCATGGGAGCGACCTCGACGAGGTCGAGCTCGGAGTCCTGGGCCAGGCGCAGCGCTTCGCCGATCGACACGATGCCGACCTGCTCGCCCTCGGGTCCCACGAGGCGGACCTCGGGAACGCGGATACGGTCGTTGATGCGGGGCTCGGTGATGGCCTCTCCTTACGCTGCTGCGTGGGAGGAGTCGCTGGCCCACCCGGGCGCCGACGCACAGAAGGCCCCGCGAGCGTCTGCTCACGGGGCCCACTCGGCCGGTGGCGCACGAACCCTCGCGGGTACGTGCGTACGCGATCACCGGCCTGCGGCCGGCTCACGCGATCCGGGACCTGGGCGCCTGGACGGCGTCAGGTGGGAGCGGGCTCCTCTTGGATCAGCGGCCCGGGCGGGGCCGCTGGTGGTTCGCGCGCCTCGATGTAGCGGGGAGGCACGCCCACGATACAGCGTCCCGGCCCGGAGGAACATTCCGACCCCCGCGGGGGGCGGGACCGGGTCCGCCGCTCAGTCGTCGTAGAGCAGGGGCGGCCGGACCGGGTCCTTGGCGCGGGCGGCGGCGTGCAGCGCGCGCAGCCCCTCGACCGCCCGCACGGCGGCCTCCCCGTCGACGGCCTGCAGCGCGTGCAGCGAGATCTCGTCGCCGTTCTCCAGCAGCAGCGACCCCCAGGCGGACGAGCGCTCGAAGCGCACCGCACGCACCGCCGTCCACGGCAGCTGGTGGTGGACGACGAGATTCCGGACCCGGATGCCGCCGGCGTCGGCGTCCAGCCGCGACCGGCCGAGGAACACCACGCCGGCGCCCAGGACCAGGCCCAGCCCGACCATCGCCGCCTGGTCCACGACGCCGTAGTCGATCACCGTGTTGGTCGTCGACGGCAGGGAGAGCGCGACCAGCACCATCACCACCACGACGACGACCGCGAGGACGGCGAGGAGGAGCCGCATCCGGCGGGGCACGGCGGAGACGGTGGACACGACGGGCTTGGAACCGCTCACACGCCCATGGTGTCAGGACACGCGCCGGACGCGGCTGGCAGAGTGCGACGACGTGGAGATCACCGGCACCGCCCAGCACGCGGCCTGGCAGGCCCGCACCCTCCCCCCGGTCGAGCAGCTGCGTGAGGACCTCTGGTCGGTGCCCGTGCCGATCCCGCACAACCCGCTGCGCTACGTGAGCGTCTACGCCTTCGCCCTCGCCGACGGCGGGCTCGGCCTGATCGACACCGGCTGGGAGAGCGACGAGGGGTGGGCCGCGCTGTCCGACGGGCTGGCCTCGATCGGCGGCTCGGTCGACGACGTCCGCGGCGTGCTGGTGACCCACCTGCACTTCGACCACCTGGGCCTCGCCGCCCGCGTCCGGGAGGCCAGCGGCGCCTGGATCGCCATGCACCCGGCCGACGCCGGCGCGGTGGAGCGGCTGACCCGGATCGAGGCGCGCGCCGCCGTCGCCGCCGAGGTGGAGTTCCTCGTCGGCCTCGGGGCCCCGCGCGCGGACGCGGAGGCCGACGTCGGCGGTGCGGAGAACCTCTCCGGCTTCACCCGCATGGCGGTGCCCGACCGGCTGCTCGAGGACGGCGACTCCGCCGCGTTCCCCGGGTGGTCGCTGCGCGCCGTCCACACGCCGGGGCACACGCCCGGCCACCTGTGCTTCGCCGAGGAGCGCACCGGGCTGCTGTTCTCCGGCGACCACGTGCTGCCGCGCATCAGCCCGAACATCTCCAGCACCGGCCACGGCTCGCCGGACCCGCTGCGCGACTACCTCGACTCGCTGGCCGGGGTGCGCGACCTGGACCCCACCGAAGTGCTGCCCGGCCACGAGTGGCGCTTCCGCGGGCTGGCCGACCGTGTCGACGCGCTCACCGCGCACCACGAGGCGCGCCTGGCCGAGCTGCTGGCCGCCATCGCGGCCCACCCCGGCGCCACGCCCTGGGACCTGGCCGCCCACCTGACCTGGTCGCGCCCCTGGGAGCAGTACGAGCGGCGGATGCGGATCTTCGCCGTCACCGAGACCGACGCCCACCTGCGGCTGCTGGCCAGCCGCGGGCTGGTGACCGGCAGCGGCGGAGCGGTGCCCACGTGGACGTTGCGCCCCCGCTGACCCTCGCCGACCTGGCCGCCCGGCTGCTCGCCGCGGCCCCGCGGCTGGGCGGCACCCGGCTGGTCTGCGTCGACGGGCCGGTCGGCTCGGGCAGGACCACGCTCGCCGCCCGGCTCGCCGACGTGGTGGTCGACGGCGGGCGGTGACCCGTGTCACCGCGGCCGCGTCCACCGGGCGAGGACACACGTCGGAAACCCCATACCGGGGAGGATGGGGACCGACCACATCCGAGGGGGACACGTGACCGACACCGTCGGGGACCAGCCGGCCGAGCTCCCGTTGGCCGGCTACACCGTCGCGGTGACCGCCGCCCGCCGCAAGGAGGAGCTGGGGGCACTGCTGGACCGCCGGGGCGCCCGTGTCGTGCACGCCCCCGCGATCCGGATCGTCCCGCTGGCCGACGACGCGGAGCTGGTCGCGGCGACCCGGCGGGTGCTCGAGGCCCCGGTCGACCTCGTCGTCGCCACCACCGGGGTCGGCTTCCGCGGTTGGCTGGAGGCGGCCGACGCCTGGGACCTGCCGCTGGTCGAGCACCTGCGCGGAGCCCGGGTGCTGGCGCGCGGCCCGAAGGCGCGCGGCGCGATCCGGGGCGGTGGGCTGGTCGACGCCTGGTCGCCGGAGTCGGAGTCCTCCGCCGAGGTGCTCGAGCACCTGCTCTCCGGCGCCGAGGGTCCCCTGGCCGGACGGCGGGTCGCCGTGCAGCTGCACGGC
>NZ_JBJHAF010000022.1:0-37304 GCF_054050855.1 Blastococcus sp. SYSU DS0539 | reverse complement strand
GCGCCCCCTCCCACCCACGTGGGAGGGGGCGCCGCTGCGTCGTCACAACCTCTGGGCGCGGGCGACGGGCAGGAGGCGGAGGGCGAGCAGCGCGGTCACCGCGCCCGCCACGGCCAGCGGCAGCGGCGCCGCCGTCGCCCGCGCGGCCACCGCCATGACGTAGGGCGCGGCGAACCCGAGGTAGGCGCAGGCCAGGAACAGCGAGGTCAATGCGCCGAGGCGGGCCGGCGGGGCCAGCCGCGCGGTGAGCGTCAGCCCGGCGGCGAGGCACAGCCCGCCGCCCGCACCCAGCAGCGGAGCGGCGACGACCAGCCAGGGCAGTGCACCCGTCAGGGTGAACGACGCGGCGCAGCCGAAGCCGAGCGCGCCGAGCGCGGTGCCGACGACGGCGGTCCACGTCCCCAGCCGACGTTGCAGGCCGGCGACGACCGTCCCGGCGCCGAGGGTCACGCCGGCCAGCACGCCGGTGACCGCGACGCCGGCGTCGGGCAGGTCCGCCAGCAGCGGGACGGCGGAGATGATCGTGGACGGGAAGGCGTAGACGCACACCGCCACCGGCGCGAGCACGGTCACCAGCAGCACGCCGTCACCCGGCCGGATCAGCGGTGCGGCGGGTGCCGCGTCCGTCCCGGTCGGCCGGTTCCGCTGCAGGTCGACCGTCTCGGGCAGCCGCAGGGCGAAGGCCAGCCCGACGGCGACCAGCACGGTGTGCACCAGGTACGACAGCACGGTGGGCCACGGCGCGTACTGACCGAGCAGCCCGCTGGTGAGCGGGCCCAGCGAGAAGCCGGCGGTCATCGCGAAGGCGGCTCGCCGCCCGCCGGCGCCTTCCCCGGACGCGAGCGACAGCTCGCCCACCCAGGCGCTGCCGACGCTGAAGACGATGCCGCTGACGACCCCCTGGAGGAAGCGGGCGCCGAACAGCAGGGTCAGCGAGTCGCCCGCCGCCGCGAAGGCGAGCGAGGCCAGGCCCGAGAGGACGATGCCGGGGATCGCGACCTTCCGGCGGCCGAGGCGATCGGACAGCGGCCCGGCCAGCAGGAGGGCGGGGACGAGCCCGGCCGCGTAGCAGCCGAACAGCGCGGTGAGCACCTCGGCCGAGAGGCCCAGTCGCTCCTGGTAGACCAGCAGCAGGGGGGTGGGGACGTTGGTGCCCGCTGCCACGGCGAAGAGCGCGAACACGGCGCGCTTCCAGATCACCGGGCGACCCTACGGCCCCGTGCCCGTCGGCCCGCCCCCGTCGCGGCGCGTCGCCACCCGAGGGTGGGAACGACGGCGCGGCGACGCCCGGGGGCGTCGCCGCTGGTCAGGGCGGGGACGTTGCGCGATTGGGAATCCGGACCCGCTGACCGGGAGTCGGCGCGGCGACGCGCGCGTCAGGCCGCCGCACTCGGCCGGAGGAGGCCGTCCGCCGGCTGGGCGCCGGCCGCGGGACGCGCCGATGGTGCGTTCAGCTCGGCCCAGCGGCGCGCGCAGCGGATCCGCCACCACCGGAACAGCCGCTCGGCCATGTCGCGATACTGGCGTGTCCCGTAACCGCGGTGCAAGCAACTCGCCACGGTCAGTAGCGAATTGGTACGGCGACGAGGGTGGACGCCTCGGTGGCGCCGTCCCGCGCGGGTGCAGTCGCCCCCGCCGGTCCCGGACGCGGAACGACGAAGCGGCCCCGCCCCGGAGGGCGAAGCCGCTGGTCGATCGTGGTGCGCCATCAGGGACTCGAACCCCGAACCCGCTGATTAAGAGTCAGCTGCTCTGCCAATTGAGCTAATGGCGCGGTGCGCCCGGCGTGCCGGGGCAACGAGGGAGAACGATACCAGCGCCGCGGCCGTCCGCCGGTGGCGGGGGAGCGTGCTCTTCGCCACGGCTCCTCGCCGGATGCTCGCGTGGCCACGCCGGGTCTGGTCCGGGAGGGCGACGTGCAGGAACGGCACCCCACGGGCCCGAGCGCAGCGTCCGCGGATCGTGACCGACCGCACTCTCCGGCGTCGTCCCGGCGTGGACACTGGTGGGGATGTTCCCCGTCATCTTCGGGCGGGGTGGGGGAGAGGAATCGGAACTGGTGCGACGGACAGCCGCAGTGATCGCCACCGGGGCGCTGGTCTTCCTGGCCGGGTGCAGCGGGCAGGACGCCGGCGGGTCCGGCGACCGGGAGGCCCCCGCGGCCGAGCCGGCGACGATCGAGCTCGCGGTCGCCGACGGGGCGGTCGACGTCTCGCCCGTGGTCCCGCTGGAGATCTCGGTGACCGACGGGGAGCTGGCCGAGGTGGCCGTCACCGACGGCGCCGGGACCGCCGTGCCCGGTGCCGTGACCGACGAGCAGGCGGCCGGCGGGGACGCCCCCGCGGACGACGGCGCGCAGGTCTGGACGCCGGAGACGCCGCTCGCCTACGGCACCAGCTACACGCTGAGCGCCACCGCCACCAACGCCGACGCGGAGGAGACGACGGCGACGTCCACCTTCACGACGGTCGACCCGCAGACGCTCTCCACCCCGGGCATCGGCCCCCTCGACGGCCAGACCGTCGGCGTCGGCATGCCGATCCGCGTCTACTTCGACGAGCCGGTCGCCGACAAGGCCGCCGTCGAGAGCCACCTGCGGGTGACCAGCACGACACCCACCGACGGCGTCTGGAGCTGGTTCAGCGACAGCGAGGTGCACTTCCGCCCGTCGACCTACTGGCCGGCGAACATCGAGGTCACCCTCGACGCCGACCTCTACGGCGTCGACTTCGGCGACGGCGTGTGGGGGGAGAAGGACCGCTCGGTGTCCTTCTCCGTGGGCGAGCGGCACGTCTCGGTCGCCGACGCGGCCGCCCACACCATGAAGGTCTACGACGGCGACGAGCTGGTGCAGACCTACCCGATGAGCGCCGGCGGGCCCGACTTCCCGAGCCGCAACGGCGCCCACGTCGTCACCGAGCTCAACCGGAACCGGGTCATGGACTCCAGCACCTACGGCACCCCGGTCGACAGCCCGGACGGCTACCGCACCCCCGTCGAGTACGCCGTCCGGCTGAACGACAACGGCGAGTTCGTGCACGCGGCCCCGTGGTCGGTCGAGCAGCAGGGGCGGGAGAACGTCTCGCATGGCTGCATCAACCTCTCCACCGAGCGGGCGAGGTGGTTCTACGAGTTCTCCCGGCCCGGCGACGTCGTGGAGATCGTGAACTCCCTCGGACCGACGCTCTCGGCCGCCGACGGCGCCATCTACGACTGGGCGATCCCGTGGGACGAGTGGCAGGCCGGCAGCGCCCTGACGTGAGCGCGCGCCGCCCGGTGACGGCGTTTCGCGCGCCTGACCAGGGGCATTGACCTCCCCGACACCGAGGAGGATTGCCGTGGACACCTGGCTGATCGTGCTGATCGTCGTCGTGGTTCTGGTGCTGCTCGCCCTGGCGGCGCTCGCGTACACCAGGGGTAACCGTTCCTCCCGGGTGCGCCGGACGGCGCAGCAGCGCGACCAGGCGCGGGAGAACCTCCAGGAGGCGCAGGTCCGGGCGGCCCGCGCGGACAAGGAGCAGGCCCTCGCCGAGGAGCAGGCGGCCCGAGCCCGCCGGGAGCTCGCCGAGGTGCAGGAGCGCGCCGCGCGCGCCGAGCAGGAGGCCCGCAAGCGTGCCGCCGGCGCCGAGGAGGACCGCTCGGCCGCCGAGCGGCTGCGGGCCGAGGCGGAGCGGCTCGCCCCCGACGTCGTCGCCGACGGGCAGCACCCCCACCCCGAGGGCGGCGCCACCCGTCGCTGAGCCCACCGCTCAGTTCTCGCCCCGGCCGCGGTCCTACCCCCGAGACCGCCGAACCGGAGGGGTGCCATGACCGATCTGCTGGCCATCGGGACGCGCAAGGGGCTGTGGCTGGCCCGCAGCGACGACGACCGCCGGACCTGGACCCTCGACGGGCCGCACCTGCTGTCGCAGGAGGTCGCGGCGGTGTCGATCGACACGCGCCAGGCGACGCCGCGGCTGCTCGCCGGGGTGCAGTACGGCCACTGGGGGCCGAGCGTCACTTGGTCCGACGACCTGGGCGGGAGCTGGCACGAGACCGACTCCGGCGCGATCCGCTTCCCCGCGGACACCGGCGCCGCACTCGGCCGGGTGTGGCAGCTGCGACCGGACACCGCGGACCGGACGGACGTCGTCTGGGCCGGCTGCGAGCCGCAGTCGCTGTGGCGCAGCACCGACGGCGGCTGCAGCTTCTCGCTGGTGCGCGGGCTGTGGGACCACCCGCACCGGCCCACCTGGGAGCCCGGCGCCGGCGGGGGAGCGGTGCACACCGTGCTGCCCGACGCCGCCACCGACCGGGTCACGGTCGCCATGAGCACCGGCGGGGTGTACGTCAGCGACGACGGCGCGACCGGGTGGACGCCGCGCAACCGCGGGATCAGTGCGGTGTTCCTCCCCGAGCCGCCCGAGTACGGCCAGTGCGTGCACAAGGTCGCCGTCGACGCCGGCGATCCGCGCCGGATGTACGCGCAGAACCACTTCGGCGTCTTCCGCACCGACGACGGCGGCGGCTCGTGGACGTCGATCGCAGCGGGGCTGCCCGCCGACTTCGGCTTCCCGATCGCCGCCTCGCCGGCCACGCCGGGCACCGCCTGGGTCGTCCCGCTGGTCGCCGACATGCAGCGCGTGCCCCCGGACGGCCGGCTGCGCGTCCACCGCACCCGGGACGCCGGCTCCAGCTGGACCGAGGTGGGTGCCGGACTGCCCGAGGATTCGTGGACCGCCGTGCTGCGGGACGCGTTCTGCACCGACGACCACGAGACCACCGGCCTCTACGTCGGCACCCGGGACGGCTGCGTCTACGCCAGCGCCGACGAGGGCGACACCTTCACCACCGTGGCCCGGCACCTGCCCGACGTGCTCGTCGTCCGGGCCGCGCGGCTGCCGTGAGGAGGGCGGCATGAGCGTCGAGGTGGTGCTCCCCGGCGCGCTGGCCGACCTGGCCGGGGGTGCCCGGCACGTCGACGTCCAGCCCGACGGCGCCACGCTGGCGGCGGTGCTGGACGCGCTGGCCGACCGGCACCCGGTGCTCGGCCGCCGGATCCGGGACGAGGCGGGCGCGGTGCGCCGGTTCGTCAACGTCTACGTCGACGGGGAGGACGTGCGCTGGCAGGCCGGGCTGGCGACGGCGGTACGCGACGGCGCCGTCGTCCAGGTGCTGCCGTCGGTCGCCGGCGGCTGACCCGGGCGAGGGTGGGTCAGAGCGCGGCGAGGGTGGCGCAGTTGGGGCAGAGCTGGGTGTCCTCGTAGCCCTCCGGAGGCCACGGCAGCTGCTCGTCGATGGAGACGTAGGCGCCGCACAGCGCCTTGCGGCTCTGCCCGCTCACCCGGCCGATCGTCGCGTGCGCCGGCCCGATCTGCCGGGGCGCCAGGCCTTCGGCCCCGAAGGAACCGACCATGACGACCGCGTGTGCCGTGCCGTACGCGTAGACGCTGGTCATGCCGACCAGGGTCCGAGGCTTCCGCCCGCTGCGCCACCACCGCCGGGCACGTGTCGGCCGCACCCGTCACAGCGGTCCCACCCGTCGCCGATCGGGGCAGAAATGCGGGAGGGCCCCCGTCCGACGGTGCGGACAGGGGCTTTCCGGACGGGCCGACCGGGTCAGCCGGCGTAGATCCGCTCGACCTCGCCGGCGAACTCCTTCATGACCACCGACCGCTTGAGCTTCAGCGACGGCGTCAGCTGGCCGCCCTCCACCGTCCACTCCACCGGGAGGATCTCGAAGGACCGGATCGACTCCGCCGTCGACACCTGCTTGTTGGCGGCGTCGACGGCGGCCTGGATCTCGGCCCGCATCTCCGGGTCGTCGACCAGGTCCGCCAGCGGGGTGTCCGCCGGGCGCCCCTTGCTCTCCAGCCAGGCCGGCAGCGCCTCGACGTCGAGGGTGATGAGGGCGCCGATGAACGGCTTGTTGTCGCCGACGACCATGCACTGGCTGACCAGCGGGTGCGCCCGGATCTTGTCCTCGAGGACGGCGGGGGAGACGTTCTTCCCGCCCGCCGTCACGATGAGCTCCTTGATCCGGCCGGTGATGGTCACGTAGCCCTCGTCGTCGATCTCGCCGATGTCACCGGTGGCGAACCAGCCGTCCTGCATCGTCTCGGCCGTGGCCTGCGGGTTGTTCCAGTAGCCGGTGAACACCTGCGGCCCGCGCACCTGGATCTCGCCGTACTCGGCGATCCGGACCGACGACCCCGGTGCCGGCCGGCCGACCGTGCCGACCTTCAGGGCTTCGGGGCCGCTGACGGTGGCCGGCCCGGTGGTCTCGGTCAGGCCGTAGCCCTCGAGGATGGTGACGCCGATGCCGCGGAAGAAGTGGCCCAGCCGCTCACCCAGCGGCGCACCGCCCGACAGCGCGTACTCCACCTTCCCGCCCATCGCCGCGCGCAGCTTGCCGTAGACGAGGGCGTCGAACAGCTTGTGCTGCAGGTTCAGGCCCAGCCCCGGACCGCCGGTGTCCTGCGCCTTCGACCACGCCACGGCCACCCGCTCGGCGCGGTCGAAGATCGCGCCCTTGCCACCGGCGTGCGCCTTCTGGCGGGCGCCGTTGTAGACCTTCTCGAAGACCCGCGGCACGGCCACCAGGAAGGTCGGCTGGAAGGTGCCGAGGTCGGCCAGCAGCTGGGCCAGGTCGCCGGTGTGCCCGAGGCGCGCGCCGTTCTGCACGCAGCTGACCTCGATGATCCGGGCGAACACGTGCGCCAGCGGCAGGAACAGCAGGGAGCTGGCGTCCTCGGCGCGCATGGCCGGGATGACCGTGGGGGCCAGCTCGGCGACGTAGAGCAGATTGCCGTGGGTCAGCTCGCAACCCTTCGGCCGCCCGGTCGTCCCGGAGGTGTAGATGATCGTGGCCAGCGTGTCCGCCGAGAGCGTCGCCCGCCGGTCGGTCAGCTGCTGCTCGGGCACCTCGTCCGCGCGGGCCGCGACGGCGTCGAGGTCGCCGGCGTCGATCTCCCAGACGTCGCGCAGGCCGGGGATGCCGTCCCGCACCGACTCCACCAGCGCCCGGTGGGCGCCGGTCTCGACGACCACGGCGACGGCGCCGGAGTCCGACAGGATCCACTGCGCCTGCTCGGCCGACGACGTCTCGTAGATGGGGACGGCGACGCCGCCCGCCGTCCAGATCGCGTAGTCCGCCAGCGTCCACTCGTACCGGGTCTTGCTCAGGATGCCGACCCGGTCGCCGGCACCCACCCCGGCGGCGATCAGGCCGCGGGCCAGCGCGGAGACCTGCTCGGCGAACTCCCGGCTGGTGACCGGCACCCAGCTGCCCCCGACGTTGCGGCTGAAGGCCGCGCGGTCCGGGGAGGAGGCGGCGTGCTCGGTGACGGCATCGGGCAGGGCGGCGGTGGGCGGGATCTGGAACGCGGTGGGGCTGGAGTACTCCTGCACGGACGGGCTCCTGACGGTGGCACGGCGACTGTGACGTGGCGGACAAAGATACAGAACGAGTGGTCTGTATGTTCGGGTTCCCCGTGCGGTGATCGCCGGGGGATCCACGAACTACCGGAGGTTGCTGTGCAGTCCGCGCTCTACGAGGCCGAGCACGAGTCGTTCCGCGCGATGCTGCGGGACTTCCTGGCCAAGGAGGTCGTCCCCCACCACGAGGAGTGGGAGAAGGCCGGCGTCGTCGACCGCTCGGTGTGGCTCCGGGCCGGCGAGCAGGGCCTGCTGGGCATGGACGTGCCCGAGGAGTTCGGCGGCGGCGGGGTCAAGGACTTCCGCTACAACGCGATCCTCTCCGCCGAGATCAGCCGGGTGGGGGCCAGCGGCCTCGGCTTCACGCTGCAGAACGACGTCGTCGCGCCGTACCTGACCGCGCTCACCACCGACGAGCAGAAGCAGCGCTGGCTGCCCGGGGTGGTCAGCGGCGAGATCATCACCGCGATCGCCATGACCGAGCCGGGCGCCGGCTCCGACCTCCAGGGCCTGAAGACGACGGCCCGCCGCGACGGCGACGAGTGGGTGCTCAACGGGAGCAAGACGTTCATCACCAACGGCATCAACGCCGACCTGGTCATCGTCGTCGCCCGCACCGATCCCGAGGCCGGTGCCCGCGGCTTCTCGCTCCTCGTCGTCGAGCGGGGCATGCCGGGCTTCGAGCGCGGGCGCAACCTCGACAAGGTCGGCCTGAAGGCGCAGGACACCGCCGAGCTGTTCTTCGAGGACGTGCGCGTGCCGGCGGCCAACCTGCTCGGCACCGAGGGGCACGGCTTCTTCCACCTCATGGAGAACCTGCCCCAGGAGCGGCTCTCCATCGCCGCCGGCGCCGTCGCCTCCGCCCGGATCGTGCTCGACCTGACCGTCGAGTACTGCAAGGACCGCACCGCCTTCGGCAAGCCCATCGGGAGCTTCCAGAACACCCGCTTCCAGCTCGCCGAGATGCACACCGAGGTGACGGTCGCCGAGACCTACCTGGAGAAGGCGATCCTCGAGCACAACGCCGGGCGGTTCACCGCCGAGGACGCCGCGATGGCCAAGTGGTGGACGACGGAGCTGCAGAAGCGCGTCATCGACCGGTGCCTCCAGCTGCACGGCGGCTACGGCTACATGCTCGAGTACCCGGTCGCCAAGGCCTTCGTCGACTCGCGCATCCAGACCATCTACGGCGGGACGACCGAGATCATGAAGGAGATCGTCGGCCGCTCGCTCGGCGTCTGACGCCATCCATCCCGCCCTGCGCTTTATCGCGATAAAGCTCGGTGCGGTCACCACTCGAACGAGACGAGAGGACGAGCATGACCGCCGAGGCGTTCATCTACGACGCCGTGCGCACCCCGCGCGGCAAGGGCAAGAAGACCGGTGGGCTGCACTCGGTCAAGCCGATCAGCCTGACCACCGGTCTGATCGACGCGGTCCGCGACCGCAACCCCCGGCTGGACCCGGCGCTGGTCGACGACATCGTGCTCGGTGTCGTCTCCCCGGTCGGCGAGCAGGGCGCGGTGATCGCGCGGACCGCCGCGCTGGCGGCCGGCCTGCCGGACACGGTGGCCGGCGTGCAGATCAACCGGTTCTGCGCCTCCGGCCTGGAGGCGGTCAACCTGGCCGCGCAGAAGGTCCGCTCCGGCTTCGAGGACCTCGTCCTCGCCGGCGGCGTCGAGTCGATGTCGCGGGTGCCCATGGGCTCCGACGGCGGCGCGTGGGCGATGGACCCCGAGACCGCCGCGCGGACCGGCTTCGTGCCCCAGGGCATCGGCGCGGACCTGATCGCGACCCTCGCCGGCTGGAGCCGGGAGGACGTCGACGCCTACGCCGCCGAGTCCCACGCCCGCGCGGCCAAGGCGTGGTCCAACGGCTACTTCGACCGCTCGGTGGTCCCGGTGACCGACCAGAACGGCACCGTCGTCCTCGACGCCGACGAGCTCGTCCGCCCGGGCACGACGGTCGAGTCGCTGGCCGCGCTGCCCTCCGCGTTCGCCGGGATCGGTGACATGGGCGGCTTCGACGCCGTCGCGCTGAACGAGTACCACTGGGTCGAGCGGATCGACCACGTGCACACGGCAGGCAACTCCAGCGGCATCGTCGACGGCGCCTCGCTGGTCGTCGTCGGCACGGAGGAGGCGGGCACCCGCAACGGGCTGACCCCGCGCGCCCGCATCGTCAGCACCGCCGTCTCCGGCGCCGACCCGGTGATCATGCTGACCGGCCCGGCCCCGGCGACCTTCAAGGCGCTGGACCGCGCCGGGCTGACCGTCGACGACATCGACCTGGTCGAGATGAACGAGGCCTTCGCCGCCGTCGTCCTGCGGTTCATGGCCGACACCGGCTTCAGCCACGAGCAGGTCAACGTCAACGGCGGCGCGATCTCGATGGGGCACCCCCTGGGCGCCACCGGCGCGATGATCCTGGGCTCGCTCGTCGACGAGCTCGAGCGGCGCGACCTGCGCTACGGCCTGGCCACCCTGTGCGTCGGCGGCGGCATGGGCATCGCCACCGTCGTCGAGCGAGTCTGAGGAGATCTTTCGTGAGTGACAGCACCATCCGCTGGGAGGCCGACGCCGACGGCGTCGTCGTCCTCACCCTCGACGACCCCGCGTCGTCGGCGAACACCATGAACGACGCGTACGTGCGGTCGATGGGCGAGACGATCGACCGGCTCGAGCGCGAGAAGGAGACCATCCGGGGCGTCGTGCTGACCAGCGCGAAGAAGACCTTTTTCGCCGGCGGCAACCTCGGCAGCCTGATCCAGGCGACGCCGGAGACCCGTGACCAGGTCCTCGCCCAGGTCACCCTGGTCAAGAGCCAGCTGCGCCGGCTGGAGACCCTCGGCCTGCCGGTGGCGGCGGCGATCAACGGGGCGGCGCTGGGCGGTGGCCTGGAGATCGCGCTGGCCACCCACCACCGCGTCGTCCTGGACGACCCGAAGGTCAAGCTCGGCTTCCCCGAGGTCACCCTCGGCCTGCTGCCCGGTGGCGGCGGGATCGTGCGGTCGGTCCGGCTGCTCGGCCTGACGACGGCGCTGCTCGAGCTGCTGCTCCAGGGCCAGCAGGTGCGGCCGGACAAGGCGCTGAAGCTCGGGCTGGTGCACGAGACCGCCGCCGACCGCGACGAGCTGCTGGCCAAGGCCCGTGCCTGGGTGCTGGCGAACGCCGGCGCCGCGCAGCCGTGGGACACCAAGGGCTACAAGGTGCCCGGTGGCACCCCGTCGTCGCCGTCGCTGGCGGTGAACCTGCCGGCGTTCCCCGCGAACCTGACCAAGCAGCTGAAGGGCGCGCCCTACCCGGCGCCGTACGCGATCCTCTCCGCCGCGGTCGAGAGCCTGCAGGTCGACGTCGACACCGCGTTCACCGTCGAGGGGCGCTACTTCGTCGACCTCGTCGTCGGCCAGATCTCCACCAACATGATCCAGGCGTTGTGGTTCGACCTGAACCGGATCAACGGCGGCAACTCCCGGCCGGAGGTGGCGGAGACGTTCCGTACCGCCAAGGTCGGCGTGCTCGGCGCCGGGATGATGGGCGCCGGCATCGCGCACTCGTTCGCCAAGGCCGGGGTGGAGGTCGTCCTCAAGGACGTCAGCACCGAGGCCGCGGAGAAGGGCAAGGCGCACGTCGCCGGGCTCGTCGGCAAGCAGGTCTCCCGGGGCCGCATGACTCTGGAGAAGGCCGACGCCTTCCTGGCCCGGATCACCCCCACCGGCGACGCCGCCGACCTGGCCGGCTGCGACGTGATCGTGGAGGCCGTCTTCGAGGACACCGCGCTCAAGCACCGCGTGCTGAGCGAGGCGGAGGCGAACGCGGCGCCGGGTGCGCTGCTGGCGTCGAACACCTCGACGCTGCCGATCACCGGCCTGGCCGAGGGCGTGCAGCGACGGGCCGACGTCGTGGGCATGCACTTCTTCTCGCCGGTGGACAAGATGCCGCTGGTCGAGCTGATCGTGGGGGAGCAGACCTCGGACGAGGCGCTGGCCCGCGCGTACGACGTCGTCCGGCAGATCGGCAAGACGCCGATCGTCGTCTCCGACAGCCGCGGCTTCTTCACCAGCCGGGTGTTCGGGACGCTCGTGCTGGAGGGCGCGGCGCTGCTGGCCGAGGGCCTGGCCCCGATGAGCATCGAGCGGGCGGCGCTGCGGTCCGGCTTCCCCGCCGGCCCGCTGACGCTGCTCGACGAGGTGACGCTCACCCTGCCGCTGAAGATCAACGAGGAGGCGGCGCGGGCCGGGTCGACGGCGGAGCACCCGGGGCTGGCGGTGCTGCGGGCGCTGGTCGAGCACGGCCGCACCGGCAAGTCCGCCGGCACCGGCTTCTTCGACTGGCAGCCGGAGAAGCGGGTGTGGCCGGGGCTGGCCGACCTCTTCCCGGCGAGCGACGCGGTGCCGTTCCGCGACGCCCAGGAGCGGCTGCTGTTCGCCATGGCCGTCGAGACGGCGCGCTGCCTCGAGGAGCAGGTGCTGCGCACCGTGGAGGACGCCAACATCGGCTCGATCATGGGCATCGGGTTCCCGCCGCTGTACGGCGGCGTCCTGCAGTACGTCGACCAGTACGCGGGCGGCGTCGCCGGCTTCGTGGCCCGCGCCGACGAGCTGGCCGACCGCTACGGCGAGCGGTTCCGCCCTCCGGCGCTGCTGCTGGAGCGGGCCGTGCCCGCCGGCAGCCTGCGCGCGGCCGCGTCGGTCTGAGCACGCGGACGGGGGAGCGGGGCGTCGCCGGAGTGCGGCGCCCCGCTCCGCCGTCCTCCCTACGATTTCCGTCATGGTCGAGAGCGGGGAGGCCGAGGTGACCACCGCTCCGGTGCGCCGGACCCAGGCCGAGCGCCGGGCGAGCACGCGCGACGCGCTGGTGCGGGCGACGGTCGAGTCGCTCGTCGAGCTGGGGTACGCGCGCACGACCACCCAGGAGGTGCAGCGCCGGGCCGGGGTCTCCCGGGGGGCGCTGACCCACCAGTTCACCGCGAAGGCGGACCTCGTACTGGCCGCGGTCGACCACCTCTACGAGGAGTTCAGCGCCAGCGTCCGGCAGGCCGCCGCCGACCTCCCGGTCGAGTCCGCCGCCCGGGTCCGGCTGGGCGTGGAGCTCGTCTGGGAACGGTTCCACGGCCAGCTCTTCGTCGCGGCGATGGAGCTGTGGGGTGCCGCCCGCACCGACGCCGAGCTGCGGGCCGCGCTGCTCCCGCACGAGCGCCGGCTGGGCGTGCAGCTGCGGGCGCTGGCGATGGAGGTGTTCGGCGAGCGGGTGGCGCAGCACCCGCAGGCCGAGGCGGTCTACCAGGTGCTGCTCACCTCGATGCGCGGCCAGGCGCTCACCTACGTGCTGCAGCCCGACGCCTCGCGCAGCGGCCCGCACGTCGAGCACTGGCAGTCGATCATCGAGGCCTTCACCCGCCCCGCCGGCTGACCGCGCCGGCGCGGACGAGCGCGGATCAGGCGAGGAGGAGCTTGGCGACGATCTCGGTCATGATCTCGTTGGTGCCGCCGCCGATGGCCGTGGATCCGGCTGTCGCGGTAGTGCCGCTCGACCTCCGACTCGCGCGTGTACCCCAGCCCGCCGCACAGCTGGACGGCGTTGGACGGTCATCGCGCTGGTCATGCAGAGCCTGGGCAGCAGCATCGTGGTGTCCGGGCGGAGGGGGCGGCTCGGCCGGCGGCTGACCAGCCGGCCGGCGCCGGGGGAGCCGGTGCCCTCGTGGATCCCGGACGGGCACGACGCCGTCCGGCGGATCGCCGCGAAGATCGGCGGTGATGCCGGCGGCGCCACGACCGAGCTGGTGAGCATCCCGATGACCGCGCACTTCCTCGGCGGCTGCGCGATCGGGGCGACGGCGGAGACCGGCGTCGTCGACCCGTACCACCGGGTGCACGGCTACCCGGGGCTGTCGGTCGTCGACGGCTCGGCGGTCTCGGCGAACCTGGGCGTCAACCCGTCGCTGACCATCACCGCGCAGGCCGAGCGGGCGATGGCGCTGTGGCCGAACGCGGGCGAGGCCGATCCGCGACCCGACCCCGGAGAGACCTACCGGCCGGTGCCGCCGGTGCCACCGCGCCGTCCGGTCGTGCCTGCCGCGGCGCCGGGCGCCCTGCGGCTGCCGCTGACGGTGGTCTCCCGCGAGCCGGATCCGCCGGGGGTCGGCTAGGTCCGCTCGGCCATCGGCAGGATCTCCCCGCTGTCCACCCGGGCGCGGTAGCCGTTGATCTCGCGCTTGACCACCCCGGCGAGCAGGTAGAGCCCGATGATGTTCGGCAGCGACATCAGGAAGATCATGCTGTCGGAGAAGCCGATCACCGCGTCCAGCGTCGACGAGGCGCCGATGATCACGAAGAGGCAGAAGATGAGCTTCCACGTCCGGTCGACGATCATCGACTCGCCGAAGAGGTAGGTCGCGGCCTTCAGCCCGTAGTAGCTCCAGGCCAGCATCGTCGAGTAGGCGAAGAGGATGACCGCGACCGCCAGGACGATGGGGAACCAGCCGACGACGGTCTCGAAGGCCGCCGACGTCGTCTCCACGCCCGCGTCGCTGGCGTCGTCGGCGTAGGTGCCGGTGATGACGATGGCGAGCGCGGTCATCGTGCAGATGACCACGGTGTCGATGAACGGCTCGAGGACGGCGACGTGCCCCTCGGTGGCCGGCTCCTCCGTCTTGACCGCGGAGTGCGCGATGGCCGCCGACCCCAGGCCCGCCTCGTTGCTGAACGCCGCCCGGCGGAAGCCCTGGATGAGCACCCCGACGATGCCGCCGTAGCCGGCCTCCGGTGTGAACGCCTCGGAGATGATCGACCAGATCGCCCCCGGGATCGCCGTCAGGTTGGCGAACAGCACGGTGAGGCAGGCGATGACGTAGAAGACCGCCATGAACGGCACGAGCTTGTCGGTGACCCGGGCGATGCTGCGGATCCCGCCGATGATGACCGCGCCGACGAGCAGGGCCAGGACGAAGCCGAACACCGCGCCGGCCGCGCCGAACCCGAGCGGGCCGTCGTCGCCGCCGGTGACCGACTGCGCCTGGTTGAACGCCTGGTTGGCCTGGAACATGTTGCCGCCGCCGACGGCCCCGCCGAGGGTGAAGATGCAGAACAGGACGGCGAGCACCTTGCCGAAGGTGCCCAGCCGCGGGCTCTTCTCCCGGAGCCCCTTGGTCAGGTAGTACATCGGGCCGCCGGAGACCCGGCCGTCCGGGTACACGTTGCGGTACTTCACCCCGAGGGTGCACTCGACGCCCTTGGTGCACATGCCCAGCAGGCCGGCGATGATCATCCACAGGGTGGCGCCGGGACCGCCGAGGGAGATGGCGACCGCGACGCCGGCGATGTTGCCCAGCCCGACGGTGCCCGACACGGCGGTGGCCAGCGCCTGGAAGTGCGTGACCTCCCCGGCGTCCCGGGGGTCGTCGTAGCGGCCGCGGATGAGCTGGATCGCGTGCTTGAAGGCGCGGAACTGGAAGCCGCGGAGGTAGACGGTGAAGAAGAGGCCGGCGATGACCAGCCACACCACGATGAGCGGGAGCACCACGCCCTCGTCGATGAAGTCCAGCGGGACGGCGAAGAAGACGATCGTGGTGATCCAGTCGGACACCGGCGCGAAGAACCCGTCGACCTGCTCGTCGAAGGTGGCGGCCAGGACCGCTCCGGACGGCGCCCCCATCACGGCACCACCAGGACGGGCACGGGGGAGAGCTGGATGAGGCTGCTCGGCGTCGAGCCGAACAGCAGGGTGCGCACCCGGCTCTGCCCGACCCGGCCGACGGTGATCCAGGCCGCATCGTGCTCGCGGGCCAGGCTCACCAGCGTCTCCGCCGGGTGACCGTGGCGCACGACCCCCTCGACGGGGAGGTCCCCGGGGTCGGAGAGCCGGGCGATGACGGGGTCCAGCACGCGCTCCTGGGCGGCGGCGGTCTCCCGCGCCTTGTCCACGGGGCGGCGTTCGTTCTCCTCCGCGGTGGTGAAGGAGTACGGCGACCAGGGGACGACGCACGCCAGGACCAGGCGCAGGTCGTGGCGGCGGGCGGCATCGGCGGCGGCATCGGCGGCGCGGCCGCTCGACTCGCTGCCGTCCAGACCCACGACGATCGATTCGGGCACCAGGGCACCTCCGGCCGACGACGACTGGCGCGAACCGTAGCCCCGATCGGGGTCCCCGGCAGGTCGGGACAACCGGGTTCCGGCCGGTGCGCGCTGCTGCGGGGAGGGGGGGCGCCGAGAGTCACGGGAGAGCGTCGATCGGCGTGGATCAGGTGCGGGCCGGCGCCGACGGGGTAAGCGCCCGGAACACGACAACCGACGAGAAGGAGAAGCCCGTGCTCGGTGTCATCGCGCTGCTGCTGGTCGTCTGGCTGGTGCTCGCCGTCATCGGAGCCGTGGTCGAGGGGCTGTTCTGGCTCCTGATCATCGGCGTCGTCCTGTTCCTGGCCACCGCCGCCTACGGCTGGATGAAGCGCAACACGAGGGTCTGACCGGCCGCGTCACCCACGGCTGTCCCCGACGACAGGAGAACTCGGCATGGAGATCACCGGCATCATCACCGCGCTGGTCATCGGTCTGATCATCGGCGCGCTCGGCCGCCTGGTCGTGCCCGGCAAACAGAAGATCCCGATCTGGCTGACCCTGCTGATCGGCGTGCTGGCGGCGATCGTCGGCACCCTGGTCGCCGGTGCCCTCGGTGTGGCCGACACGGCGGGCATCGACTGGATCGAGCTGGCTCTGCAGGTCGGCTTCGCGGCGCTCGGGGTGGCGGCCGTGGCCGGCAGCTACGGGCGGCGCAGCCGGGTCTGACGGACCGGCCGGCCGGGCGAGCCGGCCGCGGAGAGGCCCTGGCCGGTTCGCCGGCCGGGGCCTCTCGCGTGCGCGTGGGCGGTGGTGGACGCGCCGGCGTTCAGCGGCTGGCGTCCAGGCGCGCGGACAGGGTCTCGGCGAAGCCCTCGGCCACGGCGAGCTGTTCCTTCAGGGCGGTGACGCGCGCGGTGGCCGCCTCGTGGAACATCCTCAGCCGGTCGACGACCTGTGCGCGGTCGCCGGTGCCGGAGTCGAGTTCGGCCAGCAGGGTCAGCAGCTCCTGCATCTCCTCGAGGGTGAAACCCAGCGGCTTCATCCGTTTGATCACCTCGAGGCGCGCGACGTCCTCCTCGCTGTAGAGCCGGAAGCCACCCTCCGAGCGGGCGGTCGGGATCACCAGCCCGTTCTCCTCGTAGAAGCGGATCGTCCGCAGGCTCAGGCCGGTGCGGTCGGCGACCTGACCGATCTGGAGGAGCCCGGTGCGGGCGGTGGCGGGCATCAGTGGCCACCGGCGAGCTGACCGGTGTGCCGGTCGAAGCGGTCGGCCGAGTGTCCCTGCAGACCCACGATCTCGACGTGCTTGCCGCGGGTCTCGTACTTGTGCGTGATGGCGTCGAGCGCGGCGACCGTGGAGGCGTCCCAGACGTGGGCGCGGGAGAGGTCGATGACCACGTTCTCCGGGTCGTCGGCGTACTCGAACTGCGTGTAGAGGTCGTTGCTCGACGCGAAGAAGAGAGCGCCGTCCACGGTGTAGCGCGCCGTGCCGTCGGGTCCGACGACGCGGTCGACGTCCACCAGGTGGGCGATCCGCTGGGCGAACAGCACGCAGGCGACGAGCACGCCGACGCCGACACCGATCGCCAGGTTGTGGGTGAACAGCGTGACCGCGACCGTCGCGAGCATCACGGTGGTCTCGCTCTTGGGCATCCGGTGGATGGTCTGCAGGCTGTGCCAGTCGAAGGTCGCGATCGACACGAAGATCATGACGGCCACCAGGGCGGCCATCGGGATGATGCTGACGATGTCGCCGAGGGCGACCACCAGGATCAGCAGGAAGACCCCGGACAGGAAGGTCGAGAGCCGGGTGCGGGCGCCCGAGGCCTTCACGTTGATCATCGTCTGGCCGATCATGGCGCAGCCGCCCATGCCGCCGAAGAAGCCCGACGCCATGTTGGCCACGCCCTGGCCCCAGGACTCGCGGGTCTTGTCCGAGTGGGTGTCGGTGATGTCGTCGACGAGCTTCGCCGTCATGAGCGACTCCATCAGCCCGACGAAGGCCACGCCGAGGGCGTAGGGGGCGATGATGCTCAGCGTCTCGACGGAGAACGGCACATCGGGCAGGAGGAAGAACGGCAGGCTGTCGGGCAGCTCGCCCTCGCCGCCGACGTCGGGCAGGTCCCAGCCGGCGGCCACGGCCAGCGTCGTGAGAACGACGATCGCGACCAGCGGCGGGGGCACGGCGGTCGTCAGCCGGGGCAGCAGGAAAATGATCGCCAGCCCGGCGGCGACCATCGGGTAGACCAGCCACGGGACGTCGATCAGCTGCGGCAGCTGCGCGGTGAAGATCAGGATCGCCAGCGCGTTGACGAAACCGACCATGACGCTGCGCGGGATGAACCGCATCAGCCGGGCGACGCCCGTGGCGGCGAGCAGGATCTGGAAGATGCCGCCGAGGATGACCGCGGCGAACAGGTACTGGACGCCGTACTCCAGCGCCAGGGGGGCGACGACGAGGGCGATCGCGCCGGTCGCGGCGGTGATCATCGCCGGGCGGCCACCGGTGAAGGCGATGACCACCGCCATGACGAAGGAGGAGAACAGGCCCACGCGCGGGTCGACCCCGGCGAGGATCGAGAAGCTGATCGCCTCAGGAATGAGCGCGAGCGCGACCACGATGCCGGCCAATACCTCGGTGCGGGCGACGGTCGGGGAGAGCCAGGCCGGACGGCTCAGACGTGGCTTGGGGGTGGCAGGCAGGACTGAAGACATGGGTCCGTCTCGTTCGGTGCGCCGTCGTCGGCGCAGGCGGGCAGCACCGAAGGCGGTGCCGAGTCAGGAGTGGGCGCGGTGGTGCACCCGGAAGAGCGGCGCTCGCGCCGTGGCCGCGACGTCGGTCGGAATCCGCCGACTCGGATCATCGCTGCGCTGGGGCGGCATCGCTCGTGTCACGGACAGTCTGCCGGGAACTCGTCCCTCACGTCACGGTTGAGTGGTGAGCCGTTCGTCACGTCCGTCGCCCCGGCGGCCCGTCGAGGGCACGTCCCTCGTCGGTCGTGGGCGGATCAGGCCCGCACCTCGGCGTCGGCCGTGACCTGGGTGACCGGGATGGCGCACCTCTTGCGCAGGCGCGCGGGCAGGTCACGGCGCAGCCACTGGGAGATCCCGCGCGGCAGGGTGGAGATGACGATCTCGTCAGCGGGGAAGTGGCGGACCGCGGCCTGGATCGCCTCGAGCGCGTCGGAGTCGCCCACCTCGCCCTCGACCGCGGCACCCAGGGCGCGCAGGTGGTCCAGGGCGCGGTCGAGGCGCTGCCGGGCCAGCGCGTAGGCGCGATCGGTGGCGGACGGCCCGAGACCCTCGTAGGCGCTCGGGCCGTCGACCTCGTCCGCTGCGGGGGTGGTCGGCGCGACGAGGAGGAACTCGTGCGGTTCGGACGTCATCCGCTCCTGGACGGCCCGGCTGAGCGTGTCGGTGGTGAGGGTCTGGTTGGCGACGATCAAGCAGCGGCGCATGGCCCGAGCTCCCGTTCGGTCGATGCCTCCGGACGAGGCCAGTGTGAGCTGGGTCATCGCGCGCGTCCACTCGGTGGCGCTCCGTGGCCGACCCGCCACTGGTTTCTCCGGTGTCGTCCACCGTTCACCGGCGGCTCGCCCGGTGAGCCCACGACCGTCCTACGGTGACCCGGCACCGACCCCTCACGAGGAGTACCGCATGAGGCTCCGTCCCGTGGTCGCCCTGGCCGCGACCGCGTCCCTGTCCGCCCTTGCTCTCGCCGCCGCGCCTGCGGCGGCCGCCGGCCCCGGGCACCACCCACCGGCCGGACCGAAGCCGGTCGAGGTCCAGCTGCTCGCCTTCAACGACTTCCACGGCGCCCTGGAGCCGCCGGCGGGCTCCGGTGGGCGCGTCACCCTGGCCGACAGCAGCGTGGTGGACGCCGGTGGCCTGGCCTACTTCGCCACCCACCTCCGGCAGCTGGAGGCGGAGAACCGCCGCAGCCTCACGATCAGCAACGGCGACCTGGTCGGCGGCAGTCCGTTCCTGTCGGCCCTCTTCCGCGACGAGCCGACCATCGACGCGATGGACCGGCTCGGCCTGGACGTCGCCGCGGTCGGCAACCACGAGTTCGACGAGGGGGTCGACGAGCTGCTCCGCATCGTCGAGGGCGGTGCGTGCCACCCCGAGGACGGGTGCCTGGACGGCGACGGCTACGACGGGTCGGATGCCGACTGGCTGGCCGCCAACGTGGTGGGGCGCGAGACCGGCGAACCGGTCCTGCCGCCCTACCAGGTCTACCGCTTCAAGGGGGTGGAGCTGGGCGTCATCGGGCTGACCCTCGACGAGACCCCCTCCATCGTCTCGGCCGAGGGCATCGCCGGCGTCCGCTTCGTCGACGAGGTGGAGACCATCGACCGCTACGTGGCCGAGCTGCGCGCCGACGGCGTCGAGGCGATCGTCGTCGCGCTGCACGAGGGCGGCACCGCGAGCGGCGGCATCAACGCCTGCGACGACCCGACCGGCCCGGCCTTCGACATCGCCCGTGGTGTCGACGACGCGGTCGACGTCGTCCTCACCGGGCACTACCACAACGGGTTCGTCTGCCAGGGCGAGGACGAGGTCGACGGCAAGCTCGTCACCCAGGCGCTGTCCAACGGTCGGCTGATCACCGACATCGACCTGAGCATCGACCGGCGCAGCGGCGACGTCGTGGCCGCGCAGGCCGAGAACGTCGTCGTCACCCGGGACGTCGAGCCCGACCCCGAGGCGCAGGCGCTCGTCGACCGGTACGCCCAGCTGGCCGAGCCGATCGCCGATGAGCCGGTCGGCGCGGTCACCGAGGACATCGTGCGGGCCCAGGAGCCCCTCGTCGGGTCGCTGCTCGGGGAGTCGCCGCTCGGGAACCTGATCGCCGACGCCCAGCTGGCGGCCACCGACGACGAGGCCGGCGCGGTCGCGGCCTTCATGAACCCCGGTGGGGTGCGCGCCGACCTCCTCCACGCCTCCTCCGATGCCGGCGAGGGCGACGGCGTGGTGACCTACGGCGAGGCCTTCGAGGTCCAGCCGTTCAACAACCTGCTCACGACGCTGGACCTGACCGGCCAGCAGCTGTACGCGCTGCTCGACCAGCAGTTCCAGGTCGAGCGGGTGCTCGCCCCCTCGGACTCGGTCCGGTACCAGGTGGCGGCGGACGGCGGCAGCGTGGTGCCCGGCTCGCTCACCATCGGTGGCGAGGCCGTCGGGCTGGAGGAGACCTACCGCATCACGGTGAACAGCTTCCTGGCCGGCGGCGGGGACGGCTTCACCGTGCTCACCGAGGGCGCCGACCCGGTCAACCAGCCCGGCTTCGACATCGACGCGCTGGTGGCCTACCTGTCGGGAGACCCGGTGCCGGAACCGGGGACCGATCGGATCACCGTGGCCGGCTGAGACCCGGCAGGCGCCCACGAAACGGAAAGTGCTGGCCAGCATCTCGCTGGCCAGCACTTTCGCTCGGGTGAGTGACGGGGCTAGAACCCGCGAGTGAGGCCGGTCCCGGGCCTGCTGGCCCGGTGAATCCCCAGAATACCGGGCTTCTCGGACGTCCCTGATCGTCCTTTATCGTCCCTGAGCGGCCCTCATCGTCCTCGTTGCCCCCAATCTGCCCCCCAACGGCTGGTCTGTCGGCATCACCCGTCGGGTGGGCGATTGCGGTGCCCGCACGACGCCGGACCGGTCCGCGCATGACCGACGAACAGCTCGCCGCCGTCCGTTGCTACACGTCAGCTGAGGTGGTTCGGATGCTCAACATGAAGCAGAAGTGGCTCAAGGACCTGGTGCGCGAACGCCGGGTCCCGCACCAGCGCACCGGTACGACCAAGGGGGTCTGGTTCACCGCCGACGACGTCCTGAAAATCGGCGAGATGCTGCCGAACCTGATGTCACACCGCCGGAACAGCAGCGAGGCCGGCCCCGCGGACGAGCAGCAGTACGGCGGCATGCCTGCGGAGCCGGCCCAGGCGGAGGTGTCGGCCCAGAAGATCGCGGAGTGGGCGCAGCTGACAGCGCACCAGCGCAGGCCCAGGCTCCGCGCTGACGGGTGCCGATGAGCGTCGAGGAGTTCTGCGACGTGGCGGTGCCCCACTGGGCGCTGTGCCACGCGCTGACTACTTCGATTCGCTGACGTTGCGTCGGTGACCGTCCGACTCGTCCGGGACGTTGGGCGGGATGCGGTTGGGGCCGGCCTCCGGCGGGCGAGGCCGGTCCTGGGGGTGCAGCCGGACGGCGACGAGGGCGACGTCGTCGTCGGGGTTGTCGGGCAGCATCCGCTCCAGGAGTTGGTCGCACATGCTGTCGAGGTCCTGCCCGGCCAGCGCCTCCAGTTCCCGCTGCAGGTGCGCAAGTCCGGCGTCGAGGTCCTGGTCGCGGCGTTCCACCAGTCCGTCGGTGTAGAGCAGGACGACGGCGCCGCGGTCCAGGAGGACCTCGGACTCCCGGCGGGACGCGTCGGGCGTGACGCCGAGCAGTCGGTCGGCCGGGACGGTGGCCATCGGTAGCACCGTGCCGTCGGGGTGGATGGCCATAGGCGGCGGGTGGCCGGCGTTGGCCCAGCGCAGCCGGGTGACCCCGCGGCGGCGCTCGTCGTCGGTCTGTTCCAGGCGGGCCACGACGGCGGTGGCAGCGGTGCCCGTCTGCAGCGTTTCCATGACCCGGTCCGCGCGGCTGAGGATTTCCGCGGGCGCTGCGCCGTCCTCGGCGCCGATGGTTCGCACGATCGTCCGGATCTGACCCATGGCCGCGGCCGCGGCGATGTCGTGGCCGATGACGTCGCCGATCACGAGCACGGTGGCGCCGGCGGGCTGCAGGAAGGCGTCGTACCAGTCGCCGCCCACTTCGGCGGCCCGGGCCGCCGGGACGTAGCGGACGACGATCTGCAGGTGGTCGGGCTCGGGCGGGGGAGTCAGCAGGGAGCGCTGCAGCCCCTCGGCGACCTCCCGCTGCTCGCGGAACAGGCGCGCGTTGTCCAGCACCAGCCCGGCCCGGGCGGCCACGTGACGGGCGGTAGTCAGGTCCTCGGGCGTGAGGGGCCCGCGCTCGGCGCCGTGGGCGATGGTCAGCAGCCCGACCGGGCCGTCACGGCCGGGCAGCGGCAGGACGGCCACCGACTCCGGCGCCAGCCGGAGGAGGAGGTCGCGCACCGGGCCGGGCTGGATCATCGCGGCGGCAGTCGGGGTGGCGCCGCTGGCCAGTACCTGCGGCTGCCCGCTGCGCAGGGCGTTGACGACGAGCGCGTCGTCGGTGAG
Source organism: Blastococcus sp. SYSU DS0539 (assembly GCF_054050855.1). Taxonomy (NCBI): domain Bacteria; kingdom Bacillati; phylum Actinomycetota; class Actinomycetes; order Geodermatophilales; family Geodermatophilaceae; genus Blastococcus; species Blastococcus sp. SYSU DS0539. Next base: position 14,612 of record NZ_JBJHAF010000022.1, on the reverse strand, counting down.
CGCCGAGAGCCGGCTCTGCGCGTAGGCGTCCGCGACCGGACGCAGGGCGGGATCGGCGTGCCACGCGGTGACGTTGCGCAGGCCGCGGCGGGTGCCGGCGTCGGAGCCGTCGTCGACCAGCGTGACGATGCACCAGTCGGCGACCGTGGGGATGATCAGCCGGGTCAGCCGAGTGACCGCCTCGTCCGCGTCGAGGGTGGCGGCCAGTTCCTCGGTGATGCTGCTGAGCAGCCGCTCTCGTGCGGCAGCCAGGTCGGCGGCCTGCTGGACGCGGCGTCGACCGTTGATGTCCAGGAAGTACAGCGACAGGCCCTCGGGCGTCGGGACGGCGCGGACCTCCACCCAGACGTCCAGGGGCGCGGGGTAGTACGACTCGAAGGTCACCGGCTGTCCGCTGCGCACGGCCTCCCGGTAGCGCTGCTCGAAGTCCGAGCCGACGGCCTCCGGGAAGGCCTCCCAGACGTTCCGTTCGAGCAGGTCGGCGCGCGAGTAGCCGGTGATCCGTTCGCCCTCGCCGTTGACGTGGGTGATCGTCCAGTCGCTGTCGAGGGCGAGGAAGCCGACCGCCATGGTCTCGAGGATCTGGGCGAGACGGTCCTGCGCCTGCCTGCGGGCCGAGACGTCCCAGGCCGCGCCCAGGAGCCGGACGGCGGTCGCCGACTCGTCGCGCAGCACCCGGCCGCGGGCGGCGACCCAGCGCACCGGTGCACCGGGCGCCACGACCCGGTACTCGGCCTCGTAGTCGCCGCCGGAGTCGATGGCCTCCTGGAGCAGCCGGCTGACCTGGGGTGCGTCGTCTGCGTGCAGTCGCGCCATGAAGGCTTCGATGGTCTGCTCAAAGGCGCCCACAGCGAAGCCGAACAGCTCGTCGAGGCGCGCGTCCCAGGACAGCCGCCCCGTGACCAGGTCCCACTCGAACGTGCCGATGCCCGCCGCCGCGATCGCCAGGTCCAGCAGCGCGGCTCGCGCCTGGTCGGGGTCCTGCAGCGCCTGTTCGGCGTCGTCCACGGTTCCCCTTTCCTGAGCTGGTGAAGGTCGCGGCGGGGTCTCGCTGCGACCGGGATTCTGCCGCATCCGTGTGTCGGTGCGAGACCCACGGAGGTGGCCGCGGTCAGCGCAGGTGTGCGATCAGCCGCACCGAGGTGCCGTGCTCCGTCCGCCTCACGTCGACGTGGTCGCACAGTTGGCGGGCCAGCCACAGCCCCATCCCCCCGCGGGAGAGGTCCTCGCCATGGGCAGGTCCGTAGCCGGCGAAGGGGTCGTCGATCCCGGCGCCCCGGTCGGTGATGCGGCACACCACCCTCTCGGCCGAGGCCCACAGGTGCAGGTCGACAGGTGGCCGGCCGTGCCGCACTGCATTGGAGGTCATCTCGTCGACGGCGAGGGTGAAGTCCTCGATGACGTCGCGCGGTCCGTGCGTCCTCGCCAGCTCGCCGGCGACGGCGTGGCGGAGGCCGATGAAGTCGGTGACGCCGCGGACGGCCAGTAGGGGCGGCGCTTCCTCGAGAGCCTCCTGCGGCGCCGCGAGCCCGCTGAGGTACTCCGCCGGATCGAGGAAGTCCGGGTTGCGACCACGGCCGCTGTCCGTGACGAGGGTCGGGTGTGTCCGCCGGGCGGACTCGAGGACCGGCTGGGGCAGCCGCTGGGTGTCGAAGACGCACAGGCCCCAGAGCGGCCAGGGAGCCAGGGCGTGGTTGATCACCGACTCGTAGCGTTGCCACTCGATCCGGTCCTGGTCGGTGCTGCCGAAGTCGACCTCGCCGACCACCCGCACCCGGGTCACGCCCTCGTTGACGAACCGGTCGGCCAGCTGGCGGAAGGCGGTGAGGGCCGTCGGCGTACGCGCCCGGTAGACGTCCGCCCGATCCAGGACGTTGAGTCGGTCGTCGTCGCCGACGGCCTCGCGCAGCAGGCCCGCGGTCCAGGCACCGGTCGCGACGACGGCTGCCTCGCCCGCGGCAAGCCCCTCACTCAGGAAGCGGCCCGCGACGGCGGCGAGCTCGCTGGCGTTGTTGTAGAGGAGCCCGTCGTGCATGAAGCCGACGGCTGAGGCCTTCACCTGGTCGTCTTCCGCCAGCGACACGCCTCAACCCCCATCGGATGACCGCCTGGCCCGTGGCCTCTCTCCGAGATGCGGCGCCGATCACGGAGATGGCGGGCGGGGGAGGAGCGCGGTGGAACGATACCCGGACGTCCGGATCGGACGGGATCCCAAGCCTTCCTCCCCGTGTCCCGGCCGCCATTGCCCCCGCCGCCGAGGGGGTAGCAGACGTCATCAGGAACGGCCACGGTCGGCTGACCGACGTCGCCACCTTTACCCCGGCTCGGGCGGCGATGCGGGGTGCCAGCGTCCGCGACCCGGTGACGAGCTGGGCCATCCCCGCTACCCGCACCGGCCGGCTAGCGACCGCCTCCGACCACGGTGTCGCTGCCCGGTCGGCCAGGTCCCGCACCCGCCGGGGCAGCAACCGTCCGAGGCGCCCTCCGGTCGGCAGCAGCGGCGCGTCGGAGCCGCCCCGTGCGGCGCGGCGATGACCCAGCGCAGCCCCTCCCACCGTGGCGGCAGCCACGGTCAGCGCAGCCACCGGCATCGGGACCAGCCCGGCGCCGGCGAGGACGCCGAAACCGAGCACGAGCGACGACCCGGGCAGCACCAGGCCGATGATGAGTCCGGACTCAGCGAGGAGCACCAGTGCGACCACCACGGGCACGGTGCACACGGGCAAGCTGCTGAGCCAGTCCATCAGCCGGCGGGCGGCGTGGCGCTCGCCCGTGGTCCGGATGCCCGCGGGCGCTGTCCGGTCATGCGTCGAGGTCCTCGGCGAAGCGGCGGAACGCGCCCCGCTCGGCGTGCATGGTCCACAGCGTGTCGGCGAGCACGGCGGGGTCGTTGCGAGGGTGGCCCGGGGTGATGGCGCCGGGGATGATCAGCTGCCCGACGTGGATGCCCTCGTCGGCCAGGACCTCGTGCAGCATCTGGGCGTACGCGGACTCGCCGGCGAAGGCGATCGAGGTGCCGGCCACCCGCGCGTTGGGGCGGGCGGCGCTGCCTCCGTTGACGAACAGCACGGTGCCGCGGCCCAGCGCGCGCATGCCGGGTAGCAGCTGGTTGAGGGCGGCGATGGGCCCGTGGACGGAGAACTCCAGCGCGCCGGCCAGGTCGTCTGGCGTCGTCTCGAGCACCGGGCGGAGGAACTCCCTCTGCGGGATCGGGCTGTACTGGAGCACCTCGACCGGTCCGAGGGTGCCGGCGGCCTGGTCGAGTGCGGCAGTCAGGGAGGCGACGTTGCGGACGTCCGCGGCGAATCCGCGTGCGGTGATGCCTTCCGCGGTCAGCTCGGCGGCGAGTGCGTCGACGTTCTCCTGGCTGCGGGAGAGCAGGGCGACGTCGAAGCCCTGCTGGCCGAAGCGGCGGGCAGTGGCGGCGCCGAGGCCGCGGCCGGCCCCGACGATGGCAAAGGTGGTCATGGTGCATCTCCTGGGATGGGGCGGCGGGAACGGTGGGCGAGGGCGATCGTGGGGATGAGGGTGAGCGCGGCGATGCCTGTGCCCACCAGGGCGGGACCGGCCGCGCCGAGTTCGGAGTCGAGGGCGTGGCCGGCGCCCCAGGAGCCGACCGCGGTGCCGAGGTTGAACGCGGCCACGGTCATGGCCACGCCCAGCGTGGGGGCCACGCCGGAGAATCGGACCGCGAGCGCCTGCAGCACCGGGTTGGCGCTCAGCCCGAGGAGTCCGAGCAGGACCACGAGCAGCACCGTCGGAACGGCGTGGGCAGACAGCAGGTAGATCGCCAGCAGCACCACGGCGGTCGACGCTGCGACCGCGATGGTGGTCGCGTGCGGGTGGGCGTCGCCGAGGCGCCCTCCGATGATCGTGCCGATGAGCGAACCGACGTCGAAGCCGACCAGGATCAGCGGCACCCAGCTGGGCGCGATGCCGGCCCGGTCGGTCAGCAGCGGCGAGATGTAGGAGTAGGCCGACAGGGATGCCGCCGGTGGTGGTCGCGCAAGCAGCCAGCACCAGCCACAGCCGACTGGACCGCATCGCGCCGAGTTCCGACCGTAGCGGGACCGGCTGCTGGGCGCCGTCCTCGTCGCCCGGGACGTGCCGGGCGATGAGCGGCACGGCGGCCAGTGCGAGGGCGGCCAGCGCCCAGAAGGGTCCCCGCCAGCCCGACAACTGGCCGGCGAACGCGCCGAGCGGAACTCCGACGACGTTGGCGAGCATGCCTCCGGCACCGACCAGGCCGAGAGCGCGGGCGCTGGCGCCGGGACCGGCGGCGCGGGTGGCCGCCACTGATGCGACCGACCAGAACGCGCCGGTCGCGAAGGCCGTCACGAACCGGGCTGCCAGCAGCAGCACGAAGCTGGATCCGAGGGCGACCACGAGGTGGCCCGCGGCGAACACAAGGAGGGCGAGCACCAGCGTCGTCCGGCGCGGCAACCGCCGGGTGAGCAGCGCCATCGTCGGCGCGCCGACGACCATCCCGACGGCGAACACCGTGATCAGCAGGCCGGCCTGGGCGACGCTGACCTGCAGGTCGCCGGCGATCTCCGGCAGCAGGCCGGCGACGACGAACTCGGTGGTGAGCATGAGGAACGTGCCGACGGCGAGCACGTAGACGACGAAGGGGAGCCTCGCCGATGCGCCGCCGTCGCCGGCCGGGCCGGCGGGCGATGCCGCCGGCCCGGCCTGGAGCGCCAGCTGGTCAGACGTCACCGCAGCGTGGCCGCGTCGATGACGAACCGGTACCGGACGTCGGAGGCGAGCACCCGCTCGTACGCCTCGTTGACCTTCTCGGCGGGGATGCCCTCGACCTCGGCGCCGATGCCGTGATCTGCGCAGAAGTCCAGCATCTCCTGCGTCTCGGCGATGCCGCCGATCATCGACCCGGCGTAGGTGCGGCGCCCGCCGATCAGCGACATCACGTTGAGGGAGAGCGGCTCGGCCGGCGCGCCGACGTTGACCAGTGCGCCGTCGACCGCGAGCAGCGACAGGTAGGCGTCGACGTCGATCGGTGCGCTGACGGTGTTGACAATCAGGTTGAACCGGCCGGCGAGCTCGGTGAAGGTGTCGGGGTCGCTGGTGGCGTGGTAGTAGGTGGCGCCGAGGCGGAGGCCGTCCTCCTGCTTCTTCAGCGACTGCGACAGCACGGTCACCTCCGCACCCATAGGGGCGGCCAGCTTGACCGCCATGTGGCCGAGGCCCCCGAGGCCGACGACGGCGACCTTCTTGCCGGGGCCGGCGCCCCAGCGGCGCAGCGGGCTGTAGGTGGTGATGCCGGCGCACAGCAGCGGCGCGGCCGCCGCGGGGTCGATGCCGTCGGGCACCCGCAGGACATAGCCGGCGTCGACGACGACGTGGGTGGAGTAGCCGCCCTGGGTGGTGGTGCCGTCGCGGTCGGTGCCGGCGTAGGTGGGGACCATGCCGCGGAGGCAGTACTGCTCGTCGCCGCCCAGGCAGTTGGCGCACTCGCCGCAGGAGTTCACCATGCAGCCCACGCCGACGCGGTCGCCGACGCGGTGGGTCGTGACCCCGTGCCCGACCTCGCGGACGACGCCGACGATCTCGTGGCCGGGGACGACGGGGAAGGGCTGCGGACCCCAGTCGCCGTTGACGGCGTGGATGTCGGAGTGGCAGATGCCGGCGTACTCGATCTCGATGAGGACGTCGTTCGGGCCGACGTCCCGGCGCTCGATGGTGGTGAGGGTCAGGGGCTGGCCGACGGCGTGGGCGGCGTAGGCGTTGACGCGCATGCGGGGTGTTCTTCCTTCAGCGGTGGTGCGGGTGGGGATGGGGTGTCAGTCGACGGCCGGGGCGGCGGCGTACTCCTCGTCGGTGACGGGCGTCAGCCAGTGCACGACGGCGTGATCGGCGTCGCCCTCGTTGATGGCCAGGTGGACCATGAGGCGGTTCGGCGCGGCGCCGTGCCAGTGCTCCTCGTCGGCCTCGAACAGGACGCGGTCGCCGGGGCGGATGACCTCGATGGGGCCGCCGCGCCGCTGGCACAGGCCGACGCCCTCGGTGACGAACACCGTCTGGCTCAGCGGGTGCCGGTGCCAGTGGGTGCGCGCACCGGGCATGAAGGGCACCAGGTTCGCGGTCAGCCGGGACGGCGCCGGGGCGGCGGCGACGGCGTCGATGTAGACGTCGCCGGTGAACCAGTCGGCGGGGCCCTTGGCGGTGTCGATCGAGCTCCGTGTGATCTGCACGGTCGGTCTCCTGGGTTCTGATCGGGCGACGCGTCGCCGGCCGGCGCGGCCTTGAAGGGGCCGCGCCGGCGTGCGAGCCACGGCTTCTACGCGAGGTTGTCGGCGAAGAACTTCTCGAGCTGATCGAAGGGGATCAGCTCGGTGCGGTCGTAGAAGTCGATGTGCCGTGCCCCGGGAACCACCACGAGGGTGGGGTCCCACCCGCCGGGGAGCGCCTCGAGCGCGGCGAGGTGGCTCATCGAGGAGTCGGCGTGCGGGCGCGCACGGCACCCCGGCGTCACGCGCAGGTCCGGCCGACACCTGGGTGGGTCAGTGCGGTCCTGGCGTGAAGCCGGTGTGCGTCGGACTCAGGACCGACGCACACCGGCTTCGCGACCGGTCAGGGACGCAGCAGCGTCTTGATCGCGCGGCGCTCGTCCATCGCGCGGTAGCCCTCGGCGGCCTGCTCGAGCGGCAGTTCGAGGTCGAAGACCTTGCCCGGGTCGATGGTCCGGTTCCGGATCAGGTCGATCAGGTCGGGCAGGAACCGGCGGACCGGTGCCGGGCCGCCGTGCAGGTGGACGCCGGAGAAGAACAGCTCCTCACCGGGCAGCTGCACGTCGTGGGAGACGCCGACGTAGCCGACGTGCCCTCCGGGCCGGGTGGCGCGGATGGCCTGCAGCATCGACTCCTGGGTGCCGACGGCCTCGATGACCGAGTGCGCCCCGAGACCGTTGGTGAGCTGCTTGACCTCGGCGACACCTTCGTCCCCGCGGGTGGTGACGATGTCGGTGGCGCCGAACTCGCGCGCCAAGTTCTGGCGGTCGGCGTGCCGGCTGAAGGCGATGATCCGCTCGGCGCCCAGTGCTTGGCCGCCAGGACGCCGAGCAGGCCGACGGCTCCGTCGCCGACAACGGCGACGGTCTTGCCCGGGGCGGCCTCGGCGGCGACGGCGGCGAACCAGCCGGTGCCCAGCACGTCGGAGGCGGCCAGCAGTGAGGGTATGAGCTCTGCATCGGGCGTTCCCGGCGTGGCGACCAGGGTGCCATCGGTCAGCGGGATCCGTGCGTACTCCGCCTGGGCGCCGGTCGGGGTCGCGAACTCCCCATGCACGCAGCGGGACTGGTAGCCGGCCTGGCAGATCTCGCAGGTGTTGTCGCTGGCGAAGAACGAGCCCACCACCGTCTGACCGGGCTTGACGGTGGTGACGTCGCCGCCGACCTCCTCGACCACGCCCACGTACTCGTGGCCCATCGGCCGCGGCGCGTCGATCGCCTCGATGCCGCGGTAGGGCCACAGGTCCGACCCGCACACGCAGGCGGCGACCAGGCGGATGACCGCGTCGGTGGGCTGCTCGATCTGGGGCCGGGGACGGTCCTCGACGCGGACGTCGCCGGGGGCGTGGAGCACTGCTACTCGCATGGTGGTTCCTCTCGGGGGGGGCAGGACCTGCTTGGCGGCGGCCGCTGTGGTCGGGACGGACGGGCGGAGCTACGAAGACGGCGCTGCACGAGACCCGATCCGTCGCCCACGGGCCGGACGATGAGGACCACGAAACGCCTTCATCCGCAGGTGCGGGAGGTCGTACTTGTAGGGGTAGAAGCTCGACCTCCCTTCGGCGGTCGCGCGCCCTACCGTTGATCAGGTGGACAACCGCACCGAGATCCGCGACTTCCTCGCCAGCCGGCGCGCCCGGATCACCCCGGAGCAGGCCGGTCTGCTGCCCGGCGGTGGCCGGCGGCGGGTCCCCGGGCTGCGTCGCGAGGAGGTCGCGGTCCTGGCCGGGGTGAGCACCGACTGGTACATCCGGCTGGAGAAGGGCCACATTGCTGGCGTGTCCGAGGACGTCCTCGAGGCCGTCGCCCGGGCGCTGCAGCTCGACGAGGCCGAGCGCGCCCACCTGTTCGACCTGGCCCGGGCCGCCAAGCCCACTCGTGCGCCCGGACGTCGCTTCAAGGTGCAGGTCCGGCCGCGGGTGCAGTGGCTCCTGGACTCGATGAGTTCGTCAGCGGTGATCGCGCTGAACGGCCGCATGGACATCCTGGCGACCAACTCACTTGGGCGGGCGCTCTACTCGCCGGTGTTCGACGACCCACGCCGGCCGGCGAACATCGCTCGCTTCCAGTTCCTCGATCCGCGGGCCCGGGACTTCCACCCCGACTGGGACGGCGCGGCGAACACGACCGTGGCGATCCTCCGCACCGAGGCCGGGCGCGACCCCCACGACAAGGATCTGCGTGAGCTCGTCGGGGAGCTGTCCACCCTCAGCGAGGAGTTCCGCACCCGCTGGGCCGCGCACAACGTGCGCATCCACCGCACCGGGATCAAGACGTTCCACCATCCCGCGGTCGGCACCCTCGACCTCGTCTACCACTCCACCACCCTGCCCACCGAGGGGCACGAGGACCTGGCGATGACCGCCTACACCGCCGAACCCGGAACTCCCTCGGAAGACGCCCTCAAGCTCCTGGCGAGTTGGGGTGCAACATCCGCTCAACCACCACAGACGGACGTCACCGCCGAACAGGCCTGACGCCGCGGCTCCGAGGGACGTCGGGGTCCCGCCGTTCCGGCGTCCCCTCCGTTGCGCTCGTGGCCGATGCCCTCGACTGGCACAGCGCCTTCCTGAACCGGGTCGGCTGTCTGCGGCAGCACCGCGGCGGCTTGCGGGTCGTCGGTGTCGCGGGCCTGGCGTGCGGTGTCCAAGCCCAGTAGGCGGCCATGGGGACGAACTGCTCGGCCTCGGCGCGGCCGCAGGAGGGGATGTAGGACCGGGACGGCGGGCCGGCGACCCGTCTGCGCAGTCGCCCCGTCACTTCCCCCGCTGCCCCCGGCGAGGGGCAGCGGGGTCCCGATTGCCGCCGTCGACGGCGCCGGGACAGATAAGGTCCTGGTCGGCGAACCGACCGGGCCTCCATTGCATGGGGTGAGCGACGCGGCTCGAACCCGCGACGGAGGCTGGTCGCGGGCCTGGTGGCCCGGTGAATGTCCAGGTCAACCGGCTACCCGCGGTGCGGGGTGTCCAGTGCGGCGAGGGCGGCCTACGCCTTTCGCCGCAACCGCCTCTGCACCCGTCGTGCCCAGCGGTCGGCCAGCAGTGCTGCGGATGTCTGTCGAACTGCCGCCGCTACTGGTGCCGGAGGGGGGAGAGACTGATGCGGTCGGCGGCTGCCCGCTCACACCGTGCAGTGGTCGGTTCGGACCCGGCGCTGCGGCGCCAGTAGTCAGGATCATGGCGCCGAAGCGCAGGTACATCTTCGTCTGGTGCGACATCTTGCCGCTGCCCTGACCGTCCTCGTGCTCCTGTCCGTGTCCGTGCCCCTCGTCCCTCTTCTGCGTCGACGCCATGGTCGGGTCTCCGTTCTCTCGCGCTCCGTGCAGAGGTCGCATGCGGTGGCACTCGCCTCCGTACCCGCGGTGACGCTGCGATTGGGGAGCGGCGGAGAGACCCACGTGCGGCGCCGAGGCTGCGATGTGCAGGAGGCGGCGCCGTGAACCGCCCGGATGCCCGTACGGTCATGCGGGTAAAGCCGCCTCCTTCCGGGCCAGCTGGCGGTACCTGCGGCCGCCCGGCCGGCCTCGACGGCGCCTCGAGAGTGGGTGTTCCGTCGTGGTGCGTCGAGGGGTCGCCGGTGTGTCCGAGAGGCCGTCGTACCGTCGTATGGAGGAGGTGGTCATGGCGACACGGCTGTGGACGGCGCTGCTGCTGCTGGCTGCCGTGTTCGCCATGCACGGGATGCAGTGCGTGGCCTCGGACCCAGCCATGGAGCACGGGTCCTCGTCGCTCGCAACCGTCTCATCCGTCGGTGGCCACGCCGCGGCTGTCCATCTCACCGCGGACGCCGGGATGCCCGACCACTCCGACGTCCCGGCTGCGGGCGGCGTACGCGACGCAGCCGCTATCGCGTCCACCGGCCCGCCGGCGCCGTGGCACGACGCTCACGTCCTGGCCGTGTGTCTCGCCGTTCTGCTCGCGGGGTTGACCATCCTGAGCGCCGTGGCGCGCCTCCGTGGCAGGGCGATTCCGCTCCTCCGCGGGTCCCCTCGACGTGGCCGCCGGTTCGCCGCGTGGTCCCTGCGGCCGCGGCCACCGGACCTCTCTGCCCTCTGTCTCCTGCGGATCTAGGCCGAACCGCTGCACCCCGACAGCTCCGGCTGCTCCGGGGTCCCGCACGCATGCCTACATCCCGCAGAACTGGAGACCAGCATGACCCGCACCAGCATTCGCCTCGTCCGCCTCACCGGGGGACTGATGTCCGCCGTCGTCGTCCTCGCCGGCTGTTCGGAGACCGCCGAGACGCCGACCGCCGGCAGCAGCGCGACCGACGAGAGCTCCGCCGACCAGAACGCGGAGTTCAATGACGCCGACGTCACCTTCGCCCAGGGGATGGTCCCGCACCACGAAGGCGCGCTCACGATGGCCGAGGTCGCGACGGACCGCGCCTCCGATCCCCGGGTCGTGGACCTCGCCGAGCGCATCGAAGCCGGCCAGGACCCGGAGATCGATCTCATGACCGGCTGGCTGGAGGAGTGGGGTCAGCCGCTACCGGAGGACTCCGGAGACATGGGCGGCATGGATCACGGGTCCGAGGGCATGGGCGGCATGGATCCCGGGTCCGAGGGCATGGGCGGCATGGGCATGGAGGACATGCCGGCCGCCGGTCCGGAGTTCGACCGCATGTGGCTCGAAGCCATGATCGAGCACCACGAGGGTGCCGTCGAGATGGCACGAACCGAGATCGAGGGCGGCCGCAACGCCGAGGCCGTCGATCTTGCCCGGCTGATCAGCCAGACCCAGACGCAGGAGATCGAGGAGATGCAGCAGCTGCTCACGGAGCTGGGTGGCTGATCCGCTCCGGGGGCGCGGTGCCGTTCCGGCGCCGCGCCCCACCTCCTCAACCTGACAACACCGGCCGGTAGACGGCTGCCGTGGCGCCTCTGCCCTGGCCCGGCGTGCCGTCCACCGGCACCCAAGGAGTGCATCCGTGACACCACGTCCGACGACCTTCCCTGTCCCCGGCTCCCACCGACGACGGGGCATGCCGGTCCTCGTCCTGTCCGCCGGCGCCATCGTGCTGATGGGCTGCACGTCCGCGGCGCCGGAGTCCGGAGCGGCGTCCCCGACACCCGCTCAGGCAGCGCTGGAAATCAGCCACGTGCACGGAGTCGGGACCGATCCGGCCGACGGCTCCCTGTTTCTCGCGACGCACGAGGGGCTGTTCCAGGTGACCGCTGACGGACAGGCTGAGCTGGTCAGCCCGGTCATGGACCTGATGGGCTTCACCGTCGCCGGGGCCGGGCACTTCCTCGCCTCCGGCCACCCCGGGCTGCGGGTCGAGCTGCCCCAGCCGATGGGGTTGATCGAGTCGACCGACGGCGGCCGGACCTGGAGTGCGGTGTCCCGGCAGGGCCAGTCGGACTTCCACGCGCTCACCACCGGCGCCGCCGGTGTCTTGGCTATGACGGCACCTTGCTCCGAAGCGACGACGGCCGGGACTGGGAGCCGCTGGCCATCCCGAGCGAGCCGCACAGCCTGGCGGCCTCGCCCGACACGGACCTGGTGCTCGCGACCACCGCGCAGGGGCTGCTCCGGTCCCCCGACGCTGGCAGGACCTGGTCGGCCGTGGACGGCGCTCCGCTGCTACAGGTTGTGGACTGGGCGGACGACGGCGTGCACGTGGCGGGGGTCGATCCCTCGGGCGTGACCTGGACCAGCAGCGACGGCGGCGCCTCGTGGGCGAGCGGCGCCGACCTGGGATCGCCCCCGCAGGCGGTGGCGGTGTCCTCCTCCGCGGATGAGGACGGCCGCATCATCGTCGTGACCGCGGCAGCGGTGGTCACGTCCACGGACGGGGGCCGGACCTTCGACGTGGTCCTGGAGCAGTGAGGGCGTGGCCTGGTACGGCCGGGAAAAGGCCGAGAGGCCGGCCCCTCAAGCATCGGCGTGAGTGCGCCCGAACTGGGGCGGGCGCCGGTCCGTCCCGCGGGATGGGCCTGCCCTGCGGGCTGGTGTGTACCCCCGGGGGGTACTACCCTAGGCATGTCGGCGCGGTATCCCGCCGCCCGCGCAAGCATCGCCACCAGTCCGGAGAGGAAGCCTCATGAGCACCGCTACCTACACCGTCGTCGGCATGACCTGCGGCCACTGCGTCAACTCGGTCACCGAGGAGGTCGGTCAGGTGCCCGGCGTCACGGACGTGAACGTGGAGCTGGCTACCGGTGGACTGACCGTCACCAGCGACAACGGGGTCGAGGACGCCGCGGTGCGCACCGCTGTGGAGGAGGCCGGCTACCGGATCGCAGCACCGGTCCAGCAGCTGCCGCTGGCCGGCGGTCAGCCGTCCGGATGTAGTTGCGGCTGTAGCTGACCGATAAGCACTGGTCGTCGACCTGCCGTCACGCTGGCCAGTCACGCCGTCCGTCGAGTCGCCGGTGACGGCTCACCGGCGACTCGACGGCGGTTGTACTGACCTGGCCGTCACGTCGGTCTTCGGTCAGGGTGCCGAGCTGCGACTCAGGCTGATCAGCCGAGGGACGAGATGAGGTCGCGGCACGCCGCCTCGCAGCGCCGGCAGGCCTCGGCGCAGACCCGGCAGTGCTCGTGCATCTCGGCGTGCTGGGCGCACTCGTCGCCACAGGCCTTGCAGGCGGCGGCACAGGCCTCCAGGACGGCGCGGGTCAGGTTGGCGTCGTAGCCGGTGTGCCGGGACAGCACCCGGCCGGTGGTGTCGCAGACGTCGGCGCAGTCGGTGTTGGTGCGGATGCACTTGGTCAGCTCGGCGACCATGTCCTCGCTGAGGCAGGCGTCGGCGCAGGCGGTGCAGGCCTGCGCGCACTCGAAGCAGGCCTCGATGCACTCGAGGAGCTTCTGCTTGTCCACCCCACCGAGGTCCTTGGGGTAGGTGTCGAGCATCTGGGCTGCCACGGTCATGGGTGCCTCCTCGGTGCTACGGCGTCGGTCGGCCTGGGTGCCGTCCGAGACTCTCGCCGGCAGATCGGGGGCTACCCGTAGGGCCGTACGGGTATGAGTGGATCGGAGGTGTTTCTCATGTCCGAACCTGACCATGCGCACCCGGTGGACCCCGAGCGGGTTGCCCACGCCCGCACTCGACTGCCCGGTCGGGAGGAAACCGCCCAGCTCACCAGCGTGCTGAGCCTCATGGCCGACCCGACCCGGGCCCGGGTCCTCTTCGCTCTGGACATGGTCGAGGAGCTCTGCGTGGGCGATCTCGCGTTGGCACTGGACGCGAACGAGGACGCCGTCGGCTACGCGCTGCGGTTGCTGCGTACGGCGGGTCTGGTGGCGAACCGGAAGCAGGGGCGCGTCGTCTACTACCGCCTGGCCGAAGGGTTTCCCGAGCCCCTACGGGATCACTGCCTGCGCCAGTTGGTCGTTCTCGCGAATGCAGCGCCGAACGAAGACTGACAGTGGCTGCTGGGTGTTCGGTGCGGGCGCTGAACCGGAGGATCGTCGACGCGCGAGGGCTCTCGGCCACTCCTACGGTCAGGCCTACCCGGACGAGCGTCCGGATGTTGTGGTTGAACCACTCCCGGCCGCTGCCGTCGAGTGTCCTGCGTGAGGGGAGGAGGGAGCCATGGTCGCCTTGCTGGCGCTAGCGGTGCTCGTCGTGGCCGGCGTCGTCGGCGTCTACGCCCTTTCATCTGTGCTGAGGAGCGCGCGCGAGCCCGCGGCCGTGCTGCCGTACGAGTCCGGTCTGCTGCCGCAGCAGCACGCCGTCTCCCGCTACCACGCCCGCTGGTACGCGGTCACGGTCCTCTTTCTTGCCTTCGACATGGAGATGATCTTCATGTACCCGTGGGCAGTGGTGGTCGCCGGCATGGGTGCGCAGGCCGTCATCGAGATGTTCGGGTTCCTCGCAGTCCTGCTCGTCGGTGTCACCTACGTCTGGCGTGAGGGTGCGCTGCGATGGACGTGATCGCTCGACTGCGGGCTTGGGCGCTGTCCCGGCCCCGCGTACTGCTCGTGGACGTCCCAGGCGAGACGACGTTCCGATGGTCCGTCGAAGCCGAGCTCGACCGGCGCGGCTGGAGGCGCTCCCTGGCACCTGCGGATACCGACATCCTGCTCGTCCTGGGTGAACCCGGACCGGAACTCACAGCGGCCGTCGACGTCTTGTGGAGCCAGGTTCCCGAACCGCGACACCGGATCGAGGTGCACCGGGAGGGCACCCTCGCCGTCGATCTGGACGCGGCTCCGGGTGCGCTGCTACGGCGCGCCGCAGGAGGCGCACACGGAGACGAGCGTCCGTCGCCGACCTCGTTCCTCGGCAAGGACGAGGGCATGGACCACGGCGGTGGTCACGAGGGCATGGACCACGGCGGTGGTCACGAGGGCATGGACCACGGCGGTGGTCACGAGGGCATGGACCACGGCGGTGGTCACGAGGGCATGGACCACGG
>NZ_JBJHAF010000021.1:0-38490 GCF_054050855.1 Blastococcus sp. SYSU DS0539 | reverse complement strand
GGGGGGGGGGGGGGGGGGGGGGGGGGGGGGGGGGGGGGGGGGGGGGGGGGGGGGGGGGGGGGGGGGGGGGGGGGGGGGGGGGGGGGGGGGGGGGGGGCCCCCCCCCCCCCCCCCCCCCCCCCCCACTGCGCGGGTCACTCGGCGGCGGACCCGGCGGTGCTGCGCTCGGCCTGCTCGCTGCTCGGGCCGCCCACCCATACCGTCTTGGCGTTCATGAACGCGCGCATGCCCACCTCGGTCAGCTCGCGGCCGTAGCCGCTCTGCTTGATGCCGCCGAAAGGCAGGTCCGGGTAGCTGGCGGTCATCCCGTTGATGAACGCCATGCCGGAGGCGATGTCGCGGACGAACTGCGCCCGCTCGTCCTCGTCATCGCTCCACAGGTTGGAGCCCAGCCCGTAGACGTGGCTGTTGGCGATCTCGATCGCCTCGTCCAGCGAGTCGACGGTGTACAGCGCCGCGACCGGGCCGAACACCTCCTCGCTGTGCACCTTCATCTCGGGCGTGACGCCGGTGAGGAGCGTCGGGGCGTAGAACCAGCCCGGCCGGTCCAGCCGCTGCCCGCCGACCGCGACCGTGGCGCCCTTGCCGCGAGCGTCCTCGACGTAGTCCTCGACGTCCTGGAGCCCGGACTCGGTGGCCAGCGGGCCCACCTGGGTGTCGGCGTCCATCGGGTCCCCGACGGTCAGCGCGCCGATCTTCTCGGCGAACAACCGGGTGAACTCCTCGGCCACGTCGCGGTGCACGAAGAAGCGCTTGGCCGCGATGCAGCTCTGCCCGTTGTTCTGGTTCCGGGCGGTGGTGGCGACCTCGGCGGCCCGGTCAAGGTGCGCCGAGGGCATGACGATGAACGGGTCGGAGCCGCCCAGCTCCAGCACGGTGGGCTTCAGCGCGTCGCCGGCGACGGCGGCCACCGACTGCCCGGCCGGCCCGCTGCCGGTCAGGGTCGCGGCCACCACGCGGTCGTCGCGCAGCACCCGCTCCACCGTCCCCGACCCGATCAGCAGCGTCTGGAACACGTCGTCGGGGAACCCGGCCTTGCGGAACAGCTCCTCGAGGTACAGCGCCGTCTGCGGCACGTTGCTGGCGTGCTTGAGCAGGCCGACGTTGCCGGCCATGAGGGCCGGGGCGGCGAACCGCATCGCCTGCCAGAGCGGGAAGTTCCACGGCATGACCGCCAGGACGACGCCCAGGGGCTGGTGGACGACGTAGGCCCGCTCCGCCCCCACGGCGGCGGCGTCCTTCTCCTCGGGCTCGAGGAAGGCCGGGCCGTGCTCGGCGTACCAGCGCAGCGCCGTCGCGCACTTGCCCACCTCGGCCTTGGCCGAGGCGAGGGTCTTGCCCATCTCGGTGGTCATGAGCTCGGCGACGGAGTCGGTGTCGGCGTCCAGGGCGTCGGCGGCGGCCGACAGCCAGCCGGCCCGCTGCTGCGGCGAGGTCAGCCGGTAGCCGGCGAACGCCTCGGCGGCCCGGGCGATCTTCTCCTCGAGGGCCTCGTCGGTGAGCGGCTCGTAGGTCTTGAGCGTCTCGCCGGTGGCCGGGTTGATCGTGGCGATGGCCATGGTGTGCTCCCTCCTGATGAGCGGTCACCTGCCCGGACGCAGGCCGGCGAAACCGGCCGGCCGGCAACAGCCTCCGCTGCCGCGGTCCTCGCCGGGCGCCCCGGCCGGTCGCGCCCTGCCCACCGGTCCTGCCGGCGGGGGTTTCGGACGATCCCCACCTCCGGTGCGACCGATCCGGCGCGTTGGCCTACCGTGGGGCCACGGTCCGGGACAGCGGGCCCGACAGGCAGGGGCGACGAGTGAGCTGGACAGCAGCAGGCGGAGCGGGGCATCCCGCCGCCGGGGGCTTTCCGCACGACGCCCTCCTCTACGACTCGACCGACCAGCTGGTCGCGGCGGGGGCGCCGTTCCTGCGCGCGGCGCTGGACGCCGGGGAGGCCGCGGTCGTCGTGGCCGGCGCCGGGAGCCGGGCGGCCCTGCGGGAGGCGCTGGACGACGATCCCCGTCTGCAGCTGCTCGACCGCGCCGACCTCTACCGCACCCGCACGCCCGCGGCCATCACGACCTGCCGCCGGCTCGCCGAGCAGCACACCGCCGAGGGGGCCGGCCGCGTCCGCGTCCTCGGCGAGATCGATTTCGGCCGCACCGAGCGCGAGTGGCTCGAGTGGGAGCGCTACGAGTCGGTCATCAACCAGGCGTTCTCCGGGTGGGACCTGTGGGGCGTCTGCGCCTTCGACACCCGCGTGCTCCCCGACCCGGTGGTCGAGTCCGCCCGCCGGACGCACCGCCACCTCGTGACCGCGGCCACCCGGACGCCCAACCCCGGGTACACCGATCCGGCCGAGTACCTCCGGGGGCTCCCGGTGCCGGACGAGCCGCTGGAGCGCACCCGCCCGAGCTTCGCGGCCGCCGACGTCGCCGACTTCATCGGTCTGCGGCACGCCGTCGCCGCGGAGCTGGCCGGCGTCCCCGCCTCCGCGGACGTGGTCGAGGACTTCCTGCTCGCCGTCGACGAGA
Organism: Blastococcus sp. SYSU DS0539; assembly: GCF_054050855.1. Lineage (NCBI taxonomy): Bacteria > Bacillati > Actinomycetota > Actinomycetes > Geodermatophilales > Geodermatophilaceae > Blastococcus > Blastococcus sp. SYSU DS0539. The sequence continues at coordinate 35,974 of NZ_JBJHAF010000021.1, read as the reverse complement.
TGACGTCCAACGCCGTCCGGCACGGGCAGCCGCCGGTGAGCCTCCGGCTGTGGACCGCTGCCGACCGCATGGTGTGCACGATCAGCGACGGCGGGCCGGGCTGGGACGACCCGTTCGCCGGGTACGGCCCCGCGCACGGCGAGGACCTCTCCCGTGGCGGCATGGGTCTGTGGCTGGCCCGCCAGCTCTGCGACCACGTCGACATCTTCGGCGGCGAGCACCACCCGGGCGACGGCGGCGTGAGCGTCCGCCTCACCACCGTCCTGCGCTGAGGCCCGCCACTTCCGTCCAGTGGAGAACTGCTTCCCACGGTCCGCCCCCGGACGGCGATACTGGCCCGGGCAACCGGCGAGCGATGGGAGCACTGTGGTGGATCGGACGCACACGGACCACGGGCGGTCCACCGCCCCCGTCGAGCGGGGTTCCCGGTGAACAAGGTCGTGGCCTCCGCCCGGGAGGCCGTCGCCGACATCGGGTCGGGCTCGGTGCTGGCGGTGGGCGGGTTCGGCTTGTGCGGGGTGCCGTTCGCGCTGATCGACGCGCTGCTCGAGCAGGGCGCCGACGAGCTGACCACGATCTCCAACAACTGCGGGGTGGACGACCAGGCGCTGGGCGTGCTGCTCTACGCCGGGCGGATCCGCCGCACGATCTCCTCCTTCGTCGGCGGCAACGACGAGCTGGCGCGGCTGTACCTCTCCGGTGAGCTGGAGGTCGAGCTGACCCCGCAGGGCACCCTGGCGGAGCGGCTGCGCGCCGGGGGCAGCGGCATCCCCGCCTTCTACACCCCGACCGGGGTGGGCACGCTGGTGGCCGACGGCGGCATCCCGATCCGCTACGACGCCCAGGGCGCCGTGGCCGAGGTCAGCCGGCCCAAGGAGGTGCGGGAGTTCGACGGCCGCCAGTACGTGCTCGAGACCGCGCTGACCGCCGACTTCGGCCTGGTCCGCGCCGCGGCCGGTGACCGGCACGGCAACCTGGTCTTCCACGAATCGGCCCGCAACTTCAACCCGCTGGCCGGGATGGCCGCCCGGGTCACCGTCGCCGAGGTGGAGGAGCTGGTCGAGCCGGGCGAGATCACCCCCGAGGACGTGCACCTGCCCGGCGTTTTCGTCGACCGCGTCGTCGTCGTGGGCGCGGAGGGCAAGCGGATCGAGAAGCGCACCACCCGCCCCCGCCCGGCGACGGGCACCGCCGACACCGCCACGCCGGCCGCCGCCGGCGAGGAAGCGACCGGAGGAGCAGCCTGATGGCCCTGTCCCGCAAGGAGCTGGCCGCCCGCGTCGCGCTGGAGCTGGAGGACGGCTCCTACGTCAACCTCGGCATCGGCATGCCGACCCTGGTGCCCAACTACGTGCCCGACGGCGTGCACGTCGTCCTGCACTCGGAGAACGGCGTCCTCGGCGTCGGCCCCTACCCCTTCGAGGGCGAGGAGGACGCCGACCTGATCAACGCCGGCAAGGAGACCGTCACCGTCCTGCCCGGCGCCAGCTTCTTCGACTCCGCCCTGTCCTTCGGCATGATCCGCGGCCAGCACCTCGACGTCGCCGTCCTCGGCGCCATGCAGGTCAACCCCCGGGGGGACCTCGCCAACTGGCTCATCCCCGGCAAGATGGTCAACGGCATGGGCGGCGCCATGGACCTGGTCCACGGCGCCAAGCGGGTGATCATCATGATGGAGCACACCGCCCGGGACGGATCGGCCAAGATCGTCGCCGAGTGCACCCTGCCGCTGACCGGCAAGGCGTGCGTCGACCGGATCGTCACCGACCTCGCCGTCATCGACGTGACCGACGACGGGCTGGTGCTACGCGAGACCGCCCCCGGGGTGAGCGCCGACGAGGTGGTCGAGAAGACCGGCGCCCCGCTCACCGTCGCCGACGACCTCCGCGAGATGCCGCTGCCCGCGGGGATCTAGCGGGGGCACCCTCCCCTGCTCACCTGTTCCGCGGAAGTCAGTCTCTGCCCACTGGGGCTGGGCAGAGACTGACTGCCGCAGCGGAGGGAACGGTGCCGCGTGCGCCCCGGAGGGAGCGGTGCGGCATGCGCCGCGGAGGGAACGGTGCGGCGTGCGCCCCGGAGGGAACGGTGCGGCGTGATCTCGCCGCACTCCCGAGCTCGCCGCGGCTCAGCCGCCCGCTGCGCCGCGGAGCTCGTCGAGGATCGGGCCGGCGACCTTGAAGGCGTGGTTGGCCGCCGGTACGCCCGCGTAGACGGCGGCGTGCTGGATGACCTCGCCGATCTCGTCGTCGGTCAGACCGTTGTTCTTGGCCGCCCGCACGTGCAGGGCGAACTCGTCCCAGTGCCGCAGCGCGATGGTGATCGACAGCGTCATCAGGCTGCGGTCGCGGCGGGACAGCCCCGGCCGCTGCCAGACGTCGCCCCAGGCCACCCGGGTGATGAAGTCCTGGAAGCCGGCGGTGAACTCCGAGGTGTTCGCCACCGCGCGGTCGACGTGGGCGTCACCCAGCACCTCCCGGCGGGTGCGCATCCCCGCCTCGCGGCGCGCCTGGTCGGTGTCGGGCAGCTCGCTCACCGGGCGTCCCCGGCGGCGTCGAAGTGGGCCAGCAGCGCGCCGGTGACCTGCAGCGGCTGCTCGATGTTGGCCAGGTGCGCACCGGGGCTGATCGAGACCAGCCGGGCGCCGGGGATGCCGTCGACGATGGCCTGCTGGTGCTCGGGGGGCGTCGCCGGGTCCTGCGCGCCGGAGACCACCAGGGTGGGCGCGGCGATGGTCGGGAGGTCGGCGCGCAGGTCCATGTCCGCGATCGCCTCGCAGCAACTCGCATACCCCTCGCCGTCGGTGCCGGCGACCATCTCCCGCAGCCCGGCGACCACGTCGGGGTGATCCGCGGCGTAGGCCGGGGTCACCCACCGGCTGACGACGGTCGGCGCCAGCACCCCCGTGCCCTCCGTCCGGGCCGTGGCGGCGCGGTCGAGCCAGTTCTCCCGCGGGCCCAGCAGGGCGGAGGTGCACAGCAGCGCGAGCCGGTGCACCCGCTGGGGCTCGCGCGCGGCCAGGCGCATGCCGGTCATGCCGCCCAGCGACAGGCCGGCGACGTGCGCCCGCTCCGCACCGACCTCGTCCAGCAGGGCGACGAGGTCGTCGGTGAGGTCGTCGAGCGAGTAGGGCCCCGGGGGCACCGGGGACGCCCCGTGCCCGCGGGTGTCGTAGGTGACCACCCGGAAGCGCTCGGCGAGCGCGGGCACCTGCTGGTCCCACATCGCCCGCGTGGCGCCGAGCGAGTTGGACAGCACGAGCACGGGCGCGTCGGCGGGCCCGTGCACGGTGTACGAGACGGTGACGGCGGTCATCGGGCTCCCTCGGTGAGGTGGGTGTGTTCGGCGAGCACGGCGTCGACCTGCGGGCCGGCCTCCCCGACGTCCGGGCCGCCGCCGAGCAGGTCGGCGAGGTCGACGTCGTCCCGGCCGGCGACCACGTCGGCCAGGGAACGGCCGGTGGCAGCCGCCTCCCGCACGGCGGCGGCGGCCTCGTCGTGGGCGGCGCCGCTGCCGAGGACCGGGGTCAGCGCGTCGGCGAGCGCCCCGGCGAGCTCCGGATCGCCCGCCGCGCCGGCCGTCGCGGACATCCGGGCCACGTCGGGGCGCAGGCCGGTGAGGCTCTCGACCAGCCAGGCCGCCGCCGAGCCGACGGTGGTGAGCAGGTCGGTGAGCGCGGGCCACTCGCTGTGCCACGCCCCGGCGGCCCGCTCGTGCTCCTGCTCCATGGCGGCCAGCAGCGTCGCGACCAGCCCCGGCGCGCGGCGGGCGCAGGCCCGCACGGAGATCGCGGCCACCGGGTTCCGCTTGTGCGGCATCGCCGACGAGCCGCCGCGCCCGGCGTCGCTCTCCGCGGCCTCCCCGACCTCGGTCTGCGCCAGGAGCACCACGTCGACGGCGACGGTGGCCAGCACGCCCGCCGTCGCCCCGAGGGCACCGGCCAGGTCGGCGATCGGCAGCCGCACCGTGTGCCACGGGACCGGGGTGGTCGCCAGGCCCAGCTCGGCGGCGAGCGCGGCGCGCAGCGCGGTGCCCGACCCGTCCGAGGCCGCGAGGGTCCCGACCGCGCCGCCGTACTGCACGGGCAGCGTGGCGACGACCTCGGCCAGCCGCAGCCGCGCGCCGTCCAGCCCGCTGAGCCACCCCGCCGCCTTGAGCCCGAAGGTGGTGGGCAGCGCCTGCTGCATCAGCGTGCGGCCCATGACGACGTCGTCCCGGTGGGCGCGGGCCAGGTCGGCGGCGGCCTCGGCGGCCAGCGCGAGGTCCCGGTCGATCGCGGCGATCGCCCGCCGGGCCAGCACCATCAGCGCCGTGTCGAGGACGTCCTGGCTGGTGGCGCCCACGTGCACCGCGACGGCGTCCCGCTCCCCCACCGCGGCCTCCAGCACCCGCACCAGCGGGGGCACCGGGTTGCCGGCGTCGGCGGCCCGCGCCACCACGGTGGCCAGGTCCAGCCCGGCCGGCTCCGCGCACGCCGTGGTGACCGCGTCGGCTGCCGTGGTCGGCACCAGGCCGGTGGCGGCGGCCGCGCGGGCCAGCGCCGCCTCCACGTCCAGCAGCGCGGCGAACCAGGCGGGATCGGAGACGGCCGCCGCCGCTCCGCCGCGGGCGAAGGTTCCGCTGAAGAGGCCGCTCACGCGGCGGTTCCGGTCACAGGTGCGTTCATACCGCGAAGAAGACGGTCTCGCGCTCGCCCTGCAGGTGGATGTCGAACCGGTACCCGTCGTCGGCCGGCGTGGCGAGCAGCGTGCTCCGCGCGGCGTCGTCGGGCAGCGCGCGCAGCACGACGTCCTCGGCGTTGGCCTCGGCCTCGTCGGCGAAGTAGATGCGGGTGACCACCCGGTCGAGCAGGCCGCGGGCGAAGACGCTGACGTCCACGTGCGGGGCCTGCAGCCCGCCCTGCCCGTCCGGCACCCGGCCGGGCTTGACGGTGAAGACGGCGAACTCGCCGCTGAGCGTCTGCGCGCGGGCGAAGCCGCGGAACCCCGGGTGGGACGACGCCCCACGCGGGTCCTCGGGCGACGGAAATCCGCCGTCCGGGTCGGCCTGCCAAATCTCCACCATCGCGTCCAGGACCACGTCGCCGGCACCGTCGAGCACCCGGCCGCGGATCCAGACGCCGCCGTCGGTGCCCTCGGCCGCGGCCCAGGCGCCGTCCGGCCAGGTGAGGCCGATGGCGAGGTAGGGCCCGACCGTCGCGCTCGGGGTGGTGCCCCGTCGTAGCGGCTCGGTGAGGAAACCGGTGCCGCGCTGCCCGGTGCGCGGCTGGAAGGGGCCGGGCGGATCCGGCGGGACGTCCAGCGGGTCGGTGATCCGCCGGCTCATGCCACGTCTCCGTCGTCGTCGGTCTCGAACGGGGTCTGGTCGGATCCGCGCAGCACGATGTCCCACTCGAAGGCCAGCGCCCAGTTGTCCTGGGTGCGCTCGAGGGAGAACCGGCTGATCGCCCGGTGCCGGACCGCCGGCGGGATCGCGTTGTAGATCGGGTCCTGGCCGAACAGCGGATCCCCCGGGAAGTACATCTGGGTGACCAACCGCTGGGTGAACGCGCGGCCGAACAGGCTGAAGTGGATGTGCGCCGGACGCCACGCGTTGTGGTGGTTGCCCCACGGGTAGGCGCCGGGCTTGATCGTCAGGAACTCGTACCGGCCCAGGCTGTCGGTGACCACCCGGCCGAGCCCGTCGAAGTGCGGGTCGAGGGGCGCAGGCCAGTTGTCGACGACGTGCCGGTAGCGGCCGGCGGCGTTCGCCTGCCACACCTCGACCAGCGCGCCGGGCACCGGACGGCCGTCGCTGTCCAGCACCCGCCCGTACACCAGGATCCGCTGGCCGACGGCCTCGCCGCCGCTGCGGACGGTGAGGTCGGCGTCCTCCGCCCGCACCCGGTCCTCGCCCAGCACCGGGCCGGTGATCTCGGTGAGCCGGTGCGGCAGGTCGACGGGCGTCCGCAGGGGCGCGCGCAGGGCCGCGCTGCGGTAGTCGGGAAAGCCCACCGGGGTGCGCAGGGCGGCGGGCTCACGCAGGTACTGCGGTACGTGCAGGCCACTGGCCGATGTGGTCCCGGTCATGCCGGGACGGTACGACCGCCGGGCTAGGCTCCCAAGCCCACACTTCCACTGGGCGGGAGAACCAGCAGATGGCCGGTCGCAGCACCACCCCGGGCCGGTCGGTGACGTCCCGGGCGCTCGGGGTCCTCGACGCGTTCGGCAGCGACGCCCCCCGGCTGTCGCTGACCGAGATCGCCGAGCGCACCGGCACCCCGCTGACGACGACGCACCGGCTGCTCGGGGAGCTGACCGGCTGGGGGGCGCTGGTCCGGCGGTCCGACGGCCGGTACGAGATCGGCCGCAAGCTCTGGGACCTCGGCCTCCTCGCCCCGGTGCAGCTGGAGCTGCGGCAGGTGGCCGCGCCGTTCCTGCTGGACCTGCACACCACGATCCGCGACACCGTGCACCTCGCCGTCCGGGAGGGGCTCTGCGCCCTCTACGTCGACCGGGTCTCGGGCCGGGAGTCCGTCCCGGTGGTCAGCCAGGTCGGCAGCCGGCTGCCCATGCACGCCACCGGCGTCGGCAAGGTGCTGCTCGCCGCCGCCCCGGACGACGTCGTCGAGCAGACGCTGCGGGCGCTGCAGCCGATCACCCGGCACACCGTCGTCGACCCGGCGCAGCTCACCCGGGAGCTCGCCGAGGTCCGCCGGCGCCGGTACGCGCGCACGTGCGAGGAGATGTCACCCGGCGCCGCGTCCGTGGCCGTTCCGGTGCAGGTGGAGCGGGTGACCGGCCCGCTGGCCGTGGCCGCCCTCGGCGTCGTCGTCCCGCCGCACCGGCGGGACCTCGCCCGCCTGGTACCGGCGCTGGAGATGGCGGCCCGGGGCATCGGCCGGGAACTGGCCCGGTCGCGGGAGTTCCACTGACGTCCCCGGCTCCCGCCCGCTACCGTCCGCCGCTCGGGTCGAGCACGATGCGGGCACTGCCCGGCGACCATCCGGAGGAACGGTGCAGGCCCTGCGCGCGTCCCGTGCGAACGACGTCCCGACCACCCCTCCGCCCGCCCGGAGGCCGGGCCGGTGACCGCCTCCGTCCTGGCGGTCGTCGCGCATCCCGACGACGACCTGCTCTTCCTCAACCCCGATCTCGACGCCGGCATCCACGCCGGGATCCCGACCACCGTCATCTACCTCAGCGCCGGCGACGCGCTGCTCCCCCGCGCCGAGGCGTCGCTCCGCGCCCGCGACCGGCGACGCGGCATCCAGGACGCCTACCGGGTCTCCGGAGACGTCGGTGACCTGCCGCTGCAGGACGAGTGGGACGGCGAGGTGGTCGAGCTCGGCGGGCACCGGGTGGAGGAATTCCGGCTGCGCGCCCGGCCCGGCGTGCGGGTGACCTTCCTCGGCCTGCCCGACGGCCGGCTGTCCCGGCTGGCCTCCGGCGCGACGCTGGCCACCGTCCCCGCTGCCGGAGGGCTCGTCACGGACGCACAGGAGTACGACGGTGACGACGTCGTCACGGTGCTGTGCGGTCTCCTGGAGCGATACCGGCCGACCGTGCTCCACGTGACGGAGCTCGTCGCCGACCGCCGGTACGACGTCCCGCGGTCGCACCCGGACCACCGGGCGGCGGCGGCGCTCGCTCTCGAGGCCGCGCGCCGGTACCGGGCGGCGCACGCCACCTGGCTGCCGTACGTCCTCCAGCACCGCGACTACGGGGTGGGCCAGCACCCCGTGAACCTCGACCCCGTGACGCGCGCCCGCAAGCGTGCCCTGTTCGCCGCCGAGTACCAGCCGTGGGACCCGCCCGCGGCGGACGTCTTCGGCGCGACCGACCGCGCCTACTACCGGACGTCCCGGGGCACCCGGTGGTCGGCGACCGCCGGCCGCGGCGCGGTGTGGCTGTTCGCCGTGCGCGACGGCCGGGTCGCCGCCTGGCGGGGCCCCGGCAGCTGGCAGGGCCCGGTGGACCTCGGTGCCGACGACCTCGGCGCCGGGGTCACCACCGTCGTCGCGGCGGCCGGGACCGACGGCAGCATCCACCTCGCCGCCCGGACCGAGGACGGGCGGCTGGCCGTCCGCCCGGCCGTCGGCGGCGGGTGGACCGACCTCGGCACCCCGGACCCCGGCGAGGACGCGCGCTACGTCGGGAGCCCCGCCCTCGCCCCGAACGCCGACGGCCGGCTGCAGGTCGTCGTCGTCGACGCCGCCGGCGGCCTGTCGACGCGCTGGCAGGAGGCCGACGGCGGCTGGCACCCCTGGTCCGGCCTCGGCGGCTCCGACCTGCAGGACCCGTGCGACGCGCTGCTGGACACCACCGGGCGGATCGAGGTCGTCGCGGCCACCCGCACGGGGCTGGTCCTGTGGCGGCAGGCCGTGCCCGACGGCCGGTTCGTCCGGGGCCCGCTCCCGTGCCTCGCGCCCGCCAGCCCCGCCACGTTCGCCGTGAACGCGGACGGGCGGCCGGAGGTCCATTACCGGGAGGCGGGAACCGCGGCCGTCGCGACGAGCTGGCAGGACGGCGACCTCGCCTGGCGATCGGCCACCTCCCTCGGCGGTGACGGCGGGACCGGGCCTCCGGCGAACGCCACCGTGGCCGGCCGGATCGCCTGCGTCGCCCGGAACGCCGGCGGTGGCATCTCCGTGACCGTGCAGGAGGCCCCCGACAGCCACTACGGCCCGTGGACCGATCTGGGCGGGTTCGTCACCGACCACCCCACCGCCGCGGCGACCCCCGACGGCCGGCTGGTGGTGGCGGTGGTCGACGCGGACGGCACGGTCGTGCACCGCATCCGGTCGGCCGCCGGGCGCTGGGGCCCGTGGCGGACCGTCGGCGCGATCGCCTGACCGGGGCACCGCTTCCGCTGAGCGGGAGATCCGGTTCCGCCGGGGAGCGCCGGCGGACACACTCCTCCTCGTGCGCACCCAGGTAGGCATCATCGGCGCCGGCCCCGCCGGCCTCCTGCTGTCCCGGCTGCTGGCGCAGCGCGGCATCGACTCGGTGGTCCTGGAGAACCGGTCGCGGGAGTACATCGAGGCCCGCATCCGCGCCGGCATCCTCGAGCAGCACACCGTCGACACGCTCACCGACGCCGGGGTGGGCGACCGGCTGCGCCGCGAGGGCCTGGAGCACCGCGGCATCCACCTGCAGTACCCCGGCACCCGGCACACCCTCGACTTCCCGGAGCTGTGCGGGCGCACCGTGTGGGTCTACGGCCAGACCGAGATGGTCAAGGACCTCGTCGCCGCCCAGCTCGACGGCGGCCCGCCGCTGCTGTTCGACGTCTCCGACGTCGCGCCCGAGGACGTCGACGGGGACTCCCCGCGCATCCGGTTCACCGACGCCGACGGAGTCGAGCAGGTCCTGGAGTGCGACGTCATCGCCGGCACCGACGGCTTCCACGGGGTCTCCCGCCCCGTGGTGACGGCGGGCACCGACGGCCGGCTGTGGGAGCGCACCTACCCCTACGCCTGGCTGGGCATCCTGGCCGACGCCGCCCCCGCCACCGACGAGCTGATCTACGCCTGGCACCCCGAGGGCTTCGCGCTCTACTCGATGCGCTCGCCGTCGGTCTCCCGGCTCTACCTGCAGGTCGACCCGGCGGACTCCATCGAGAACTGGTCCGACGACCGCATCTGGGCGAACCTCTCCCGCCGGATGGCCCTCGAGGGCTGGGACGTCTCGACCGGACCGATCACGGAGAAGTCGATCCTGCCGATGCGCTCGTTCGTCAGCGCGCCCATGCGCCGCGGCCGGCTCTTCCTCGCCGGCGACGCCGCGCACATCGTGCCGCCGACCGGGGCGAAGGGGCTGAACCTCGCCGTCGCCGACGTCACCCTGCTGGCCACCGCGCTGACCCGCCTGCTGCGGGAGGAGCGGACCGACCTGGTCGACGCCTACTCCGACACCGCGCTGCGCCGCGTCTGGCGGTGCACCCACTTCTCCTGGTGGATGACGTCGATGCTGCACACCTCCGGCGACGACTTCGACGCCCAGCTCCAGCTCGCCCAGCTGGAGCGGCTGTGCTCGTCGGAGGCCGCCGCGCGCGAGCTGGCGGAGAACTACACCGGGCTGCCGATCGAGGTCTGAACCGGCAGCGGTGCATCCGCGACGGCGGCGGGAGCCGAAAGCGGTGTCGTGGACTCCTTCGCGCCGCACGCCGAGACGCACTGGATCGTCCAGCCGCTGGTGGACGCAGGGCTGGACCTCGACGACATCCGGGTGCTGGTGACCCGGCTCGGCTTCGAGGCCGTCGTCGGCGGGCCCCGCGGTGTCGACGCCCGCCTGCTGGACGTCGTGGGCGACCGGCCGCACGACGTCCGGGCCGCGTGGGTGGAGACGATCGACCGGATGACCACCCGGCCGCTCCCCGGCTGCTGACTCCTCCGCACCGGCGTGCCGCCCGGAGTGACCCCCGCCACACACCGGTCGTCCGGACTGTCTAGTGTCCGGACCGCTGTGGTCCAGCTCACCCCGGGGCTCGGCCGGCACTCCTTGGAGGTTCCGTGCGCACCACTCCCCCACGTTCCGCCCGAAGGTCGTCGCTCGCCCTCGGTCTCGGCGCCGTCCTGACCGCCGGCGCCCTCGCCACCGCCGCGCCCGCCGGGGCCGCGCCCGGTCCGCGAGACCCGGCGCCGCTCGTCGTGCAGACCGCCGACGGCGCCGTCGAGGGCACCGCTCCCGACGGCTACCGCCTGTTCCAGGGCATCCCGTACGCCGCCCCGCCGGTGGGTGACATGCGCTTCCGCCCACCGGCCCCGGCGGAGCCGTGGGAGGGGGTCCTCGACGCCACCACCCCCGGCAGCGCCTGCCCGCAGGAGCCCGGCGCCACGAACCCGACGGCGTCGGTGGACGAGGACTGCCTCTACCTCAACGTCACGACCCCGTCGGGGCTGGACACCCCCCGGAAGGACCTGCCGGTCATGGTCTGGATCCACGGCGGCTCCTGGCGGACGGGCAGCGGCGACCGGTACGACGCCAGCAAGCTGGCGCTCCAGGGCGACGTCGTGGTGGTGACGATCAACTACCGGCTCGGCGCCCTGGGCTTCATGGCGCAGGAGGACCTCTCGCGCGGGAACGGGGACGTGGCCTCCGGCAGCGCCGGGCTGCTCGACCAGCAGGCGGCGCTGCGCTGGGTGCAGCGCAACATCCGCGCCTTCGGCGGCAACCCCGGCCGGGTCACCATCTTCGGTGAGTCGGCCGGCGGCTCGGCGGTCTGCGCCCAGCTCACCTCCCCGGCGGCGCGGGGCCTGTTCGACCGGGCCATCGCGCAGAGCTACAGCTGCACCGCCCCCTACGACACCCTGGAGACGGCCGAGGCCAAGGGCGCCGCGGTCGCGGAGACCGTCGGCTGCGCCACCGCGCCGGACGTCGCGGCCTGCCTGCGCGCCACGCCGGTGCCGGAGCTGCTCGAGGCCTGGCCGGGCGGGGCGTTCGTCGTCGGCGGGTCGGCGCTGCCGGTGCAGCCGGCCGAGGCCATCGCGGCCGGTGACCACGCGCGGGTGCCCATCATGCACGGCAACCTCAGCGACGAGAACACCCTGTTCACGCCGCTCAACCCGGCCGTGGCGACGCGGGCGAACGACGTCGACGGCTTCACCGAGGCCGACTACGCGGCCGTCCTCACCGGGGTGTTCGGCGACGACGCCGCCGCGGTGCTGGCGCGCTACCCGGCCTCCGCGTACGCCTCGCCGCTGCGCGCCCTGGCCGCCGTGAACAGCGACGCGGGCAGCGCGCTGTCGACGTGCGAGCACGTCGACGCCTACGGCACGCTGGCCCGTCCCCCGGCGCCGGCACCGGTGTTCGCCTACCAGTTCCGCGACGAGACGGCGGACCCGCTGCTGGACTTCCCGTACCCGGCCTACCCGGAGGACGCGCAGCACGCCGCCGAGCTGCCCTACCTGTTCCCGGGGCTGTTCGGGGACGGGCTGACCGCCGAGCAGGAGCAGCTGTCGACGGCGATGGTGCGCTACTGGACCAACTTCGCCGCCCACGGCAACCCCAACGGCCGTGACGTCCCGACCTGGACCCGGTACCGCGCCCCGGCCGACGTGCAGGGCCTGGACATCGCCTCCGACGGCGGGATCGGCCCGGTCGACGTCGCCGCCGAGGCCAAGTGCGGGTTCTGGTCGACGCTGAACTGATCGACCGGTCCGCGCACGGGCCCCGGGCGGCGCCGCTGCCCGGGGCCCGGTCGCGCGGCCGGCACGCCGTCCCCGGGATGCCGCATCTACCGACCGGTAGCAGGTGTGGGATGGTCGGGGCTCTACGTCGAGACGGCGCTGCCGCCGTCAGGAATGAGGACCGATGCGGTTGCAGCTGTCCCCGGAGCTCGAGGCTTTCCGGGAGGAGATGCGGACCTTCTTCACCACCCAGGTGCCGCAGGAGATCCGCGACAAGGTCGCGGCCCACCGGCACGTGTCCAAGGAGGAGTACGTCGAGGCCCAGCGCGCGCTCAACGCCGCGGGCCTGGCCGTGCCCCACTGGCCCGTCGAGTGGGGCGGCCGGGACTGGACGCCCCTGCAGCGCCACATCTGGCGCGAGGAGATGCAGCTGGCCGGGGTACCCGAGCCGCTGGCCTTCAACACCAGCATGATCGGCCCGGTCATCGCCGCCTTCGGCAACCAGGAGCAGAAGGAGCGCTTCCTGGCCAAGACGGCCAACCTCGACATCTGGTGGTGCCAGGGCTTCTCCGAGCCCGACGCCGGCTCCGACCTCGCCTCGCTGCGCACCAGCGCCGTCCGTGACGGCGACGACTGGCTGGTCAACGGCCAGAAGACCTGGACCACCCTGGGCCAGCACGCCGACTGGATCTTCTGCCTGGTCCGCACCGACCCGACGGCGGAGAAGAAGCAGCGCGGCATCTCGATGCTGGTCTTCCCGATGGACAGCCCCGGTGTCACGCTCCGCCCGATCGAGCTGATCGACGGCGGCTTCGAGGTCAACGAGGTGTTCTTCGAGGACGTCCGCGTCCCCGCCGAGAACCTCATCGGCGAGGAGAACCGCGGCTGGGACTACGCCAAGTTCCTCCTCGGCAACGAGCGCGTAGGCATCGCCCGCGTGGGTGCGACCAAGAAGATGCTCGCCCAGGCGAAGGACTACGCCCGCGAGATCACCGTCGACGGCCACCCCCTGCTGGAGGACCCGTTCATGGCCCGGCGGATCGCCGAGGTGGAGAACGAGCTGTTGGCCCTCGAGCTCACCGCGCTGCGCGTCGTCGCGAACTCCGCCGACGGCAAGCCGCACCCCGCGTCCTCGGTGCTGAAGCTGAAGGGCTCGGAGCTGCAGCAGGCCGCCACCGAGCTGCTGGTCGACATCGCCGGCCCGCTCTCGCTCGCCTCGTTCGCCGAGGAGGGCTCCGACGTGCCGGACTGGGCGCGCACCGCGACCCCGCACTACCTGAACTACCGGAAGGTCTCCATCTACGGAGGCTCCAACGAGGTTCAGCGCACCATCATCGCCGGCACGATCCTGGGGCTGTGATCTGACGTGGACTTCACCTTCGACAGCGAGCAGAACGACCTCCGGGAGGCCGTCCGCGGCCTGCTGGAGCGCGCGTACAGCGACAGCGAGACGCGCCGCAAGGTCGCCGCGAACGACCCGGGCTTCGACGAGAAGACCTGGTCCCGGCTGGCCGAGATGGGCCTCCTCGGGCTCCCCTTCGCCGAGGAGCACGGCGGCATGGGCGCCGGGCCGATCGAGGTGGCGATCGTCGCCGAGGAGATCGGCCGGGTCATCGCCCCCGAGCCGTTCATCGAGGCGGTCGTGCTGGCCGGTGGGCTGATCGCCGCCGTCGGCACCGACGAGCAGAAGGCCGCGCTGCTGGGCGCGATCGCCGAGGGCACCAGCGTGCCGGCGTTCGCGCACGCCGAGACCGGCACCCGCTGGAGCGCGTCGGCGTCGGCGGTCACCGCCACGCAGGCGGGCGACGGCTGGACCCTCTCCGGCGTCAAGGAGCCGGTGCCCACGGGCGCCCGCGCCGACGTCCTGGTGGTGTCGGCCGTGGTCGACGGCGGCGGCACCGGGCTGTTCGTCGTGCAGGGGGACGCGGCGGGCCTGACCCGCACCGGCTACCGCACGCACGACGGCACCCGCGCGGCCAACGTCCGCTTCGACGGCACCCCGGCGACCCTGCTGGGCACCGGCGGGGACCAGACCGCCGCCGTCGAGCGCGCGCTCGCCGAGGCCCGCATCGCCTACAGCCACGAGGCGATCGGCGCGATGGACACCGCCCTGCGCACCACCGCCGAGTACCTCAAGACCCGCAAGCAGTTCGGGGTCACCCTCAACCGGTTCCAGGCGCTGACCTTCCGCGCGGCGGACATGTACGTGTCCCTGGAGCTGGCCCGCAGCACCGCGCTGTGGGCGTCGATGGTGCAGGACGCCGGTGGCGACGTCCTCTCCGCCGCCGACCGGACCCGGCTGCAGACCAGCCGCGCCGGCCGGCACATCGGCAAGGAGGCCATCCAGCTGCACGGTGGCATCGGCGTGACCGCGGAGTACTCCGTCGGGCACTACACCAGCCGGCTCACCGCGATCGACCACCTGCTGGGCGACGGCGACTTCGCCGCGGCCCGGCTGGCCCGCACCGTGGCCGACCGGGAGACCGTCGACCCGCTGGGCGCCCCGTACGCGGTCTGACCGCGGACACCCCCGCCACGGAGCCCCGCCCCTCCTCGTGAGGGGCGGGGCTCCGTCGCGTCCGGCGCGGCGCGGGTCAGGAGGCGAGGCGGGCGACGACCAGCCGGTTGACCCAGTCGGGACTGCTCGCCGACGCGGCGGCCAGCACCCGGGTCTGCCGGCCCACGGTGCGGTGCGGTGAGCGGGGCAGCGGCAGCCGCTCGTGCACCACGGCCCAGGCCCGGGCGGCGACGTCGTCGGGCGTCAGCCGGACCCCGAGGGTCTTCACCGGGGCCATCCCCTGCCCGTCCCGGGTGACCATCTCGGTGTCGACGAACAGCGGGACCAGGCTGCGCACCCGGAGCCGGTCGGCCCGCCACTCGAGGTCCAGGGCCTCGGTCAGCGACTTCACCGCCGCCTTGGTGGCGCCGTAGGTGGCCAGCGTCGGCTGCCCGTACAGCGCCGACGCCGAGCACAGGTTCAGCAGCAGCCCGCGCCGGGCCTGCCGCAGGTAGGGGTGGCCGGCGAGCGCCCCGTTGACCACGCCGCCGACGTTGATGTCGACCATCCGGCGGTGCGTGGCCGCGTCCATGCCGGTGAAGGGTCCAGAGGCGAGGACGCCGGCGTTGTTCACCAGGACGTCGAGGCCGCCGGTGCCGCAGAAGCGCTCCAGCGCCGCCCGCCACTGCGCGTCGTCCCGCACGTCGAGGACCCCGTGCACGGCGTCCGGCCGGCCCGCGGCGACCGCGGCCACCGCGTCGCCGTCGATGTCGAACACGCCCACCCGCCAGCCGGCGTCCAGGAACCGCTCGGCGATCGCGCGGCCGATGCCCCGGCCGGCGCCGGTGACGAGGATGCTGCGCGGACGGGTGCGTGTGGTCATCCGGTAACTCTTACCGGACGACGTGTGCCCCGTCGCCCCCGGACGTCATTCGCGGGGGAATGCCCGGCGCAGCTCGTAGGCGTCGGCCCGTACCGCGTAGGTCGACGAAGACCGGTGCGGCCGCACGGGCCGATCTCCCGGCGTCCCACGGACGTGCCTTGCCTCACATTGCCGGAGCTACGCACCGCGACAATCCGTTAGCAGGCAAGATCCGACCGGATCGACCGAGCACCGCGAACGACCCCGCCACTGGTGGACGGGCGACGAGGCCCGCCCTCCGAGGAATGGAGCGCCACGATGCAGATCGGAGTCCCGCGCGAGACGCGGACCCGCGAGACACGGGTGTCCGCGACACCGGCGACGGTGACGCAGCTGGTGGCGCTGGGCTACGACGTCGTCGTCGAGGCCGGCGCCGGGGCGGCCAGCAGCTTCCCCGACGAGGCCTACGCCCGGGCCGGCGCCCGCGTGGGCACGGCGCAGGAGGCGTGGGGCGCCGAGGTGGTGCTGCGGGTCAACGCCCCCGCGGTCGAGGAGATCGACCGGCTGTCCGACGGCGCGACGCTGATCAGCCTGCTCTCCCCCGCGCTGAACCCGGACCTGGTGGAGGCCCTGGCCGCGCGGCCGATCACCGTTCTGGCGATGGATGCCGTCCCCCGGATCTCGCGGGCCCAGTCGATGGACGTGCTGTCCTCGATGGCCAACATCGCCGGCTACCGGGCGGTGATCGAGGCGGCGAACGTGTTCGGCCGCTTCTTCACCGGCCAGGTGACCGCCGCGGGCAAGGTGCCCCCGGCGAAGGTGCTGATCGCCGGCGCCGGCGTGGCGGGGCTGGCCGCGATCGGGGCGGCCTCGAGCCTGGGCGCGATCGTCCGGGCCACCGACGTGCGCCCGGAGGTCGCCGAGCAGGTGCGGTCCCTCGGCGGTGAATACGTGGCGGTGCCCGACGCCGCGGAGGCGCAGGTCAGCACCGACGGCTACGCGCGGGAGATGGGTGAGGACTTCAACCGGCGGGCGGCCCAGATGTACGCCGAGCAGGCCCGCGACGTCGACATCATCATCACCACCGCGCTCATCCCCGGCCGGCCGGCGCCCCGGCTGATCACCGAGGAGATGGTCGCCTCGATGCGCTCGGGCTCGGTGATCGTCGACATGGCCGCCGCGCAGGGCGGCAACGTCGCGGGATCGGTGCCCGACGAGGTCGTGGTCACCCCCAACGGCGTGTCGATCATCGGGTACACCGACCTCCCGGCCCGCCTGCCGGCCCAGGCCTCGCAGCTCTACGGCACCAACCTGGTCAACCTGCTCAAGCTGCTGACGCCGGGCAAGGACGGCCGGCTGGTCCTCGACTTCGACGACGTCGTGCAGCGGACGATCACGGTCGTGCGCGCCGGCGAGAAGACCTGGCCACCACCGCCGGTCCAGGTGTCGGCCGCGCCGGCTCCGGCCGCACCGCCGGCGGGCGCCACCGCGGGTGCCACCGCGGGTGCGCCGAGCGTCCCGAAGAAGACGCCGGCCCCCGCGCGGCGGTTCGCGCTGGTCGGCCTCGGTGCCGCGCTGCTGTTCCTGCTGACGGCCTTCTCACCGGACGAGCTGGTGCAGCACTTCACCGTGTTCGCACTGGCCGTCGTCGTCGGCTTCTACGTGATCGGGAAGGTGCACCACGCCCTGCACACCCCGCTGATGAGCGTCACGAACGCCATCTCCGGGATCATCGTGGTGGGCGCGCTGCTGCAGCTGAGCAGCGACGACGGCGTCGTCCGGGCGCTGGCCTTCGTCGCCACGCTCGTCGCCAGCATCAACGTCTTCGGCGGCTTCGCCGTCACCCGCCGCATGCTGGGGATGTTCTCCCGCGGCCCGAGCGTGAAGGGTGCCGCCCGATGACCGCCACCACCGCCGCCTCGGCGGCCTACATCGTCGCCGGCCTGCTGTTCATCCTCAGCCTGGCCGGCCTGTCGAAGCACGAGACGGCGAAGGCCGGCAACGCCTACGGGATCGCCGGCATGGCGATCGCGCTGGCCGCCACCGTCGGGCTGGCCACCCGGGACATCTCCGCGGTCGGGCTCACGCTCCTGGTGGTGGCCGTGGCGATCGGGGCCGCCATCGGGCTCTGGCGGGCCCGCAAGGTCGAGATGACCGGCATGCCGGAGCTCATCGCCCTGCTGCACAGCTTCGTCGGCCTGGCCGCCGTCCTGGTGGGGTGGAACGGCTACCTCTCGGTCGAGGGCGCGGCGGGCGGTTCGGCGCTCGAGGGGGCCGAGGCCGGGATCCACTCGGGCGAGGTGGTCGTCGGCGTGTTCATCGGCGCGGTCACCTTCACCGGCTCGATCGTCGCCTTCCTGAAGCTGTCGGCGCGGATCAAGAGCAACCCGCTGATGCTGCCGGGCCACAACTGGCTGAACCTCGGGGCGCTGGCCCTGTTCGTGGCGCTGACCGTCGTGTTCGTGGCCGAGCCGAACCTGCTAGTGCTGTCCGTGGTGACGGTGCTCGCGCTCGCCCTGGGCTGGCACCTGGTCGCCTCGATCGGCGGCGGCGACATGCCGGTCGTCGTCTCGATGCTCAACAGCTACTCCGGCTGGGCCGCCGCCGCGTCCGGCTTCCTGCTGGGCAACGACCTGCTGATCATCACCGGCGCCCTGGTCGGCTCCTCGGGTGCCTACCTCTCCTACATCATGTGCAAGGCGATGAACCGGTCCTTCCTCTCGGTCATCGCCGGCGGGTTCGGCAACGAGGGCAGCGTCGGCTCGTCGGACGTCGACTACGGCGAGCACACCGAGATCTCCGCCGAGGACACCGCCGAGCTGCTGCGCGAGGCGAAGTCCGTCGTCATCACGCCCGGCTACGGCATGGCCGTGGCACAGGCGCAGGGACCGGTCGCCGACCTGACCCGCAAGCTGACCGAGCGCGGCGTCGAGGTCCGGTTCGGCATCCACCCGGTCGCCGGCCGGCTGCCCGGCCACATGAACGTGCTGCTGGCCGAGGCGAAGGTGCCCTACGACGTCGTCCTGGAGATGGACGAGGTCAACGACGACCTGGCCGACACCTCCGTCGTGCTGGTCATCGGCGCCAACGACACCGTCAACCCGGCCGCCGCCGAGGACCCGGCCAGCCCGATCGCCGGCATGCCGGTGCTGCGGGTCTGGGAGGCGGAGAAGGTGATCGTCTTCAAGCGGTCGATGAACACCGGCTACGCCGGGGTGCAGAACCCGCTCTTCTTCCGCGAGAACACCGACATGCTCTTCGGCGACGCCCGGGAGCGCGTGGAGGACATCCTCAAGGCGCTGTGAGTGACCGCCGGCCCTGTGCAGCGTGCTCGGATTTCGTTACTCTGAGCGGATGCGCGTTCACGGTGGGCTCATCGCCGGTCAACCGGCGGACGCGCACGATCCCGCCTTCCGGGTGCACCGCGACCGGGCCGAGCTCGACGCGGCGGCCTTCCGGGCCTCCTGCGACGGGCTCCGGGTGGTGCTGACCGGGGACGTCGACGCGTTCGGCGCCGAGCGGCTGGGCCGGGTGCTGGCCGCCTCCCCGGTCGACGGCGACACCTGCGCCCTCGACCTCACCGGCCTGGGTTTCGCCGACGTCGCGGGCTGCCGGGCAATCGCCCGCTGGGCGCGCAGCCTGACCGAGCGCGGGATCCGGGTCGAGCTGCGGAACGCCCCGGCCCTGGTGGAGCGCGCCTGGCACCTGCTGGCGCTCGACGAGTGGGTGACGGTCTCGTTCACCGAGGCCGGCTGACCGCTCCACCCGCCGGCGGCACGCCCGCCTTCCGGCTCACCTCGACGCCGTCCCCGACCGCCGCACCACTATGCTGGCCGCTACGACATACGCGTCATACAGCCGGCGCGTGGCCGGGCCCCTCGGCCCGGTCCGAAGAGTTCCCCGGGAGCACCGGGGCACCCTTCCCCTTCCGCCGGCACGCGCGTCGTCCGGTGCAGGCCCAGACGGAGTGCAAGGCGTGACACCCCCCGACGACGATGCCCTCGTCGTCCAGCCGGCGTTCGACGAGCTGGCCCGGCTCTCGTTCGCCGAGCACTCGCTCGAGTCCGTGCTGCGCACGGTCACCGAACTGGCCACCCGCATCCTCCCCGGGCAGCCGGTCGCGTCGGTGACGATCGTCGCCGACGGCCGGCCGAGCACGGTGGCGGCCAGCGGTGACCTCGCCGTCCGGCTCGACGAGGTGCAGTACCGGCTCGGCACCGGCCCGTGCCTGGACGCGGCGACCACCGGCCGGACCAGCACGATCGCCGACACGCGCGCGGCCGAGCGGTGGGCCCCGTTCGCCGTCGAGGCCGCCGCCCAGGGGTGCGAGAGCGTGCTGTCCCACCCCTTCCCGGCGCAGGAGCGGGTGCAGGGAGCCCTCAACGTGTACGCCCGGGACTTCTCCATCGCGGGCGACCGGACCCGGGGCCTGGTCTCCCGGCTGGCCGCCTACGCCGTCGGGCCGGTGTCGAACATGTACCTCTACGAGACGGCCGTGGAGCGCGCCCAGCACCTGCAGGCGGCGCTGGAGTACCGGGCGGTGATCGACCAGGCCAAGGGCATCCTCATGGAGCGGCACAAGCTGACCGCCGACCAGGCGTTCCGGCTGCTGGCCAAGGTCTCGATGGAGACCAACACGAAGCTGCGGGACGTGGCAGCGCAGTTCGTGCTGACCGGGGACCTGCGCCCGGCCTGACCCCCGGGCGCACGACGTGCTCCGGCGAGGAGTGCCGGCCCCCCGGAGTGGGCACCTGCGACCGCACGGTCGCCAGGACTGCCGGCGGTTCCGGAGGCCCAGGTCCAGCGGTCGAAGCGACGGCCGCTGGATCGCCCCCCGGGCAGCGCCGGGTTGCGCTGCGCGCTGCGGTCGCCCAGGGTTTCCCGGTGGATCCCTTCCGCGGTCTCGGCATGCCCCGCATCCCCGGGTTCACCGAGCTGCTCACCCTGCTGCAGACGCAGACCGAGGCGCTGGCGCAGCTGCCCCGGACCCTGTCCGACCTGAACGCCACCGTCCGCGAGCTGACCGCGGCCACGACGTCCGCGCGGGAGACCATCGCCTCCGCCCAGCGGATCGCCGAGCGCCTGGAGGGCCTGGTCGAGGAGCTGGAGGAGCCGGTGCGTGCGCTGCGCCCCGGCATCGAACGGGTCGCCAAGGTGCTCGACGACCCGGCCGTCGACACGGTGCCCGACACCCTGCGCCGCATCCACGACGACCTGATGCCGCTGATCTCCGGCCTCCGGCAGGCGCAGAACCGGGTCGGCTCGGTGACCGGCCTGCTGCGCCGTCGCCCCGCGGAGGAGGACGACGGCTACTGATCGTGGAGACGGTCGCCGATCCGTTCGTCCTGCTGCTGTGCGGCCTGGCCGTGCTGGTGGCCTCGGTCGTGCAGACGGCGACCGGCATGGGCTTCGGCCTGCTCGCCGGGCCGCTGGTCCTGCTGGTCGCGCCCGCGCTCGTCCCCGGGCCGCTGCTGATGGGCACCCTCGCCGCCCTGCTGCCGGCCCTGTGGCGGGACCGGGCCGCGCTGGAGTTCGACGCGATGCGCGGGGCGATGCTGGCCTCGGTCCCGGGCGCCGTCGCGGGTCTGGGGCTCGTGCGGGTGATCGACGGCCGGGTGCTGGGCATGACGGTCGGGATCGTGGTGCTGGGCGCCTGCGGGGCGGCGCTCGCCGGGATCCGGCTGCCCGGTGGCCGTCGCGCGCTGACCGTCGCGGGCTTCACCTCGGGCGCGCTGTCGACGGTCGCGGCCACGCCGGGGCCGCCGCTGGTGGTCACCTACCGGGCGCCCACGCCCGCGGCCCAGCGAGCCAACCTGTCGCTGTTCTTCGTCGGGACGACCGTGCTCTCCCTGAGCGTGCTGGGTGCCGGCGGGGAGCTCTCGGGCAGCGGCCTGGCCTCCGGCGCGGTGCTGGTGCCGTTCGTGCTGCTCGGCTTCGTCGCCGCCGGGCCGCTGCGCCGCCGGCTCACCCTGCCGGCGATGCGCCGCGCGGCGCTCGTCCTGTGCGTGCTCTCCGGTGCGGCGCTGCTGATCAGGTCGCTGGCCGGCTGACCGTCAGCCCTCCGGCGGCGGCTCCCGGCGGACGAAGTCGCCCACCGCCTCCTCGAGCCGCGCCCAGCTGGAGCTCCACTCGACCAGCGGGTCGAGGATCTTCTCGAAGACGGCGAGCTGCTGGTCGAAGGCCTCCAGCTGGGCGGTCATCGCCGCGATCGACCGGCGCTGGGCCTTCACGACGTCGGCGATCGCGCGCACCTGGGCGGCCGACATGGCGCCGGGCGGGCTGGGCAGCGCGGGCAGGGACAGCCGGCCGGGGACGGCGCCGGCCAGGTTGCGGGCGCGGTCGCTGAACCCGCGCAGCTGGTGGACGAACTCGTCGATCGACCGGCCCACGATCCCGCTCTGCGCGGCGGCTCGCCGGCTCTCCTCGCCCTCGGTCATCGCTCCCCCTCCGGCCGTGGTCCTGACCCGACCTTAGGGACGACGCGCCCGTCGCGCTGCCCGGCCGCCACCGTCGGCAGGGCGCGCACCGCCGGAGCCGGGCCCCCGGGCCGAGGCGGGAAACGGCGAGGTCGCCGACCCCGCGCGGGATCGGCGACCTCGTCGTGCTCGGTGCCGGAGCGGCCCGTCAGCGGCGTCCGGTCAGTACCAGTTCTTCGCCTGGAAGTGCGCCCACGCGCCGCAGGGCGAGCCGTAGCGGTTCTCGATGTAGATGAGCCCCGCGTCGATCTGCCGGTAGCCGTCGGACGTCTTGGCGATGCCCGTCCCGGCCCACGTCGAGTTGAGGAACTGAGCGATGCCGTAGGCGGTGCTGGTCGGGTTCTGCGCGGTGGGGTTCCAGCCGCTCTCCTTGCCCCACAGGTTCTCCAGGCAGGTGAACTCGCTGCCCGAACCGCCCAGCTTGCCCATCGCGTACTGCCGGAACGAGCCGGCCGGCGCGACGGGTGCGGCCGGGGCGGACGGCGCGGCGGTGCTCCGCGCGGGAGCGGGAGCGGGAGCCGCGGCCCGCGGCTCGGCGGCGCGGGCCGCCTCGGCGGCGCGAGCCGTTTCCACCCGGGCGGCCTCGGCGCGGGCGGCCTCCTCGGCGGCGCGGCGGGCGGCTTCCTCGGCAGCGATGCGGGCGGCCTCCTCCGCCGCCCGGCGGTCGAGCTCGGCCTGCTCGGCGGCGGCCCGGGCCTCGGCGGCCGCGGTCTGCTCGGCCGCACGCTCGCTGCGGCTCGCCGCCAGCGGGGCAAGGGTCTCGACGGCGGACTCGACGGCCTCGGTGGCGGGCGCGTCGACGGGGATGCCGAGCTGCTGGGCGACGCTGACCGAGGCCAGCTGCGGCTTGCCGTGGGCGGCCGGCTCGTCGGGAAGGGCGACGGTGACGACCAGCCCGCCGGCGGCGACGACGGCCAGGAACAGCGCGGAACGGCGCACCGCAGCGGCGGGCCGACGCCCGGGCGTCGACCGGACGGCGCGGGTGATCGAGGAAGGGCGAAGGTTCATGGGGAGGAACTGCTCCAGAGGCAGGGCACAGCAGGGCCGCTGCGTGCGGCGGACTGCTGCGGAGGTGGTCGAGTGGCAGCGGGTGTCGGGCGGGACGCCCGGGCGCTCAGCGCGGGGAAGGCGCGCGCGAGGCTCCGTACCGGCTGCGGTTCCGTGCAAGGTGGGCCCGCAGGCTCGCCATGCGGCGGCTCTCCGTTTCTTCCGTCGTGCCGCCGACCGAGGAGGCTGACCGGCCAGCGGCGCGGAGGCAGCGGGCGACCCGGCGGCGCCCGGCGGACCTCCCCGGATGGGGAGAGAACGACCGGCCGGGCTCCGCCACGGTAACCACCGTTATCCGTTCGTGACAATCCCCCAGCGCCAACTACCTGTGTGGAAGTGGTCTCGCGACGCTCAGGGCAGCCGCCACACCGTCGTCCGGCGCACGGCCAGCGGCTGGGTGGGTGACGGCTCGGTGTCGGAGACCTCGTACACCGCCAGCGCGGTCAGCCGGTCCTCCGGCAGGTACACGCGGCCGGGGTCGCCGATCAGCACCTCGGCCCCGCGGGCGCGGGCCGCCGCGAGGAAGGGCAGCACCCGGTCGGTCATCTCGCGGTCGTAGCAGACGTCGCCGGCCAGGATCACCGCCACGTCCGGCGGCTCGGCCCCCAGCACGTCGCCCACGGGCGTGATGCCCGGCGTCCCGTTCCGCTCGGCGTTGACCGCCACGGCCGTCAGCGCGTACGGGTCGACGTCGCTGGCGAGCACGGACGCCGCCCCGGCGCGCACCGCCGCCACCGCGACCAGCCCGCTGCCGGCGCCCAGGTCGAGCACCGTGCGCCCGGCCACGAGCTCGGGGTGGTCGAGCACGTGGCGCGCGAGCGCCTGGCCGCCCGGCCAGGCCGCCGCCCAGAACGGCGGATCGGTGGAGGTGCGCCCGTGCTCGGTCTCCATCGCCTCCCAGAGGGCGACGATGTCGGCCGCGACCAGCAGCTCCACCTCGGGCACCAGCTCGGGCCGCACCGGGCGGGTGTGGGCACGGACGAACTCGGGCGGAACGGGGCGGTCGGCCGGCACCCGGGCAGTCAACCGCACGGGTGGCGCGGCCGCGCAGGCGCCCGGGTCAGCCCCGCAGCGACCAGGACGACAGGTGCCCGGCGGGCACGAAGCCCAGGGCCTCGTTGACCGCCACCATGGGCGTGTTGCCGTCGGAGTTGTAGGTGCTGATCCGGCGTACCTCCGGGAGCTGGGCCGCCAGGTCGCGCAGGACGGCCGCCTTCAGCCGGGCGCCGAGCCGGTGCCCGCGGTGCTCGCGGAGGACCAGCGTGCCGCCCTGGCCCGCCCACCCCGGTCGCCTGGCCTCCAGCGCGGACAGCCGGTCCTCGTCGGGCGGCAGCTCGAGGTCCCGCCGGGTCTCGACCAGATCGCAGGTCCAGCCGTGCGCCAGCGCGAAGGCGCGCCCCGGCGCCCCCGGGCCGGGCTCGTCGACCTCGGCGATGAGCACGGTGCGCCAGAAGTCCGCGGCCAGCGCCCGGCCGGCAGCCAGCAGCTCGCTGCCCAGCCCCCGGGGGCGGTGCGCGGGGTGCACCGCGACGTCGAAGATCGCCACGGACGGGTTGTCCCTGAGCGGGAGCAGCACCCGGAGCGCCCCGACGACGGCGCCGTCGACCACCGCCGCGCGGTGCGCGCCGGTCCGGGAGCCCCCCGGCGCCACCAGCTCCCGGCCCAGCGCGACGTGCTCCTGCGCCGGGCGCGGCGGGTCGTCGGGCCGGTCACCCCGCTGGCTGGCCGCCCAGACCTCGCACCACGGCGCGAACAACGGGTCCTCCGGGCCGAGATCGACGATGCGGGAGGTCGGTGCGCTCACCTCCGAAGTCCTACCGCCCGCCGCAACCGGATTTCCGGCGGGCGGCGCACGCCGGACTACGCGGCGCCCTTCGGTTTCGCCGGCGCCGCCCGGCGGGCGATCAGCCGCCAGTAGGTGCCGGGCATCAGCCGCACCAGCACGTCGGGCACCTTCGCGGTCCAGCCGATGAGCAGCCGCGGACGGCGTCGCTCGACGGCCGCGAGGATCTGTGCGGCGGCGTCCTCCGGTGGCATCCGGAGCAGCTTGGCGAACTGCCGGCGCCCCTCCTCGTACTCCGCCACGGAGACCCCGGAGCCGGTGCGGGCGCTCTCGGCGATCCGGGTGCGGATGCCACCCGGGTGCACCACGGTCACGCCGATGCCGTCGTCGGCCAGCTCGTGCCGCAGCGCCTCGCTGAACCCGCGCACCGCGAACTTGCTGGCCGCGTAGGCAGCCTGGCCGGCCGGCGCGAAGATGCCGAAGACGCTGGACACGTTGACCACGTGGGCGCCGGGGTGCGTCTTGAGCACCGGCAGCAGGGTGTGGGTGAGCCGGACGACGGCGCGGACGTTGATCGCCATCACCCACTCGAACTCCTCGAGGGTGACCTGGTCGAAGCGCCCGCCGAGCGCCACGCCGGCGTTGTTGACCAGCAGCGTGGTCTCCGGGTGCTCGGCGACGAGGGTCTCGGCCACCCGGGCGGTCGCCTCGTCGTCGGCGAGGTCGACGACGTGGGTGGCGACCCGCAGCGCCGGGTGGTCGGCGCGGATCCGCACGGTCACCTCCGCGAGCCGCTCGGCGTCGCGGTCCAGCAGCACCAGGTGGCTGCCCCGGCCGGCCAGCTGCGCGGCCAGCGCCGCACCGATGCCGCTCGCCGCGCCGGTGACGACCGCGGTCCCGCCGGCGAACACGTACGGGGCCATCACGCCACCGTCCGCGCGTCCGCGGCGTCGGTTGCCGCACCGGTCAGCGCCCGCGGCTGGAAGGTCATGCCCTCGTCCTCCAGCGGGCCGCGGCGCATCAGCGCGACATC
Organism: Blastococcus sp. SYSU DS0539; assembly: GCF_054050855.1. Classification (NCBI taxonomy): domain Bacteria; kingdom Bacillati; phylum Actinomycetota; class Actinomycetes; order Geodermatophilales; family Geodermatophilaceae; genus Blastococcus; species Blastococcus sp. SYSU DS0539. The sequence continues at coordinate 10,170 of NZ_JBJHAF010000021.1, read as the reverse complement.
GCGCAGGTAGTTCTGGTGCAGCCGCCACGGGGTGCGGCCGCCCTGCTTCGGCAGGCCCGCCAAGCTGCGCTGCACGTATCCGGCGGCGAGGTCGAGGAACGGCGCGTCGGCGCCCTCCGGCGGGGCGACCGGGGTCGCCGAGACGTAGCCGTGCGCGTCCAGGTGGGCCAGCAGGCGGCAGACGTAGCCGTTGACCAGGTCGGCCTTCAGCGTCCAGGAGGCGTTGGTGTACCCGATCACCATCGAGAAGTTGGGCACGCCCGACAGCATCATCCCCTTGTAGGACACCGTCTCGGACAGCTCGACCGGCTCCCCGTCCACGGCGATGGTCATCCCGCCCGCCGGCAGCAGGTTCAGCCCGGTCGCGGTCACCACGACGTCGGCGGGCAGGTACTCCCCCGACGCCAGCGCGATGCCGTCCTCGGTGAAGGTGGCGATCCGGTCGGTCGCGATCGACGCCTTTCCGCGCCGCAGCGTGCGGAACAGGTCGCCGTCGGGCACCAGGCACAGCCGCTGGTCCCACGGGTCGTACGGCGGGTTGAAGTGCGTGTCGACGTCGAAGCCCGGCAGCTGCTTCTCGGTGAGCCGGCGGATGAGCTTCCGCACCATCGCCGGCCGGCGGCGGCTGAGCTGGTAGAGCGCGGTGGCGGTGAGGACGTTCTTCCAGCGGACCACCGGATAGGCGATCCGGGCCGGCAGCCGGTGGCGCAGCAGCTGCGCCAGCGGATCCCGGCTGGGCAGCGACATCACGTAGCTCGGGGTGCGCTGCAGCATCGTCACGTGCGCGGCCTGCTCCGCGAGGTTGGGCACGAGGGTGACCGCGGTGGCGCCGCTGCCGATGATGACCACCCGCTTGCCGGTGAGGTCGAGGTCGTCGGGCCAGTGCTGCGGGTGCACCAGCTGCCCGCGGAAGCGCTCCTCGCCCTCGAAGTGCGGGCGGAAGCCCTCGTCGTAGCGGTAGTAGCCGGAGCAGACCGACAGCCAGGAGCAGGTGAGCTGCACCGTCGCGCCGGTGTCGGTGCGCTCGACGGTGACCGTCCACCGGCCCTCCGCCGTCGACCACTCCGCGGACCGCACGCGGTGGTGGTAGCGGATCTTGTCGGTGACGCCGTACTCGCGGGCGGTGTCCTCGATGTACCGGCGGATGGCCGGCCCGTCGGCGATCGACTTCGACTCGTCCCACGGCCGGAAGGAGTAGCCCAGCGTGAACATGTCGGAGTCCGACCGGATGCCGGGATAGCGGAACAGGTCCCAGGTGCCGCCGAGGGCGGCCCGGGACTCCAGCACCAGGTAGCTGGTGCCCGGCCGCTCCGTCTCCAGGTGGCAGGCGGCGCCGATGCCGGAGAGGCCGGCGCCCACCACCAGGACGTCCACGTGCTCGGTTGCCATGTCCGGTTCTCCGGTTCGTCCGTCCGGCCGGGGCCGGGAGTGGGTCGGCGCGATCGCGCGGCGCTGCGCCCGCAACGCTATCGACACCATGTCGGACGAGTCAACGCGGTGTCGAACAGCGGGCGCGGGCGGCTAGGGTGCCTCCCGTGTCGGCTGCTCCGGACGAACGTCCCAGCACCGGGCGTGGCCGGCGGCCCGCCCGGCCCTCCGGCGACGACCGCGAGCTGGCCATCCTGGCCACCGCCGAGCGGCTGCTCGCCGAACGGCCGCTGGCCGCCATCTCGGTCGACGACCTGGCGCGTGGCGCCGGCATCTCCCGGCCCACCTTCTACTTCTACTTCTCGTCCAAGGACGCCGTCCTGCTCTCCCTGCTCGACCGCGTCGTCGCCGAGGCCGACAGCGCGATGCGCGCGGTGTTCGGCTCCCCCGCCACCGGCGCGCGGGACGGCTGGGCGCGGGCCATCGGCGCCTACTACGACACCTTCCGCGCGCACCGGGCGCTCACCGTCGCCTGGGCGCAGGCCCGCTCCGCCAACGACGAGGTGCGCGCGCTGTGGTCGGCGGTCTTCGAGCGCTGGGTGCAGCAGTGCGCCACGGCCATCGACGCCGAGCGGGCCCGCGGAGCCGCCCCGGCGGGGCTGCCCGCCCGCGATCTCGCCATCGCCCTCACCTCGATGAACGAGCGGGTGCTCTACGCGACCTTCAGCGGCGACGGGCCCGCCGTACCCGAGGAGCACGTCGTCGACGTGCTCCTCGGCATCTGGCTGTCGGCGGTGTACGGCGCCGCGATCCCCGACTGAGGACGCCGGCCGCGTCAGAGGACGACGGTCGCCAGCGTGCTGCCGGTGAGGCTGCCGAACCACAGCCGACCCCCGGCCTCGCGCACGCCGGTGAGCATCTCGAAGCCCGGGATGTCCCCGCTCAGCCGGTGCACCGTCGCGCCGCGCTCGTCGACGGCCAGCACCCCCAGCGTCCGGCCGGGGCTGGGCTGCAGGCTCTGCGGGAGCGTGCTCAGCAGCGCGCGCAGCGGTGCGGGCAACCGGTGGATCGCGGCCAGCGCCGCGACCCGGGGGCTCGGCAGCGTGATCCACACCAGCCCGTCGGAGCCCAGCGCGATGTTGTCGGGGTGGCCGGGGAGGTCGTCGACGAAGAGCTCCGACGCGCCGGCGCGGGCACCGGTGAGCCACACCCGGCGCACCCGCGCCGCACCGGTCTCGGCCACCGCCACCCACGACCCGTCGGCGGCCAGGGCCACGCCGTTGGCGAACTCCAGGCCGCCCAGCAGCTCGGTCACCGCGCCGTCGGGCGTCCGGCGGAACAGCCGGCCGGTGGCGGTCCGCCGCACGAGGTCCGCGCGCCACTGCGGGATGCGGAACCGCTGCGAGGAGTCGGTGAAGTAGATCGTCCCGTCGGCGGCGACCGCCGCGTTGTTCACCGCCTCCAGACGGGCACCGTCCACCCGGTCGACCAGGGTCCGCACGGCGCCGTCGAGCAGGGATACGGCCAGCAGCCCGGCGTCGGACGCGCAGACCAGCAGCTCGTCGTCCCCGAGCAGCTCCAGGCCGAGCGGCCGGCCCGGCACGCGCGCCACCGTCTCGACCGGGCCGGCGGGCCCGGCGACGCACACGATCCGCCCGTCGGCCAGGCCGGCGTAGACCCGCCCGGCCTCGTCGACGACGACGTCCTCGGGCCCCTCGCCGACCGGCACCACCGTCGTCCCACCGAAGTCGCGCACGCCGGCCCTCCCGCTCGCGCCCGCGGTGGATCCGCAGGTCAGCGGCAGTCTGCCCGACGGCTCCGGCGGGCCGGCGGGGTCACTCCCCGACGGCGGCGGAGCCGGCCTCGGCGGTCGTGAAGTCGCGGCCACCGGCGCCGGTGCGGACCACGGTGACCGGGCAGGCCGCGTGGTGCACCAGCTGGTCGCTGACCGAGCCGAGCAGGAGACCGGCGAACCCACCACGGCCGCGCGCGCCGACGACCAGCAGGCTGGCGCCCTCGGCCGCGGCGAGCATCGCGGGCACCGGCGGCCGGTGGACGACGTGGCAGGTGACCCGGGTGGCCGGGTCCAGCCCGGCCGCGGCGACGTGCGCGGTCAGCTCGTCGAGCACCGCCTGCTCCCAGTCGGTCAGCGGCGGCACGTAGCCGGGCTCCCAGCTGCTGGGCTGCGGCGCGGTGGTCATCGACCAGGCGCGCACCACGTGCAGGGGGACGTCGGCCCGGCGGGCCAGCCGCCCCGCCCACCGCAGCGCCTCCTGCGCGCACTTGGAGCCGTCGTGCCCGACCACGACGCCACCCTCGACCTGAACGACCTCACGGACCTCGTCCACCGCTGCCTCCTCGTTGCTGCATGCCGGCGCGCTCACCGTGCCGGTCAGCCTCTCATCAGGCGGCGACCTGCACGTCACCGGCGCCGGACGGCGCGCCGTCAGCCCGAGACGGGCTCCGGCCGGCTCCCCAGCAGCACCAGCTCGTCGGCCGGCGGCACGCCCACGGCCTGCAGCGCCGCACCGATCCGGTCGGTGAGGCACCGCAGCGACTCCCTGGCCTGGTCGCGCTGGCGGCAGAGGTCGTCGACCTCCGCCCGCACCGCGGCCAGCCGGGCGCCGGCGAGGTCGTCGGCGGACTCCCGGTCCCGCTGCGCCTGCGCCGCGGCCTGCTCGCGCTCGGCGGCGGCGGCCGCGGCCAGCTCCTCCCGCTCGGCAGCGGCCTCGGCGGCCAGCCGCTCTCGCTCCGCCGCCGCCTCGGCGGCCAGCCGGTCCCGCTCGGCAGCGGCCTCGGCGACCAGCCGGTCCCGTTCGGCGGCGGCGATCCGGAGCAGCTCGGCGGCCTCGGTCTGCGCCTTCTCCAGCACGGCGGCGCCCTCGGCCTGGTCGCGCTGGGCGTTCACCCGGAGCTGGTCGGCGACGTCGATCGCCATCTCCTTGATCTCGTGCGCCTTGCGCAGCCGGGCGTCGGCCTCGAGCCGGGCGTCCGCGAGGATCTGCGCCGCGTCGGCCTCGGCGGCGTCGAGAACCTGGGCCGCCTGGTTCTCGGCCAGCCGCAGCACCTCCCCCACCCGGGCGCTGACCACCGGCCGCTCGCGCCCGGCCGGCTGCTCGGCGAGCAGCCGCCGGGAGATCTCCAGTTCCGTCCCGCAGGCGACGACGCGGTCCAGCAGGTGCTCCCGCTCGCGCTGCGCGGCCGAGAGCTCGCCCTCGGCCCAGGCGACGTAGTTGTCCACCTCGAGCCGGTCGTAGCCCCGCAGCGAACCGCGGAAGGCCGGCCGGTGGTCCAGCAGCGTCTCCAGGTCACCGACCGGGCGCGGCGCCGGCGACTCGGGTCGGGCCGGCGGCACCCCCTCGTCCTGGACACGGTTGGCGACGAACTCCACACGCCGGTGCATCCGGATGGCCCCCCTGGGAAGTAGGTGAGCCGGAATCTGCCAGAGGCCCGCGCGGCGCGCGGGCCACCGTGACGGCTCCGTGACCGTGTCGCGGACCGCCCGGCGATGTCACGTCAGCGCGTACCGGAACGGTTACGAAGCGCTGCCGGAGGCGTCGCTCTGCCCCGCCAGGCGGGGCCGGGCATAGCCCGCCGCCGCCGCACGTTGACCCGGCAGAAGTAATTGCGCTCTCAACCAGATGCGGAGATCGAGATGCAGTTCGGCGTCTTCACCGTCAGCGACATCACCACCGACCCCACGACCGGGCGCACGCCGACCGAGGCGGAGCGGCTGAAGGCGGTGCTGGCCATCGCGCAGAAGGCAGAGGAGGTCGGCCTCGACGTCTTCGCCCTGGGCGAGCACCACAACCCGCCGTTCTTCTCCTCCTCCCCCACCACCACGCTCGCCTGGATCGCGGCGCGGACCTCGAACCTGCAGCTGTCGACGTCGACCACGCTGATCACCACGAACGACCCGGTGAAGATCGCCGAGGACTACGCGATGCTGCAGCACCTGGCCGACGGCCGGGTCGACCTGATGATGGGCCGCGGGAACACCGGCCCGGTCTACCCCTGGTTCGGACAGGACATCCGCAACGGCATCGACCTCGCCGTCGAGAACTACGCGCTGCTGCGCCGGCTCTGGACCGAGGACGTCGTCGACTGGCAGGGCCGGTTCCGCACCCCGCTGCAGGGCTTCACCTCCACCCCCCGCCCGCTCGACGGCGTGCCGCCGTTCGTGTGGCACGGCTCGATCCGCAGCCCGCAGATCGCCGAGCAGGCCGCCTACTACGGCGACGGCTTCTTCTCCAACCACATCTTCTGGCCGGCCTCGCACACGCAGAAGATGGTCGAGTTCTACCGCCGCCGGTTCGAGCACTACGGCCACGGCGGCGCCGACCAGGCGATCGTCGGCCTCGGCGGCCAGGTGTTCATGCGGAAGAACAGCCAGGACGCCGTCCGGGAGTTCCGGCCGTACTTCGACAACGCGCCCGTCTACGGCCACGGCCCGTCGCTGGAGGACTTCACCCGCGAGACCCCGCTGACCGTCGGCTCCCCGCAGCAGGTGATCGAGCGGACCCTGGGCTTCCGCGACTACGTCGGCGACTACCAGCGGCAGCTGTTCCTCATCGACCACGCCGGGCTGCCGCTGAAGACGGTGCTCGAGCAGCTCGACCTCCTCGGCGAGGAGGTCGTCCCGGTGCTCCGCCGCGAGTTCGCCGCCCTGAAGCCGGCGCACGTGCCCGACGCGCCCACGCACGCCTCGCGGGTGGCCGCGGCCGGCGGCACGCAGGACGCCCCGGTGCCCGCCGTGGACGGCGTCACCGGGCGGAGCGCGGAGGCGGTGGCGCGATGAGCACCCGCACCCTCGCCGTCGTCAGCGCCGGGCTGGGCGTCCCGTCGTCCACCCGGCTGCTGGCCGACCGGCTGACGACGGCGACGGTGGACGCGCTGCGCGAGCGGGGCGTCGACGCGACCGTCGAGGTGGTTGAGCTGCGGCAGCACGCCCGCGACCTCGCCGACAACCTGGTCACCGGTTTCGCCGGCGAGGCGCTGCGCGGCACCGTGGACACCGTGGTCGGCGCCGACGGGCTGATCGCGGTGACGCCGATCTTCTCGGCGTCCTACAGCGGGCTGTTCAAGACCTTCTTCGACGTCCTGGACAAGGACGCCCTCACCGGGAAGCCGGTGCTGCTCGGCGCCACCGCCGGCACCGCGCGGCACTCGCTGGCCCTCGAGCACGCGATGCGACCGCTGTTCGCCTACCTGCGCGCGACGGTCGCCCCCACCGCGGTCTTCGCCGCGTCGGAGGACTGGGCCGGCGGCGGGACCGGCAGCCCGGCCCTCACGGGGCGGTTGCGCCGGGCCGCCGGAGAGCTCGCCGACCTGGTGGCCGGGCGGCCGCCGGCGGCGCCCGCCGACCCGTTCGCCGACCCCACGACGTCCTTCGAGGACCTGCTCCGCGGCCCCGGCGCCTGACCCGCCGGCGTCTCGGGCACGTCCGCCGCGGCGGTACGTGCACGAGACGCCGGGGAGGTCAGTCGTCCTCTTCCTCCTCGAGGCCGCCGCCCTCCTCGCCGCCCTCCTGCTCGACGATGCCGCCCTCCTCGACGCCTTCCTCGCCGCCGCAGGCGGTCATGGTGAACGACGCCGCCGCGATGGCGACCGCGGCCGCGCCGGATCGCCAGCGACGGGTGGGCAGGGACGTGCGGGTCATGGGTGCTCCTCCGGGACGGCCGGCCGGGGCCGGCAGCGGATGTACCTGCCCCGTGTGCCCCGGCCGGGGCCGGCCCATCCCGATCCGCCCCGACGTCATCGATCCGTCACCGGCCGTTCCGCAGCACCCGTCGCCGCGGTGGCGTGTGCCCGTACCGCCGGGTCAGCCGACGGCGTCCTCCGACGGCGGCGCGGAGCCGCCCTCGGGGGCCTCGCCGGTCATGAGCGCGACGACGGCGGCCCGGTCGGCCGGCGACGGCAGCCCCCACTCGGGCTCGTACCCGTACACCTCGCGCAGCGGGCGGGACGCCGTCCGGCCGGTGAGCACCTCGACCGAGTCGGTGTCGATCAGCCCGGGGTGCTCGACGCCGCACGCCTCGGCCACCTTCAGCAGGTCGCGGCGCAGCGTGCTGATGTAGTTGGCGGCGCGGGTGGACTTGAGCGCCGGGTCCAGCCCGTGCACCAGCCAGGCGTTCTGCGTCGCCACCCCGGTGGGGCAGGTGTCGGTGTGGCACTTCTGCGCCTGGATGCAGCCGATGGCCAGCATCGCCTCCCGCCCCACGTTGACCATGTCGCAGCCGAGGGCGAAGGCGACCACCGCGTTGTCGGGCAGGCCCAGCTTGCCGGCCCCGATGAAGACCACGTCGTCGGCCAGCCCGGCGCGCGCGAACGTGGCGTACACCCGGGAGAAGCCCAGCGCAAAGGGCAGCGACACCGAGTCGGTGAAGATCAGCGGCGCGGCGCCGGTGCCACCCTCGCCGCCGTCGATCGTCACGAAGTCCACGCCGCGGCCGGTGGTGGCCATCAACTCGGTGAGCTCCTCCCAGAACGCCATGTCCCCGACCGCCGACTTGATGCCCACGGGCAGCCCCGTCTCGGCGGCGAGCAGCTCCACCCAGTCCAGCAGGCTGTCGGCGTCGGAGAACTCCGCGTGCCGGGAGGGGCTCACGCAGTCGACGCCCTCGGCGACGCCCCGGGCCTCGGCGATCTCGGCCGACACCTTCGCCGCCGGCAGCACGCCGCCCAGGCCGGGCTTGGCGCCCTGGCTCAGCTTGATCTCCAGGGCGCGCACCGGCGCTCCCGCGACCAGGGCCTTGAGCCGGTCGAGGTCGAACCGCCCCTCCTCGTCGCGGCAGCCGAAGTAGGCGGTGCCGATCTGGTAGACCAGCTCCCCGCCGTGCCGGTGGTACCGGGAGACCCCGCCCTCCCCCGTGTTGTGCAGGCACCCGGCCAGCGCCGCCCCGCGGTTGAGCGCCTCGACCGCCGCACCCGACAGCGAGCCGAAGCTCATCGCCGAGATGTTCACGACGGACTCGGGCCGGAACGCCCCCGCCCGGCCGCGGGCGGCGCCGAGCACCTTGGCGCACGGGAGGGCGACCTGCTGGCCGGCCTGCACGTGCGAGGCCGGGACCGCCCGGCCGAAGGTGCGGTGCTTGATCACCGGGTACCCGGCGGTGTACTCGAGGTCGTTGTCGGTGCCGAAGCCGAAGTAGTTGTTGTCCCGCTTGCTCGACGCGTAGACCCAGCGCCGCTGGTCCCGGGTGAACGGCCGCTCCTCGTTGTTGCCGGCCACCAGGTACTGGCGCAGCTCCGGCCCGATCGACTCCAGCAGGTAGCGGGCGTGGCCCACCACCGGGAAGTTGCGCAGCAGGGTGTGCTCGCGCTGGAGCAGGTCACGGACGGCGACCGCGGCCAGCGCGGAGAGGCCGGCGGCGGCAGCGCGCGGGAGAAGCGGCATGCCTCACTATGGCGCGGCCGCGCCCGGTGCGCAGTCGCTGGCGACGCGGGCGGCGGGCGACCCGACCGCCGACGCGTCAGAGGAAGAGGCTGAGCACCAGCGCCAGCACGAAGCCGATCGTGCCGAGCAGCGTCTCCATCACCGTCCAGGTCTTCAGCGTCGTCTTCTCGTCCATCTCGAAGAACCGGCTGACCAGCCAGAAGCCGGAGTCGTTGACGTGCGAGAGCACGGTCGCCCCGCCGGCGATCGCGATGACGATGAGCGCGAGGTCCGGGGAGCTGAGCCCCTCGCTGGCCGCCACCACGGGCGCGATCAGCCCGGCCGCGGTCGTCAGGGCCACCGTGGCCGAGCCCTGCGCCACCCGGATCAGCGCGGAGATGACGAACGCCGCGACGATCACCGGCAGGCCGATGTCCCCGAGCACGTCGGCCAGCGCCGCGCCGATGCCGCTGGCCCGCAGCACGCCGCCGAACATCCCGCCGGCGCCGGTGATCAGGATGATCGCGCAGACCGGGCCGAGCGCGCTGTTGAGCACCGACTCCACCTCGGCCCCGCTGTCGCCGCGGCGCCGGCCCAGCACCCACATGGCCAGCAGCACGGTGATCAGCAGCGCGATCGGCGTCGCCCCGATGAGCTGACCCCAGCGGACCAGGGTCGACTCCTCGTCCACGACCCCCTCGGCGGCCAGCGTGGTCAGGCCGGTGTTCAGGAAGATCAGCAGCATCGGGAGGAGCAGCACCGAGATCACCGTCGCGAACCCGGGCGGTGCCGGCCGGGTCGCCGTACCCGTGGCCGCCCGCCCGGACGCGATCGCCGGCGAGCTGCCCTCGACCGACGGATCCGGCGCGTCGTCGGCCGTCCTCGCCTCGCCCGCCAGGATGTTCGGCACGGGGAGCTCGAACCGGTGCCCGGCCCACAGGCCGAACAGGTAGCTGCCGAGGAACCAGGTCGGGACGCCGATGAGCAGGCCGAAGACCAGCACCAGGCCGATGTCGGCGCCGATCAGGCCGGCCGCCGCGACCGGTCCCGGGTGCGGCGGCACGAACGCGTGCATGACCGCGAACGCGCCTGCCACGGGCAGCCCGTAGGTCAGCAGCGAGCCGCCCAGCCGGCGGGCCACGGTGAAGACGATGGGCAGGAAGACGACGAGCCCGGCGTCGAAGAAGATCGGGAAGCCGAAGAGCAGCGCGGCCACGCCCAGGGCGAGCGGCGCACGCTGCTCGCCGAAGCGCTTGATCAGGCTGTCGGCGAGCACCTGGGCGCCGCCGCTGTGCTCGAAGAGCCGGCCCAGCATCGCGCCGATGCCCACGAGCAGCGGGGGGGGGGGGGGGGGGGGGCGGGCGCCCGTGGGGCTCGTTGGGTCCCCGTGCACCCGCGGCACCCGTCGCGACCGCCCCACACCCCCC
>NZ_JBJHAF010000020.1:0-39805 GCF_054050855.1 Blastococcus sp. SYSU DS0539 | reverse complement strand
GCGGGCCCGCCCGGAGGCGGGCCCGCACCGGTCACGGGGTTGTCGGGACCTCGATCTCGCCGTCGATGATCTGCTGGCGGTAGTCGTCGATGACGTCCTGGATGTCGTCGATGAAGCCGCCCGAGGTGGACAGGCCGACGCCGCCGGTGGACAGGTCGTTGAGGATGTCGACGCCGCCGTCGATGTTGCCCTCGGCGAAGTCCTTGATGTAGGCCTCCACCGCGTTGTCGACCCGCTTGAGCATCGACGTCATGATGACGGCCTGCTGGTCGGGCGAGGCGCTGGCGTACTGGTCGGAGTCGACGCCGATGGCGCGCTGACCGGCCTCGACGGCCGCCTCGAAGACGCCCTCGCCGGAGCCGCCCGCGGCGTGGAACACGATGTCCGCGCCGTTCTGGTACATGCCCTGCGCCGCGACCTTGCCGCCCTCGGGGTCACCGAAGCCGGACGGGTCGCCCGCCGGGGAGAGGTACTGGGTGTCGACGATGATGTCGGGGTTGACCGCCCTGGCGCCGGCGGTGTAGCCCGCCTCGAACTTCTGGATCAGCGGGCTCTGCTGGCCACCCACGAAGCCGATGTGCCCGGTGGCGCTCTTGGAGGCCGCCGCCACGCCGGCGAGGAAGCTACCCTCCTCCTCGGCGAAGATCAGGCCGGTGAGGTTGTCCACGCCCATGTCGGCGACCGAGGTGTCGACGATCGCGAACTGCGTCTCGGGGTAGTCGGCGGCGATGTCGCCGATGATGTCGCCGTAGGCGAAGCCGACCGCGATCACCGGGTTGTAGCCGTTCTCGGCCAGCTGGGTGAGCAGCTCGGCGCGGTCGGACCCGTCCTCGTTCGGCGAGAGCTCCTGGATGTCCTCCTCGACGTTGCCGCCGAGGTCCTCGACCGCCGCCTCGACACCGGCGATCGCCGAGTCGTTGAAGGACTTGTCGCCACGGCCGCCGGTGTCGTAGGCGACACCGACCTTGAGGTCGCCCTCGCCGCCGCCGCCGGAAGCGCCGGAGCCGTTCTCCTCGTCGCTGGCACAGGCCGCGAGAGCCAGGCTGCCGGCCAGCAGCAGCGCCGCGGCCTTCGTCATCCGCGCTCGGCGCAAGACGATCTCCTTTTCTGGGGGGAGGTCCCGACGTGGTGGCGGGGTCTCCCGGGGGTGGGTTGCACGTGCGCGGCGGCCACCTCGAGCGCCCGCCGTAGGGCACGACCCGGACGCTAATCCCGCCGGGCGAGCGCCCTCCAACCCTGGTCCGGACTGAGACCCGATCGTTGCGAAGGGCCGGCCGATCGGGCCGCGGGGCTCCCCGCGGCGGTGGCCTGCGTCACCCACGCACGGCCCCGGGCGTCGCGGTCAGCGCGCCGGTGCGCGGTCGTCGCCGGGCGCGTCGAGCTCTTCCGGCACCGGCTCCCGGGCGGCGCCCTCCACCGCCGGGGAGCCGGCGGTCCAGGCGGCGGTGAAGAAGGCGAACCGGAACACGATGTTGATCCACACCAGGATGCCGACGGCGCCACCGAAGGCCGACGCCGTCACGCTGCCGGAGATCAGCGAGAGGTAGAGGTTGCCGATCAGCTTCATCACCTCGAAGCCGGCCGCGCCGAACAGCGCGCCGGGCAGCAGCCGCCGCAGCGGGTGCGGCGTCGAGGGCACGACCTTCAGCAGCCACAGGAACACCACCACGTCGCCGGCGAACGCCAGCGCGAGGCTGGCGACGGCGGTGAGCACGAACAGCCCCGGCGCGCCCTCGAGGCCGAGCGCCTCCAGGACCCAGGACGTCGCCCACGTGGCGACCCCGGTCAGCCCCAGGCTGAGCAGGCCGACGGCGCCGAGCAGGACCAGCGCCAGGACGTCCTGGACGTTGTCCCGGAGGAACTCCGGCTCGTCGGCGTGCCCCTTCCAGATGCGCTCCATGCCGACGCGCAGCTTGTCCATCGCCCGCAGCCCGGCGTAGAGGAAGCCGACCAGGCCGATGACGCCGACCACCTCGGCCGAGCCGACGGCGCCGCGGAGCTGCGCCACGATTTCCTGGCCCGTGGTGCCGGGGAACGTCTCGCGGATGGCGTCGTAGAGCTCGCGCTGGAGCAGCTCGTCGCCGGCCAGCACCAGCCCGATCGCCGAGGCGGCCATGAGGAGGACGGGGAACAGCCCCAGGAAGGCGAAGTAGGTGACGCCGGCGGCCATCAGGTCGCCCTGCGTCCGGCGGTAGCGGCCGCCGGCGCGGGCCAGGTGATCGAACCACGGGAACCGCCGGCGGGCGGCGTCGACGGCGCCCTCGACGCGGTCCCACGTCCGGGCCGGCCACGCCTTCCTGGCCGGGGCCCTCCCGGGGCTCGCGGAACTCACCGCCCGAGTCTGGGCGCTCGGCTCCCGGGCCGCGCCCTCAGCGGGCGGAACCGGTGAGCGGGTACTCGCGGGCGACCGTCCACGCACCCCCGGGGGTCTGCTCGAACTCGGTGAAGTGCTCCACCCGGAACTCGGCCGACAGCTCCTGCAGGCCGCTGTAGGCCAGCTCCAGCATGTCGGCCGGGACGTCGTGGGCCACGGTGACGTGCGGGTGGTACGGGAAGGAGAGCGACCGGGCCAGCGGTCCCCGGCGGAGGTCGTCGGCCAGCATCTCGCAGTTGCCGATACCCCGCGCCACGGTCACGAAGACGACGTCGGTGACCGGCGCGAAGGTGCCCGTGCCGGCCAGGTGCATGTCGAACGGCGGGTGGTCGGCGGCGACCGCCGCCAGGTGCTCGGCGATGGCCCCGCGCGAGGCGACCGGCACCTCGGTGGGCGGCAGCAGCGTCACGTGCGGGGGCACCAGCGCCGCCTGCCGGTCGCCGACCTTATGGCGCCAGTCGACCAGCAGCGTCGCCCACGGCTCGGGCACCGGGACGATGACGCCCAGGACCGCGGTCTCCGGCGGCGCCTCCAGCCGGCCCACGAAGGTGTCGTCGTTCACGGGCGCGGCCCCACCGGTGGCAGGAAGCCGACCCGCTCGTGGACGGTCTCCAGCGTGGCGCCGGCCACCTCCCGGGCCCGCGCGGCCCCCGCGGCCAGCACCCGCTCCAGCTCGGCGGTGTCGGCCAGCAGCTCGGCCGTGCGCTGCTGGATCGGCGCCAGCGCGTCGGTGACGACCTCGGCGAGCTCCTTCTTCAGGTCGCCGTAGCCCCGGCCGGCGAAGTGCTCCTCGAGCTCGGCGGTGCTCTTCCCGGAGAACGCCGAGTGGATGGTGAGCAGGTTGGTGACGCCGGGCTTGGCGGCCGGGTCGGCCACCACCTCGCGACCGGTGTCGGTGACCGCCGAGCGGATCTTCTTGGCGGTGACCTTCGGGTCGTCGAGCAGGTTGATGCAGCCGGCCGGCGGCAGGCTCTTGCTCATCTTCTTCTCCGGCGACTGCAGGTCGAGCACCTTCGCCGCACCGGCCGGGATGTAGGCCTCCGGCAGCGTGAACGTGGCGCCGTACCGGCCGTTGAACCGGGTGGCGAGGTCACGGGTCAGCTCGAGGTGCTGCCGCTGGTCCTCGCCCACCGGCACCCGGTGCGCCTGGTAGAGCAGGATGTCCGCCGCCTGCAGCACCGGGTAGGTGAACAGCCCCACCGAGGTGACGCCGGTGCCCTCCCGGGTGCTCTTGTCCTTGAACTGGGTCATCCGGCTGGCCTCGCCGAACCCGGTCAGGCACTGCAGGACCCAGGCCAGCTGGGCGTGCTCGGGCACGTGGCTCTGCACGAACAGCGTGCTGCGGCTCGGGTCCACGCCGAGGGCCAGCAGCTGGGCGGCCGACACCAGCGTGCGCCTGCGGAGCAGCGCCGGATCCGGCTGCTCGAGGGTGATGGCGTGCAGGTCGACGACGCAGTAGAAGGCGTCGTGGTCCTCCTGCATGCTGACCCACTGCCGCAGCGCACCCACGTAGTTGCCGAGGTGGAAGGAGTCCGCGGTCGGCTGGATGCCGGAGAGGACACGGGGAAGAGCCACGTCGGTCATCAAACCAGCCGGGACCGGCCTCCGTGCCGACCTCCCCCGGCCCTCCGCGCCGCCCGCCGCTGCGCGGGGGCGGTCGGCGCAGGTCAGGAGGGCGTCGCGGCCAGGACGTCGTCGAGCGCGGCGAGGAACACGTCGTCCTCCTCGGGAGTGCCGACGGTGACCCGGATCCCCTCCCCCGCGAAGGCCCGGGTGATCACCGCGCGCGCCTCCAGCGCGGCCGCCAGGCCAACGGCCCGCTCCCCCACCGGCAGCCACACGAAGTTGGCCTGGCTGTCGGCGACCTCGAGGCCCCGCGCCCGCAGCTCGCCGGTCAACCGCGCCCGCTCGGTCACGACCGCGGCGCACCGGGCACGGACCTCGTCCTCGCTGGCCAGCGCCGCCACCGCGGCCGCCTGGGCGACCAGACCCACGCTGAACGGCAGGTGCGTCCGGCGCACGGCGTCGGCGACCGACGGGTCCTCGGCCAGCAGGTAGCCGACCCGCAGCCCGGCCAGGCCCCAGGCCTTCGAGAACGTGCGGAGGACCGCGACGTTCGGCCGGCCGCGCATCAGCTCCACCCCGTCGGGGACGTCGGCGTCGGTCACGAACTCGCGGTAGGCCTCGTCCAGGACGACGAGCGTCTCCGTGGGCACCGCGTCGAGGAACCGCTCCAGCTCCGCCCGGCGCACCGCCGTCCCGGTGGGGTTGTTCGGGTTGCAGACGAAGACCAGGCGGGTGGTGCCGTCGATCGCGGCGGCCAGGCCGTCGAGGTCGTGGGTGTCGGGGGCCCCGCCGGACCGCCCGGGGACCAGCGGCACCTGGAGCGCGCGGGCCCCGGCCACCCGGGCCAGCAGCGGGTACATCTCGAACGAGCGCCAGGCGAAGGCCATCGACGTGCCCGGGTCGTTGTAGGCCTGGGCGAGCTCCTGGCAGATGGCGACCGCGCCGCAGCCGACGGCCACCTGCGCCGGGTCGACGTCGTACCGCCGGGCCAGGGCGCCGGTGAGCACCACGGCGCCGTTGTCGGGGTAGCGGTTGGTCTCGGCGACGGCCGCGGTCACCGCCTCGACGACGGCGGGCAGCGGGGGGAACGCGACCTCGTTGCTGGCGAGCTTCACCGCCCGCTCGACGCCGATCTCCCGGGCCAGGTCGGCCGGGTTGCGGCCGGGCTTGTAGGCCGGGAGCGACTGCACCGCCGGTCGGGCACTGACCATCGAGTTCCTCCTCCGCCACGGCCGCCCTCATAGGGTGGGCCCATGCGCGTACTCGTCGCCGGTGGAGCCGGCTACATCGGCAGCGTAGTGACGGCTGCCCTGCTGGCCGACGGCCACGACGTCACCGTCCTCGACGACCTCTCGACCGGTCACGCGGACGCCGTGCCCGCCGGTGCCACGCTGGCCGAGGTCTCCCTGCACGACTCGGCGCCCGTGCTGGCCGAGGTCCGGCCGGAGGCGGTGCTGCACTTCGCGGCCAAGTCGCTGGTCGGCGTCTCGCAGCAGCGCCCCGAGGACTACTGGGAGACCAACGTCGCGGGCTCCTTCGCCCTGCTCGAGGCGATGCGCGCCGCCGACTGCCGCCGGATCGTCTTCTCGTCCACCGCGGCCACCTACGGCGAGCCCGACCAGGTGCCGATCCGCGAGGACGCGCCGACCCGGCCGACCAACACCTACGGCGCCTCCAAGCTCGCCGTCGACCACATGCTCACCTCGTACGCCGTCGCGCACGGCTTCGCCGCGGTGAGCCTGCGGTACTTCAACGTCGCGGGCGCCGCCTACGGGCTGGGCGAGCGGCACGCCACCGAGACGCACCTCATCCCGATCGCGCTGCAGGTGGCCGCCGGCCAGCGCGAGTCGCTGACCGTCTACGGCCAGGACTACCCGACGCCCGACGGCACCTGCATCCGCGACTACGTGCACGTCGAGGACCTCTCCGACGCCCACCTGCTGGCCCTGCCCGCGCCGGCTGCCGGCGAGCACCGCATCTACAACCTGGGCAACGGCACCGGCTTCTCGGTGCAGGAGGTCGTCGAGGCCGCCCGCGAGGTGACCGGGCACCCGATCCCGGTCACCGTCGGCGAGCGCCGGGCCGGCGACCCCGCCCAGCTCGTCGCCTCCAGCGACCGGATCCGCGCCGACCTCGGGTGGACGCCGAAGCACACCGACCTGGTCGGCATCGTGCGGGACGCCTGGGGGGTCGCGCAGGCCCGCCGCTGAACGGCCCGGCTCAGCCCGTCGCGCCGGCGTCCGGCCCGCCGTCCTCGGTGTCCTCCGGGGGCGGCGGGCCGACCAGCAGGCGGGCGATCCGCCGTCCGTCGAGCTCCAGCACCGAGACGCTGCGCCCCTCCACCTCGATGGTGTCGCCCACCTCGGGCAGCCGGCCCAGCTCGGCCAGCACGTACCCGGCCACCGTCTCGTACGGCCCCTCGGGCAGCTGCAGACCGGTGGCCTCGGTGAAGTCGTCCAGGTTGAGCAAGCCGTCGACCTCGCGCGGGGCGTCGGGCGACCGGCGGTCCTCCGGGGCGACCTCGGCGTCGTACTCGTCGTAGATCTCCCCGATGACCTCCTCGATGAGGTCCTCCAGGGTGACGATGCCGTCGGTGCCGCCGTACTCGTCGACGACGATGGCCAGGTGCTGGTTGTCCCGGCGCATCTCGCTGAGCACGGTGAGGACGGCGGCGGTGCCCGGCAGCCGGGTGACCTCGCGGGCCAGGTCGCCGACGGTCGCGGCCCGCCCGGCGGGGTGGTTCGGCAGGAACAGGTCGCGGACGTGCACGAAGCCGACGACGTCGTCCTCGTCGCGCCCGGCCACGGGGAACCGCGACCAGTTCGACTCCGCGACGAGCTTGGCCGCCCGGCTGGCGGTCATCGAGGCATCGAGGAACTGCACCTCCGTGCGCGGCGTCATGACCTCGCGCACCTCGCGCTCGCCGGCGCGGAACACCTCGTCGATCAGCCGCCGCTCGTCGCTGCTGAGCGACTCGTGCGCGGCCACCAGGTCGCGCAGCTCCTCCTGGCTGATCGACTCGCCGCTCGCCTTGGGGTCCCCGCCGACCAGCCGGACCAGGCCGTTCGTGGACTTCGACAGCAGCCAGATGACCGGGCGGGACAGCTTCGCGATCGCGTTCAGCGGCGCCGCGACCAGCAGCGAGAAGCCCTCGGCCCGCTGCAGGGCCAGCCGCTTGGGGGTCAGCTCGCCGACGACCAGCGACACGTAGCTGATCGCGATGGTGACCAGCACCAGCGCGAGCGTGCCGGCCAGACCCTCGCTCATGCCGCGGGTCTGCATCCAGTCGGCCAGCGGGGCGGACAGCGTGCTGGCGCCGAACGCGGCGGAGAAGAACCCGGCCAGGGTGACGCCCACCTGCACTGCGGCCAGGAACTGGTTCGGGTCCTTCAGCAGCTTCTGCACCGCCTGGCCGCGGCGGCCACCCTGCTCGGCCATCGCGCGGACCTGCGACTCGCGCAGCGACACCAGGGCGATCTCGGCGCCCGCGAAGACACCGCCGATCATGATGAAGGCGACGACCATGACGATGTTGAGCCAGACGTCGCTCACCGGCGGCGTGCTCCTCGGGGGTTGGGTGCGGGCGGACCGTTCCATCGTGCCGGGTCCATGCTGCCCGGCGGTGCGGCGCGCATGCCCGGGGGGCCGCACGGCTCGGGTGACCGTGCGCACTGCCGGGGTCCGCGCAACGCGCACGGGCCCCCCGACCCGGAGGTCGAGGGGCCCGCGGTACGCGCGTGCCTACGTCAGGCCATGGCCTTCTGCAGGTTGGCGTCGATGGCCGCCAGGAAGTCCTGGGTGTTCAGCCACGGCTGGTCCTTGGAGATCAGCAGCGCGAGGTCCTTGGTCATCTGGCCGCTCTCGACGGTGTCGATGCAGACCTTCTCCAGGGTCTCCGCGAAGCGGGTCACCTCGGGGGTGTTGTCCAGCTTGCCGCGGTGGGCCAGGCCCCGGGTCCAGGCGAAGATCGACGCGATCGGGTTGGTCGACGTCTGCTCGCCCTTCTGGTGCTGGCGGTAGTGCCGGGTCACCGTGCCGTGCGCGGCCTCGGCCTCGACCGTGCGGCCGTCCGGGGTGGCGAGCACCGACGTCATCAGGCCGAGCGAGCCGAAGCCCTGGGCCACGGTGTCGGACTGCACGTCACCGTCGTAGTTCTTGCACGCCCAGACGTAGCCGCCCTCCCACTTGAGCGAGGCGGCGACCATGTCGTCGATGAGCCGGTGCTCGTAGGTGATGCCGGCTTCCCTGAACTTGTCGGCGAACTCCGCCTGGAACGTCTCCTCGAAGATGTCCTTGAACCGGCCGTCGTAGGCCTTGAGGATCGTGTTCTTCGTGGAGAGGTACACCGGGTACTTGCGGTCCAGGCCGTAGTTCAGCGAGGCGCGCGCGAAGTCGCGGATCGAGTCGTCGAGGTTGTACATCGACAGCGAGACACCGGCGCCCGGCGCCTGGAACACCTCGTGCTCGATCGGCTGCGAGCCGTCGTCCGGGGTGAAGGTGACGGTGAGCTTGCCGGCCGACGGGAACTTGAAGTCGGTGGCGCGGTACTGGTCGCCGTAGGCGTGCCGGCCGACGATGATCGGCTTGGTCCAGCCCGGCACCAGGCGCGGCACGTTCTGCATGATGATCGGCTCGCGGAAGATCACGCCGCCGAGGATGTTGCGGATCGTCCCGTTCGGGGACCGCCACATCTTCTTCAGCCCGAACTCCTCGACCCGCGCCTCGTCGGGCGTGATGGTGGCGCACTTGACGCCGACGCCGTGCTTCTTGATGGCGTTGGCGGAGTCGATCGTCACCTGGTCGTCGGTGGCGTCGCGGTGCTCCATGCCGAGGTCGTAGTACTCGAGGTTGACGTCGAGGTACGGGAGGATCAGCTGGTCCTTGATGAACTGCCAGATGATCCGGGTCATCTCGTCGCCGTCGAGCTCGACGACGGTGCCCTCGACCTTGATCTTGCTCACGTGGTTGTTTCCCTCTCTGCAGCTCTGACCGGCTCGGTCAGAGGTCGGCTACGTCGGCCTGCTTGGCGCGCACCGCTTCGGCCGCCTCACGCAGGCCCGCCCGTTCGGTTTCCGACAGGTCGCTCTCGACGACGCGCTTCACGCCCCCGCGGCCGATCTCGGCCTCCACCCCCAGGTACACCCCGGAGATGCCGTACTCCCCGTCGACCCACGTGCACACCGGCATCACTGCGCCGGAGTCCTCCATGACCGCGCGGGCCATGCGGGCGGCCGCGGCGGAAGGAGCGTAGTAGGCCGATCCGGTCTTGAGCAGCGCCACCACCTCGGCGCCACCGTTCCGGGTGCGCTGCACGAGGTGCTCGATGCGGTCGGCCGCCAGCACGTCGACCAGCGGCTTGCCGTCGACGGTGCAGCGCGAGGGCACCGGCACCATCGTGTCGCCGTGCGAGCCGAGCGTCAGCGTCCGCACCGAGGCCACGGGGACGTCGAGCTCCTCGGCGACGAAGTTGGAGAAGCGCGCGGTGTCGAGCATGCCCGCCTGACCCATCACGCGCTGGTGCGGGAACCCGGTGGCCAGCTGCGCCAGGGCGGTCATCTCGTCCAGCGGGTTGGAGACGACGATGACGACGGCGTCGGGCGACGTGCGGGCGACGTTCTCGGAGACCTCGCGGACGATCTTCGCGTTGGTCTCGATCAGGTCCATGCGGCTCATGCCCGGCTTGCGCGGCAGGCCGGCGGTGACGACGACGACGTCGGAGTCCTCGGTGCCGGCGTAGGAGCCGCCACCGACGCCGATCACCTCCGTCTCGAATCCCTCGATGGGCCGCGACTGGTTCATGTCCAGCGCGAGCCCCTCGGGCTTGCCCTCCACGATGTCGGTGAGCACGACGGTCTCGAAGATGTCGTACTCGGCCAGGCGGAGTGCGGTGGTGGAGCCGTAGAACCCGGCACCGACCACGGTGACCTTGCCGTTCCTGGGCTGCTTCGCCATGGCCGTCAACCTAGCGCTGGTCGGCGCCTCGTGCCGCCCCGGGTGAGTCTCACGTGCCCGGGATGGTGAGCGCGACGGTGGTGAGCGCGATCCCGGCACCCGCGGTCAGCACGACGTCGACCGCGCGGCTGCGCACCGCGAGGAAGCCCACCCGCCGCACCGGCAGGAGCAGCCGCAGCAGCGCCGCCCCGACCAGCGCCAGCCCCACGACGACCAGCCCCCAGCGCCAGTGCTCGAGGGTGACCAGCAGCAGCCCGGCGGCCACCACGACGAGCACCGCGAGCAGCGGCAGCTGGCGCACCAGCCCCGCGAGGAAGGGGCGGCGGACGTAGAGCGGCGGGCGCGTCACGGTTCAGGCCGACAGCGCCTCGATCGCCGCGGCCTGCTCGGCGGCGAGCACCACGTTCTGCAGGAGCATGGCGCGGGTCATCGGCCCCACGCCCCCCGGGTTGGGAGCGACGTGCCCGGCGACGTCGACGACGTCCTTGGCGACGTCGCCGGCGATCTTCCCGTCGACCCGGCTGACGCCCACGTCGAGGACGGCGGCCCCCGGCTTGACCATGTCGGCGGTGATCAGGCCGGGCACCCCCGCGGCGGCGACGACGACGTCGGCGGTGCGCACGTGCGCCGCCAGGTCACGGGTGCCGGTGTGGCAGAGGGTGACGGTGGCGTTCTCCGTCCGGCGGGTCAGCAGCAGGCCCAGGGGACGGCCGACGGTGATGCCGCGCCCGATGACGACGACCTCTGCGCCGGCGATCGGCACCTCGTACCGGCGCAGCAGCTCGACGATGCCGACGGGGGTGCAGGGCAGCGGCCCGGGCACGTTGAGCACCAGCCGGCCGAGGTTGACCGGGTGCAGCCCGTCGGCGTCCTTGGCCGGGTCCATCGCCTCGAGGACCGTGCTCTCCTCGATGCCCTCCGGCAGCGGCAGCTGGACGATGTAGCCGGTGCAGCCCGGGTCGGCGTTGAGCTCCTCGACCACGGCCAGCACGTCGGCCTCGGTGGCGGTGGCCGGCAGCTCGCGCTGGATGCTGGCGATGCCCACCTGGGCGCAGTCGGAGTGCTTGGCGTTCACGTACCAGCGGCTCCCGGGGTCGTCACCCACCAGCAGGGTGCCGAGGCCGGGCCGGTGACCGGCCGCGGTGAGAGCGGCCACCCGCTCGGTGAGCTCGGCGCGGATCGCCGCCGCGGTGGCCTTGCCGTCCAGGATCGTCGCGGGCACGCCGACAGTCTGCCGGAGAGGGTCCCGCGACGGACGCCGCGGCCCTAGGGTCGGGGTGGCGGGGCGCCGGTGTCCCGCCGACACCGGAGGTGCGCCATGACCGAGCGCGACCAGAGCCCGACCGGCGCGACGGCGTCCCACGGCGCCGAACCGGGGCCGACGACGCCGGCGTACTCCGACCGGCCGGTGACCTTCCGCGGGCCCGAGAGCCTCGGCGGCCTGCTGCTCATCCTCGCCGGGATCGCCGCCGCCGTCAGCCTGCCGCTGGAGTGGCTGCGCGACCGCGACGACAGCGGCTGGCGCCTCGTGCGCGACGCGTTCGCCGACCTCGGCGAGATCTTCGACGACGGCTCCTGGCAGCCCCTGGCCATCGTGCTCGGCGGCGGCCTGCTGCTGCTCCTGGGCATCGCGCTGTGGCTGCCCGCGCGCAGCCACCGGTTCGTCGGGTTCGTGGCCCTGCTGGTCAGCGGCGTCGTCACCGCCGCCGTGCTCGTGCCGCTGGCCGACGCCGGCTGGGACCTCGACCCCTTCGGCCCCGGCTTCTGGTGCGCCATCGCCGTCGCCGTCCTCGGGCTGCTCGGCTCGCTGAAGGCCGTGCTGACCGGCCCGCGCTAGGTCGCGACGCGCGCGCCGTGGGCGGCGGCGAACTGCACCGCCTGCGCGAGGTCGATGCGGACCCCGGTGAGGTCGAAGGCGCGCCAGTTGATCTCGTCGGTCGACGCACCGCGCAGGTCGGTCCCGCGCAGCCGCGTGCCCTGCAGCCGGGCGCGGGTCAGGTCGGCGCCGCTGAGATCGCACTCGCGCAGGTCGGCGTCGGTGAAGTCCGCCTCGCGGAAGCGCTGACCGGACAGGTCCAGCCCGGAGAGGTCCACGGCGCGCAGGGCGGCGTAGCTCCAGTCGCAGTCCGCCGCCGTCATCGGCCGCAGGTGCGCGCCGGGGAACTGCGAGCCGGTGAGCTTGCAGCCGTCCCACGTGACGTCGGTGAGCTTCGCGCGGTCGAACCGGCAGGAGAGGAACGCCGAACCGGAGTGCCGCGCCCCGGCCATGCGCACCCCGGTCAGGACGCACTCCTCGAACACGCAGCGCCGGGTGACCAGCTCCTCCAGCCCGGCGTCGTCGAACCGGCACCGGACGAAGGTGACGCCGTCGAGCTCGGCCCCCCACCAGTCGACCCGGGCGAAGTCCTCGTCCTCGACGACGGCGCCGGACTCCGGCGGGCCGACGTGCGGCCGCGAGCTGATCACCACGGGCTCAGTGCGCGAAGTGACGGGTGCCGGTCAGGTACAGCGGCACGCCGGCCGCCGCGGCCGCGGCGACGACCTCCTCGTCCCGCACCGACCCGCCCGGCTGGACGACGGCGCGCACCCCGGCGTCGAGCAGCACCTGCAGACCGTCGGCGAACGGGAAGAACGCGTCCGACGCCGCCACCGCGCCCGCGGCCCGCTCCCCCGCCCGGGCGACGGCCAGGCGCGCGGAGTCGACCCGGTTGACCTGGCCCATGCCGACGCCGACGGTGGCCCGGTCGTGGGCCAGCAGGATCGCGTTGCTCTTCACCGCGCGCACCGCCCGCCAGGCGAAGACCAGGTCGTCCAGGCCGGCGGCGTCCAGCGGCTCCCCGGTGGCGAGGGTCCAGGTGGTGGGGTCGTCGCCCGTGGCGTCGATGCGGTCGCGGGTCTGCAGCAGCAGCCCGCCGCCGATCGGGCGCAGCTCCACCCCGGCCTCGGGCAGGTGCGGCAGCCGCAGCAGCCGGATGTTCTTCTTCCCGGTCAGCACCGCGACGGCGTCGTCGGTGAACGACGGGGCGACGACGACCTCGGTGAACACCTCGGCCACCTGCTCGGCCAGGGTGAGGTCGACCTCGCGGTTGGCGGCGATCACGCCGCCGAAGGCGGACACCGGGTCGCAGGCGTGCGCCTTGCGGTGCGCGGCGGCGATGTCGGCCCCGACGGCGATGCCGCACGGGTTGGCGTGCTTGATGATCGCCACGCAGGGCTCGTCGTGGTCGTGCGCGGCCCGCCAGGCGGCGTCGGTGTCGACGTAGTTGTTGTAGGACATCTGCTTGCCGTGCAGCTGCTCGGCGTGCGCCAGCCCCGGCCGGTCGGAGCGGTAGAGCGCCGCCGCCTGGTGCGGGTTCTCGCCGTAGCGCAGCACGTCGGCGCGCTCCCAGCTGCTCCCCACCCACGCCGGGAACGGGCTGTCGTCGTCCGGGGCGAGCACGCTGCCCATCCACGAGGCGACGGCGATGTCGTAGGAGGCGGTGTGCCGGAACGCGGCCGCGGCCAGGCCCTGGCGCTCGGCGAGGGTGAACCCGCCGCCGGACACCGCGGCGAGGACGTCGCCGTAGCGCGCCGGGTCGACGACGACGGCGACCGACGGGTGGTTCTTGGCCGCCGCCCGCACCATCGCCGGGCCGCCGATGTCGATCTGCTCGACGCACTCATCCGGCGTGGCACCCGAGGCGACGGTCTCGGTGAACGGGTACAGGTTCACCACGACGAGGTCGAACGCCGCGATGCCGAGCTCGTCGAGCTGCGCGACGTGGTCGGCCTTGCGCCGGTCGGCCAGGATCCCGGCGTGCACGGCGGGGTGCAGGGTCTTCACCCGTCCGTCGAGGCACTCGGGGAAGCCGGTGACCTGCTCGACGGGGGTGACAGGCACCCCGGCGTCGGCGATCCGCCGCGCGGTCGCGCCGGTGCTCACCAGCTCGACACCGGCGGCGGCCAGCCCGGCGGCCAGCTCCTCGATGCCGGTCTTGTCGTACACGCCGAGCAGGGCGCGGCGGATCGGGGTGCGGTCGCTCATCAGGGGCTCTTCCTCGTCGGGGGCGGGCTGGTCGGGGGTGGGGTGACGAACTCCGCCACCGTCTCCACCAGGAGCTCGCGCTCCACGGTCTTGATCCGTTCGTGCAGGCGCGCCTCGTCGTCGCCGGGCAGCACCGGCACCGCGCGCTGGGCCAGCACCGGCCCGGTGTCGACGCCGGCGTCGACCAGGTGCACGGTCGAGCCCGTCGTCGACACCCCGGCGGCCAGGGCGTCGCGCACCGCGTGCGCGCCGGGGAACGCCGGCAGCAGCGCCGGGTGGGTGTTGATCAGCCGGCCCTCGAAGCCGGCCAGCACGGCGGGCCCGACGATCTTCATGAACCCGGCCGACACGACGAGGTCGGGCGCGAAGCCGGCGATCCGGTCGGCGAGCGCGCGGTCCCAGGCGGCGCGGTCGGGATGGTCGCCGAGCGCGCAGACGAACGTGGGCAGCCCGCGCCGGCGGGCGTGCTCCAGGCCGGGGGCGTCGCGGTCCGCGCCGACGGCGACCACGGCGGCCGGGTAGGCGGGGTCGTCGGTGGCGTCCAGCAGCGCCGCGCACAGCGACCCGGTGCCCGACAGCAGCACGACGAGCCGGGCCCGCGGGAAGGGCTCGTCGACGGGCACGTCCGCGACCCTAGCCGGGCCCGCCGGGGCGCTCGACGGGCCGGTCCCGGTCAGCCCGACGACCGCCAGCGGGTGACCGCGCCGGCCACCGCCGCGGCGATCCCGGCCTGCGCCGCGATGGCGATGCCGGTGGCCACGGGCGGTGCGCCGACCACCGCGAGCGCGCCGTCCCCGAGCGAACCGCCGGCGAACCAGGCCAGCGCCCCGGTGACCACGCCGAGCAGCGAGCCGGCCAGCAGGCCGGCGAGCCCGGCGACGACCGAGCCGCCGTCGCGGTCGCCGAACCACCGGCCGAGCGTCGTGCCGGCCACGAGGCCGGCGACGGCGGGGATCGCCTGGGAGACGAAGGCGATCAGCGGCACCGCCTGGGTGTCGGGCAGGGCGGCGAGCAGCGGCACGGCGGGGACGGCGCCCAGCGTCACGCCGTGCACGGAGACGAGCGTGCCGCTGCCCACGAAGAAACCGGGGCCGGCCGCCAGGCCGAGGACGGCGACGGCGGCGTTCGGCAGGTACAGCGCGCTCAGCCCGAGCAGCCCCACGGCACCCGCGCCGGCCCCGCCGAGGGAGGCCGACAGCGCCGCGTAGCCCCCCGCGTCGCTGGCCAGGGCCACCGCGACGACCGTCAGGCCCAGCGCGAGCGCGGTGCACACCCCCGCCAGGACGCCGCGGAGGACGGGCCGCAGCACGCCCGGCAGCCGGTCCAGCGCGGCCTCGACCAGCCCGGACTCCCGCCCGGCGCCCCAGCCGGCGGCGAGGAGGGCCAGCACCGCGGGGACCACCAGCGTGCGCGGCCAGCCGGTGCCCGCGGTGTCGTCGTCCACGACCAGCGCCAGCAGCCAGGTGAGCGCCACGTGCAGGACGGCGACCAGCCCGGCCGCCTGGACGACGCCCCGGGCCGACGCGCCGTCGTCGAGCGCCCGGACTGCCACCCGGCCGGCCCAGGACAGCCCCCAGGCCACCAGCAGCGTCAGGAGCAGCGGTGCCAGGACCAGCGACCCCGACGGCGGCAGCAGCTCGGCGCCGTGCGCCAGCAGCCAGAGGCGGGCACCGAGCCCCGTCGAGGCGCCCACCGACATGCCGCCGCCCGGGTCGAGCGTCTGCACGACGACCAGCGCGAGCCCGAGGCCGACGAGGCCGGCGACCGTGACGGCGGCCGTCGCGACGGCGGCGAGGACGGCAGGCGGAGCGGATCGCGCGGCCGACCCGGCGTCCCGCCGGAAGGGCAGGCGTGCGAGCAGGGAGACCACGGCTCCACTCTCGCAAGCCGCACGGGCGGATGCGTGGCGCACTCGCCGGAGCCGGCCCGCCGTGTCGGCGACGGCGGACCGCCGATCAGGTATCCGTGCTGGGACGCTCGCTGTCCGTAGCGTCCGGGCCGGCGCCCGACGCCGTCGAGCCGCCGGGCGGCGTGCCCGGACCGCCACCCTGGCCCGGGCCGGACGGGGGCGACGACGGCCACGACGGAGAGCCCGGCCCCGGCTGCCCCGGATAGCCCTGCGGCGGGATCTGCCCGGGCGCGTAGGGCTGCGGCGCGCCGTAGGGGTAGGGCCGGCCCTGCGGCGGCCAGTACCCGCCGGGCGGCGGACCGCTCGGCCGCGCCGGGCGGTCACGCATCTCCCTCCGCAGGGCGAGCGAGGCGAGCACGGTGATCGCCACCGCCACCAGGAGGCCCAGCAGCGCCCAGAACGAGAAGGCGTACCGGAGCGTGTCCAGCCAGGCGAACAGCGTCAGCACGAGGCCGAGGGCGGCCAGCGCCACGGTCAACCCGGAGCGGGGGAAGGTCACCGTCATGCGCACGAATGCCGGCAGCACCGTCCAGGCGGTCGCCAGCAGGAAGAGCACGAACGCCGAGCGCACCATGCCGTCGTCGAACCCGCGGAAGCTGACCCCGAACGTGGCGTCGCCGAACCGCCACCAGGGCAGGAAGGCGACGAGCAGGAACAGCAGCGTCCCCCCGGCGACGGCGTAGTCGCTCCAGATGAGCCGCTTGGGGTCGAACGAGAACCCGGCACCGCCGCCGGGGCGACGTCCGGCCGGGAGGCCGGGGCCGCCGAAGGGCGGCCCGTAGCCGGGCACGCCGTAGGGCTGCTGCCCGTACGGCGGCTGCCCGTACGGGGGCTGCCCGTACGGGGGCTGCCCGTACGGGAACGGGCCGTAGCCGGCCGGCCCGTACGGGGGCTGCCCGTAGGGCGGCTGGCCGTACGGCGGCTGGGCGTGGGGCGGCTGGCCGTACTGCTGCTGGGGGTAGGGCGGCTGGCCGTACGGGGGCTGCCCGTACCGCGGCTGCCCGTAGGGCTGCTGGCCGTACTGCGGACCGCCGTACTGCGGACCGGGCCCCTGCTGCCCGGGAGGCGGGGGCCCCTGCCCGGCGGGCGGCTGACCACCCTCGGGCGGCTGCGGAGGCTGGCTGGCGGTCACTGGGTCTCCTCGGGAACGGATCGGGGCGTGCTGATCGTGGCGGTCGCGGCCGCGGACCCGCAACGACGGGTCCTCCGACCGGCGCGCCGCCCGGGAACGGCACTGCCCGGCGACCGCGGAGCGCGGTCGCCGGGCAGGTGACGTGGACGGTCCCGGACGGGGTGCCGGCGATCAGGAGCCGACGATCTCCCGCATGAGCTGGGCCGTCTCCGACGGGGTCTTGCCGACGCGGACACCGGCGGCCTCGAGGGCCTCCTTCTTCGCCTGGGCGGTACCGGCCGAGCCGGACACGATGGCGCCGGCGTGGCCCATCGTCTTGCCCTCGGGGGCGGTGAAGCCCGCGACGTAGCCGACGACCGGCTTGGTGACGTTGGCCTTGACGAAGTCGGCGGCGCGCTCCTCGGCGTCGCCACCGATCTCACCGATCATCACGATGGCCTCGGTCTCCGGGTCGTCCTGGAAGGCCTGGAGGGCGTCGATGTGCGTCGTGCCGATGACCGGGTCGCCACCGATGCCGATCGCGGTGGAGAAACCGATGTCCCGCAGCTCGTACATCATCTGGTAGGTCAGCGTGCCCGACTTCGAGACCAGGCCGATCTTGCCCTGCTTGGTGATGTTGGCCGGGATGATCCCGGCGTTGCTGCGCCCGGGGCTGATCAGGCCAGGGCAGTTCGGGCCGATGATGCGGGTCGAGCCACCCTGGGCGTGCGCCCAGAAGTAGGTCGAGTCGTGCACCGGGATGCCCTCGGTGATGACGACGGCGAGCCCGATCTGGGCGTCGACGGCCTCGATGACGGCGGCCTTGGCGAACGGCGGCGGCACGAAGATGACGCTGACGTCGGCGCCGGTCTCCTTCATGGCGTCGGCGACGCTGCCGAACACCGGCACGCTGGTGCCGTCGAAGTCGGCCGAGGTGCCGGCCTTGCGGGGGTTCACACCGCCGACGATCGCGGTGCCGGAGGCGAGCATGCGCGCGGTGTGCTTGCTGCCCTCGGAGCCGGTCATGCCCTGGACGATGACCTTGCTGTTCTCGTTGAGGAAGATCGACATCTGAGTGGTGTCCTGTCCGGAGTCGGGGCGATCAGGCGGCGGCGAGTTCGGCGGCCCGGCGCGCGGCGCCGTCCATCGTGTCGACCACGGTCACCAGGGAGTGGTTGGCCTCGGCGAGGATCCGCCGGCCCTCCTCGACGTTGTTGCCGTCGAGCCGGACGACCAGCGGCTTGGTCGCCTCGTCGCCCAGGATGCCCAGGGCGGAGACGATGCCGTTGGCCACGGCGTCGCAGGAGGTGATGCCGCCGAAGACGTTGACGAACACGCTCTTCACGGCCGGGTCGGAGAGGATGATCTCCAGGCCGTTGGCCATGACCTCGGCCGAGGCGCCGCCGCCGATGTCGAGGAAGTTGGCCGGCTTGACGCCGCCGAACTCCTCACCGGCGTAGGCGACGACGTCGAGGGTGCTCATGACCAGGCCGGCACCGTTGCCGATGATCCCGACCTCGCCCTCGAGCTTGACGTAGTTGAGGTTCTTCTCCTTGGCCCGCGCCTCGAGCGGGTCGGCGGCGGCGGCGTCCTCGAGCGCGGCGTGCTCGCTGTGCCGGAAGCCGGCGTTCTCGTCGAGGGTGACCTTGGCGTCCAGCGCGAGGACGGTGCCGTCGGGCGCCTTGGCCAGCGGGTTCACCTCGACGAGGGTGGCGTCCTCCTTGCTGAAGACGTCCCACAGCTGGACGGCGATCGCGATGACCTGGTCGCGCACCTCGGCGGCGAAGCCGGCGGCGTCCACGATCTCGGCGGCCTTGGCGGTGTCGACGCCCTTGCTGGCGTCGATCGGGATGCGGGCCAGCGCCTCGGGGCGCTCGACGGCCAGCTGCTCGATCTCCACGCCGCCCTCGACGCTGGCCATGGCCAGGAAGGTGCGGTTGGAGCGGTCCAGCAGGTAGGAGAAGTAGTACTCCTCGGCGATGTCGCTGGCCTGGGCCACCATCACCTTGTGGGTGATGTGGCCCTTGATGTCCAGGCCGAGGATGTCCTGGGCGCGCGCCTTGGCGTCCTCGGCGTCGTCGGCGAGCTTCACGCCGCCGGCCTTGCCCCGGCCGCCGGTCTTCACCTGCGCCTTGACGACGACGGTCTGCCCGATCTCGCGGGCGATCGCCTCCGCCTGCTCGGGCGTCTCGGCGACCCCGCCGGGGAGCACGGGGACACCGTGCGAGGCCAACAGGTCACGGGCCTGGTACTCGAAGAGATCCACGAACAGGCACCGTAGACCGCTCGAAACCAGTCCGCTGCCCCGGGCGTTGCCCCGGTGGGCCCGGCGTGGGGTGCATCACACGGCGGCTCACCCGTTCGCGGCAGGAACGCGCTGGTCCACCGAGCCCTCCCGGGCCGGCGCTCCCGCCCCGAACCCTCAGGCGCCGGCGGGCTCGCCCACGTGGGTGCGCACCCAGTCGACGATGTCGGTGGTGGTGGCGCCGGGGGTGAAGACGCCCGCGACGCCCAGGCGCTCCAGCTCGGGCACGTCCTCCTCGGGGATGATCCCGCCGCCGAAGACCACGACGTCGTCGACGCCGCGCTCGCGCAGCAGCTCGGTGAGCCGGGCGAACAGCGTCATGTGCGCGCCGGAGAGCACCGAGAGGCCGACCGCGTCGGCGTCCTCCTGCACGACCGTGTCCACGATCTGTTCCGGCGTCTGGTGCAGGCCCGTGTAGACGACCTCCATCCCGGCGTCGCGCAGCGCCCGCGCGACGACCTTGGCGCCTCGGTCGTGCCCGTCCAGTCCCGGCTTGGCGATGACCACCCGGATGCGTTCGTCCACCACGGGAGGCAGCTTAGGAGCTGCGCCCCCCGGATGAGGCACCGGTCACGCCGCCGTCCGCCGGGCCCGCCACGCGACGACGGTCAGGAGCAGCATCGCCAGCCCGACGACGACCAGGCCGGCGCCCGGGACGGTCCAGACCAGCTCGTCCGACGCGACCGCGTCACGCAGGCCGCCGAGCCCGGCACCGAGCACGGTGACGGCGACGGCCAGCAGCCCGCCTACCGCGCCCAGCCGCGGCCGCAGCGACGGGGCGACGACCGAGCAGAGCAGCAGCGTCCCGGCCAGCAGCAGGCCGCCGAGGAGGGCCAGCCCCGGTCGCTCCAGCAGCGCCTGCGGCCCCTCGCGGGTGACCACGATCTCCAGGCCGGTCGCCGGGTCGGTCTGCAGCCGGCCGGGCACGTCGGCGGCCGGGAGCGCCAGGCAGAGGACGGCGGTGACCCCGAGGAGCACCGCCGCGCCGGCCAGCAGCGAGCGGACCGGGTCGAGCGCGCCCCGGTCCTCCATCACGGTCCGCCCCCAGGTGGCCATGGCGGTGACGCCGGCCAGGACGGTGAGCACCAGCGCGACGATCCCCAGCACCCAGCCGGCGCCCACCTGGACGCTGCTGGTCAGGACCCGCTCCCCCGCGAGCACCTCGATGCCGGGACGGGACGTGGAGCTGCTGCCCCGGTAGATCTCGATGAGCAGCTCGCCCACCGCGAGCGCCCCGGCGACCCCGGCGTAGGCCAGCCCGAACTTGGGCGCCGCGCGCCGCAGCAGGGTTCCGCCGACCGCCACGTGCACGGCCGGGACGAGGAGGGCGACCAGGGCGTCGCCGAGCCCGCGGACGTGGCGCAGCTCCTCGCCGCCGACCACCAGGTAGGTGGGGAAGGCCGCCGCGGCACCGGCGAGCCCGGCGAGGACGAGCAGCAGGCCGCAGATCCGGACGGCCGGGCGCACGGTGCCGACCACCGTGCGATCGCCCTCCACCGCCGGCGACGACGCCGGAGCCGCGCGCCGGGCAGGCCGGCGGGCGGTCGCCCCGGTGCGGTGGATCCGGGCGCGGTCGGTCCGGGCGCGGTCGTCGCGGGTGGACACGGTTCCCCCTTCGGCAGCGTGGTCACGAACAGGACTCGGTCGGCGACCGACGATGACAAATGTGTGACGCCCGACACATCGAGGCTTACCGTCGGGTCAACGGAGCACACACGGGACCAACGAACCGGCCGGACGACCCGAACCCGAGGTCCCGCCGGGCAGCTCAGACGGGGAGAACGGCCATGCGCCGATCGAGCGAGCTCGACTCAGCTCCAGGGTGGCACACCACCGCTGACGCCGAGGTCACGCCACGTGGCCTGCGCGCGCTCTGTTCGCCCACCACGCTCGCCGGCGGCCTCACCGAGCTGGCCTGGGTCGGCGCGCACGTGCTCATGTACCCGCTGGGCACCCGCATGGAGCAGGTGCGCCCCGATCCCCGCAAGCGGACCGGCGAGCAGCCGGCCGCGGTGCGCGCGCTCTTCGCCGCCGACCCGCTGGCCGCCCGCATCCCGGTCCTGCTCGTGCACGGGCTCATCGACAACCGCTCGGTCTTCGCCGTCATGCGCCGCAGCCTGCGCCGGCGCGGCTTCGCGCACGTGTGCTCCTGGAACTACAGCCCGTTCCTGCCCGACATCGCTCAGGGCGCCACCGACCTGGGCCGGCACATCGAGCGGATCTGCGAGCAGACCGGCCACGACCGGGTGCGCGTCGTCGGCCACAGCCTCGGTGGGCTGATCGCGCGCTACCACGTGCAGCGGCAGGGCGGTGACCGGCGGATCGACTCCCTGGTGACGCTCGGGACGCCGCACCAGGGCTCGATCCTGGCGCACGTGGGGCCCACGCCGCTGGTGCGTCAGCTCCGCCCCGGGTCCCCGGTGCTGCAGGAGCTCGCGGAGCCCGCCCCGGGCTGCCGCACCCGGGTCACCGCCGTCTACAGCGACCTGGACCAGATGGTGCTGCCCACGCACTCGGGCCGCTGCGACCACCCCGACCTCGACGCCCGCAACGTCCTCGTCCGCGGCGTCGGGCACATGTCGCTGCCCATCCACCGCGGCGTGCTCGACGAGGTGGCGACCACGCTCGCCGGCGTCCGCGACGCCGAGGCTCCGCGGCAGCCCGTCGCCGCCGTCGCCTGACGGACGGCGGGCCGTCCGCCGCCTGCCACCGGGTCGACTCGTCGCCATCACGATTTGCGCCCATCGCGACACGCACCGTTCGGTACTTGGTCGGGTCCTGACGCATCGTTACGGTTCGATCACGGCGCCGGGTCCACCGGCGGACGCCGCTCCGGCGGCGTCCTCGCCGTCGTCGCTCCCCCCGACGAACGCCTCCCGGCGCTCGCCGGGCCAGGTCGTCCGGGAAGGTCCGCCGTGTCTCGCAGCAGTGCGCATGTGCTGGAGAAGCCGGCTCCGGGGCTCGTCCGCGTGCCCACGCCCCGGATCGCCCCCGAGAGCCTCGCGCCCGCACCGGCGCCCGCGACCGACCCGACCCCCGTCCAGCGCACCGTCCGCCGCCGCCTGCCGCACCCCCCGGGCCGCCGCGCCCCGCTGTGGTTGGCCGCGCTCGTCGCCGGCGCCCTGCTCGCCGGCGTCCCCGCGATGACCGGCTCCCCCTCGGACGTCTCCGCCAGCGCCTCGGACTACGGCCTCGGCGTGAGCACCGAGATCAGCTTCGCCGGTGGCCTGGAAGGAGCCGACGCGCGCCGGGGCATCACCGAGGCCGAGGCGCAGGCCCGGCTCAGCGAGCTGGCCGCGTCGCGCGCCGCCCGCCAGCCCAAGACCGTGGCCCCCACCCAGGGCGTGCTCACCACCTGCTTCTGCCGGCGCTGGGGCACCATGCACTACGGCCTGGACCTGGCGGGTCCGCTGGGCACGCCGATCCTCGCCGCCACCGACGGCGTCGTCGTCCGCGCCGGCCGGGCCTCCGGCTACGGCAACGCCGTCTACATCCAGGACGCCGACGGCAACGTGCACATCTACGGGCACATGCGCTACTACAGCGTCGCCGCCGGGGACATCGTCACCGCGGGCGACCAGATCGCCAAGATCGGCAACGAGGGCCAGTCCACCGGCCCCCACCTGCACTACGAGATCCACCGCGGCGGCATGAACGGCCGCCCGATCGACCCGCGCGCGTGGTTGGGCGAGCGCGGGGTGAGTGTGTGATCTGCCGGCCTCCGGCCGACACCGCGGCCACGTGCCGTGCCCCTGCTGCGCTGAGCGCGTCCTGCCCCTCGTCGAGGACCCTGCGGGCCCTCTTCTCGGAGCACCTCGCAGGGCGCGTCCCGTCATGATCCGCCACCCGTAAGCGACCTCCGCCGACTGCCGCGGCTCGTGACCTTCGTCGGGGACCCTTCGGGCCCCCGCTCCTCGGGTCAGGTCAGGTCAGAGCTTCACGAGGGGGGCGTAGCGGAGGACGAGGCGCTTGGTGCCGCCGGAGCCGAAGTCGACCGTCGCCTGGGCCTTGTCGCCCACGCCGGTCACCTCCACCACGGTGCCGAGGCCGAACGCGTCGTGGCTGACCCGGTCGCCCACCTCCACGGAGATGACCTGCCGGTTGCCGGCGCCGCCGCGCAGGCCGCCGGTCGCCAGACCGGTCGCGGCCACACGCGTCTGCGCCGAGGAGTAGCCCGTGGAGGGCGCCGGCACCGGGTCGGTGCGCTCCCAGTGGATCGTCTCGGCCGGGATCTCGTCGAGGAACCGGGAGGGCGGGTTGTAGGCCGGCTGCCCCCAGCTGGTGCGCACCGTGGCCCGCGAGATGAACAGCCGCTGCCGGGCACGGGTGATGCCCACGTACGCCAGCCGGCGCTCCTCCTCCAGCTCGCGCGGGTCGCCCAGCGCCCGCAGGTGCGGGAAGACGCCGTCCTCCAGGCCGGTCAGGAAGACGACCGGGAACTCCAGGCCCTTGGCGGTGTGCAGCGTCATGAGCGTGACCACGCCGGCCTCGTCACCGGAGACCGGGATCTGGTCGGCGTCGGCCACCAGGGACACCTGCTCCAGGAAGTCGGTGACCGTGCCGCCCGGGCTGGCCGCCTCGAACTCGGCGGCCACCGAGATGAGCTCGTTGAGGTTGTCGACCCGCCCCTCGTCCTGCGGGTCGGTGCTGGCCTGCAGCTCGGCGAGGTAGCCGGTGCGGTCGAGGATGCTCTCCAGCAGCGCGGCCGGGCCCGAACCGGTCTCCACCAGCTGCTCGAACTCCTCGAGCAGCGCCACGAACTCCTGCAGCGCCTTGAGCGAGCGGGTGGCCAGGTCGGGCACCTCGGCGCAGCGCCGCAGCGCCGAGCCGAACGCGATCCGCTCCCGGTCGGCGAAGGACTCGATGCAGGACTCGGCCTTGTCGCCGATCCCGCGCTTGGGCACGTTGATGATCCGGCGCAGGCTGACCACGTCGGCCGGGTTGGCGACCAGCTTCAGGTAGGCCAGCGCGTCGCGGACCTCCTTGCGCTCGTAGAACCGCACGCCGCCGACGACCTTGTACGGCATGCCGACGCGGATGAAGACCTCTTCGAACACGCGGGAGGCGTTGTTCGTGCGGTAGAAGACCGCGATGTCCTTGGGCTGCACCTCGCCCTCGTCGACCAGGGCGTCGATCTGCTCGGCGACCCAGGCGGCCTCGTCGTGCTCGTTGTCGGCGACGTAGCCCTCGATCAGCTCGCCGTCGCCCGAGTCCGTCCACAGGCTCTTCGGCCGGCGACCGGTGTTCTTCGCGATGACCGTGTTCGCGGCCTTGAGGATCCGCTGGGTGGAGCGGTAGTTCTGCTCCAGCAGGATCGTGGTGGCCTGCGGGTAGTCGCGCTCGAACTCGTCGATGTTGCGGATCGTCGCGCCGCGGAAGGCGTAGATCGACTGGTCGGCGTCACCGACGACGCACAGCTCCGCCTGCGGCACCGGGCCCTGACCGGTGCCGGTCAGCTCGCGCACCAGCATGTACTGGGCGTGGTTGGTGTCCTGGTACTCGTCGACCAGCACGTGCCGGAACCGGCGGCGGTAGTGCTCGGCCACGTCGGGGAAGGCCTGCAGCAGGTGGACCGTCGTCATGATCAGGTCGTCGAAGTCCATGGCGTGCGCCTCGCGCAGCCGCCGCTGGTAGAGCGTGTACGCCTCCTTGAGCACCTTCTCCGGTGCCGTCTGGGGGCTGAACGACTCCTCGTCGACGAGCTCGTTCTTCAGGTTGGACACCTGGTTGGACAGGCTCCGCCCGGGATAGCGCTTGGCGTCCAGGTCCAGGTCGCGGGCGACCATCG
This sequence comes from Blastococcus sp. SYSU DS0539, assembly GCF_054050855.1. Taxonomy (NCBI): domain Bacteria; kingdom Bacillati; phylum Actinomycetota; class Actinomycetes; order Geodermatophilales; family Geodermatophilaceae; genus Blastococcus; species Blastococcus sp. SYSU DS0539. The sequence continues at coordinate 14,776 of NZ_JBJHAF010000020.1, read as the reverse complement.
TCATCAGCCGGATCGAGTCGCCCTGGTCGTAGATCGTGAACGACGACTTCATGCCCAGCTTGGCGGCCTCGGCGCGCAGGATGCGCACGCACATCGAGTGGAACGTCGACACCCACATCGACCGCGCCCGCGGCCCGACCAGCGCGGCCACCCGGTCCTTCATCTCGCCGGCGGCCTTGTTGGTGAAGGTGATGGCCAGGATCTCCCCCGGCTGCACCCCGCGGGCGCCGAGCAGGTAGGCGATCCGGTGCGTGAGCACGCGGGTCTTGCCCGACCCGGCGCCGGCGACGATGAGCAGCGGGCCGCCCTCGTGGACGACGGCGTCGCGCTGCGGGCCGTTGAGGCCCGCCAGCATGCGGTCCAGCTCGCGACCGACCGAGCCGGAAGCGGAGCGCTGCAGGGCGGCGGTGCCGGGGAGGGACTGCTGGAGGCTGCTGCTCATGAGACCGCCACTGTAAGCCGGACGGGTGACGGTTCCGACGCCCCGGGATCAGCCGCACCACCCGTCCCGGGCGGCTCCGCCCGGGCCGCTCCGGCGGGGTTGTGGCACACTCGGCTCCGTGCTCGCCACCGTCAGCTTTTTCTACGGCCACCGGGATCCGGTGTCCGTCACCGCTGGCTGAGCACACGCCGCAACAGACGCCCCGGGCCCGAGAAGCCCGGGGCGTTTCTCGTTTCCGGGTTCCGGGTCCACGAACCACCGAGGACACCCGATGAGCACCCTGACCCTCTCCCCAGCCGCCGGCCCGTCCGCCCCCGAGGACCCGGCCGAGCGGATCGGCGAGCTGCGCGGCGCGATCGACGCCTGCGACGCCGAGATCATCGAACTCGTGCGCCGCCGCCTGGCGATCTCCCGGGAGATCGGCGCGCTGCGCGCCGCGTCGGGCGGGACACGGCTGTCGCTCGCCCGCGAGCAGCAGGTGCTCGCCCGCTTCCGCACCGAGCTGGGCCCCGACGGCGCCGCGCTCGGCATGATGCTGCTGCGCCAGGGCCGCGGCCGCCTCTGACGCCGCGGGCGGTCAGGGGCCGCTGCGCCAGACCAGCGAGTCCTCGTCGTCCATCGCGGCCACCTCGAACACCCGGCCGGGGCAGGCGTCGTTCGCCTCGTCGGCCAGGTCGTGGCCCAGTTCGAGGGCGGCCGGCAGGTCGTCGGCCGTGCACTCGGTGGTCACCCGCAGCACCGCCCGGTCCGGCTCCCGCCACAGCCGCAAGTCGGGGTCGCCGGGCCGGATGACCGTGCGGAGGGCGTCGATCGCGGCGTCGTCCAGCGGGGCCGAGGCGCGGAGTGCGAGGGAGAGCGTGTACTCGGGCACGGACCGAGTCTGCGGCACCGCCGTCGTCCCCCTGCCCCCACCCCGATGTCACGTCCGGGGCCGCCGTCCCGTCTCCATGGGGGAACCGTCCCGTGGAGAGGAACCGACCAGGTCGAGCAGGTGCTGATCGTGCGCAACCCGGGCAAGCTGGCCGGGCTCGGCGTCCTCCCCGGTGCCGACCTATGCTCGCCCGGGTGACCTCCCCCTCCCCCCGGCCGGCCGCGCACGTCGAGCGGGCACTGTGCGTCCTGGCCCACCCCGACGACGTCGACTTCGGCAGCGCCGGGACGGTCGCCACCTGGACCGCCGCCGGCACGGAGGTCACCTACCTGATCGTCACCGACGGCGACGCCGGCGGCTTCGACGACACCCCGCGGTCGGAGATGGGGCCGCTGCGGCAGGCGGAGCAGCGCGCCGCCGCCAAGGAGGTGGGCGTCGGCGACGTCCGCTTCCTCGGCTACCCGGACGGCCGGCTGGAGCTCACCCTGGACCTCCGCCGGGACATCAGCCGGGTGATCCGCCAGGTGCGGCCGCAGCGGGTGCTCACCAGCTCGCCCGAGCGGTTCTGGGAGCGGATCGGCGCGAGCCACCCCGACCACATGACGGTGGGTGAGTCGACACTGCGGGCGGTCTACCCCGACGCCCGCAACCCGTTCGCCTTCCCCGAGCTCTTGGCCGACGAGGGGCTGGACGCCTGGACGGTGGCGGAGGTCTGGCTCGGCGCGGGCCCGCGGGCCGACCACGTCGTCGACGTCACCGACGTCGTCGACCGGAAGTTCGCCGCCCTGATGCGGCACGTGAGCCAGGTGAGCCACCACCCGGAGGGCCAGCTGCGGGAGTTCGTCACCGGGTGGATGCGGCAGAACGCCCGCGCCCACGGCCTGCCCGAGGGCCGGCTGGCCGAGGTCTTCCACGTCGTCCACACCGCCTGAGCCGCGCCCCCGGTCAGCCGCCGCCGAGGACGAGCAGGGTGCCGGCGAACACGATGCCGGTGACCAGGCAGGTGATCGCGGTGAACCCGAAGATGTCCCGGACCCCGAGGCCGGCGACCGCCAGCAGCGGCAGCGCCCAGAACGGCTGGATCATGTTCGTCCACTGGTCGCCGTAGGCGATCGCCATCGTGATGACGGCCGGGTCGACGCCGAGCGAGTCCGCCGCGTCCAGGAAGATCGGCGCCTGCACGGCGAACTGCCCGCCGCCGCTCGGGACGAACAGGTTCAGCAGGCCGGCCGAGAGGAACGCGAACAGCCCCAGGGTGCCGGGGCTGGAGAACTCGGTGAACCACCCGCTCAGCTGCGCCGCCAGCCCGGAGGCGGTCATCATGCCGATGATCCCGGCGTAGAGCGGGTACTGCAGCAGCACCTCGCCGACGGTGCGGACCGCCCCGCCGACCAGCTCGGCGAGCTCGGCCGGGCTGCGCACGATCAGCAGGATTGCGGCGAGGAACGACCAGTTGACGATGTCCAGCGTGAGGTTGAAGCCCTCCTGCGCGAAGTACACGCCGAGGTAGATCAGCAGGGCGACGCCGGGGATGAGGGTGACCACCCGGGAGGCCTCCATGCGCTCGGCAGGGGTTCCGGGGGTCGTCAGCGCGACGTCGGCCTCCTCCTCGCCCATGCGCTCGGGCAGCTCGATGATCCGGTCCTTGCCCTTGGGCGCCAGGAGCACCACCGTGCCGAGGATCGCCGCCACGGCGACGACGATCGCGATGAGGTTCCAGGGCGAGTAGACCGTCTCGCTGATCGGGATCGTCCGGCCGATCGCCTCCTCGACGAAGCTGCCCGGCGTCGCGGCGGCGAGCGGGCCGGTGGCGCTGTAGCCCATGTGCCAGACCGCGAAGCCGGAGTAGGCGCTGGCCACCAGCAGCGGGTAGTGCAGCTGCATGCCGCGGCGGCGGGCGGCGCGGCCGACCTCGAGGGCGATCACCCCGCCGACCACCAGGCCCAGGCCGAAGCTGATCAGCGAGGCGACCGCCGAGACGAACGCGACGAACGCGTACGCCGCCCGCGGGCTCTTGGGCACGGAGGCGATGCGGGTCAGCCCCGCCTTGACCGGCCGGGTCAGCGCCAGCGTGTAGCCCAGCAGCAGCACGAGCGCGACCTGGGTCATGAACGCCAGCAGCCCGGCCAGCCCGTCGCCCCAGGCCCGGGTCAGCGCGGCGGGCCCGATGTCGCCGAAGACCAGCGCGAGGATCGCGACGATCACGGTCAGCACCACCGCGAAGACGAACGCCCCCGGCAGGTACCTCTCCACGCCCGCGACCAGCGGGCGCGACAGGGTGCGCAGCATGGCGGCCGTCCTCTCTCCTCCGGGCCTGCTCAGCAGGCCGCCTGTGTGGTCGGACACATGCTTAGCGGAGGCGGACCGCAGCGGCCAGTCGTCGCCCGGGTCAGAGCAGCCGGTTGGTCGCCGCCCAGCGGGTGAGTTCGTTGCGGTTGGACAGCTGCAGCTTGCGGAGCACGTTGGACGCGTGCGACTCCACCGTCTTCACCGAGATGAACAGCCGGGACCCGATCTCCCGGTAGGTGTAGCCGCGGGCCAGCAGCTGCATCACCTCGCGCTCGCGCGCGCTGAGCAGGTCCAGCCCGGGATCGGTCGCCTCCGCCGGCTCGGGGGCGACGGCGCCACCGGCGGCGAAGGCGTCCAGCACGAAGCCGGCCAGCCGGGGGCTGAAGACGACGTCGCCGTCGGCGACCCGGCGGACGGCGTCGAGCAGGTCCGGCCCGGAGATCGTCTTGGTGACGTAGCCGCGCGCCCCCGCCCGGATCACGGCGATGACGTCCTCGGCTGCGTCGGACACCGACAGCGCGAGCCACTTCACCTCGGGCAGCTCGCCGCGCAGCGTCTCGAGCACGGCGCGGCCGCCACCGCCGGGCATGTGCACGTCCAGCAGGACGACGTCGGGACGGGTGGCGCGGATGCCGTCGATCGCGGCGGCGACGTCGGCCGCCTCCCCGACGACGGTGACGTCGGCGCCCAGCTCCGCCCGGACGCCGGTGCGCACCATCGCGTGGTCGTCGACCACGAACACCCGCGGACTCACGTGCTCCTCCTCGGCAGGACCAGCTCCACCTCGGTCCCCTCCCCCGGCGTCGACCGCACCTGCGCCGTGCCACCCAGGTGGGTCAGCCGGCCGTGCACCGAGTCGCGGAGGCCGCGCCGGTCGTCGGGCACCGTGCCCGGGTCGAAGCCCTTCCCGCGGTCCCGGACGAACACCGACACCTGGTCCGGCGTGACCTCGGTGTAGAGGTCCGCGGAGACCGCGCCGGAGTGCTTGGCGGCGTTGAGCAGCGCCTCGCGGGTGGCGGCGCCCAGCGCGGCCAGGTCGTCGTCGACGGCGGCGTCGCCCACGACGACGGGGTCCACGGTGAGCGCGTGGTCGGCCTCCACCTCGGCCACCATCGCGGCCACGAGGCCGGCCCAGGTGCCGCCCTCCCGCACCACGGCCGGGTCGTAGAGCCAGGCGCGCAGCTCGCGCTCCTGGCTGCGGGCGAGCCGGCTGACCGCCTGCGGCTCCTCGGCGTTGCGCTGGATCAGGGCCAGGGTCTGCAGCACCGAGTCGTGCAGGTGGGCGGCGACGGCGGCACGCTCCTCCGACCGGATGCGGGCGGCGCGCTCCGCCGCCCGGGAGTCCAGCAGCCGCCGCCACAGCGGCGCGGTCGCCAGGACGACCCCGGTCAGGATGAGCAGGGTCGCGGCGAAGCCGTTGCGGGCGTTGGCGAGCTGGCCGGTGGTGGCCAGCAGCAGGAACAGCCCGGCGCCCACCACGACGACCCCACCGGCCAGCGCCCAGCGCACCCCGGCGACGGCGAGCGTCCGGTCGGTGTCCAGCTGCCGCCAGATCACCGTCAGCCCGCCGCCCAGCAGGATCAGCGGGAGCACGACGTCGCTGCTGGTCCACTTCGTCAACTGACCCAGCAGGCTCGCGGCCACCAGGCCGACGGCGACGAGGGCGATCCACTGCCGGGCACCGGCGGGGCGCCAGCCGGGGGTCGGCGGGGCCTCCTCGCCCGGTGCGGCGACGGACATGGTCATCCAGAGCAGCGCGTAGGCGATGATCCCGATGCCCGTGGTGGCCAGCAGCACGAACGCCACCCGCACGACCAGCGGGTCCTGGCGCAGGTGCGCGGCGGTGCCGGCCGCGACCCCGGCGATGAGCCGACCGTCGCTCGGGCGCGCCAGCGGCGGGCGCGGCGCGGGGCCGACGGTCGTGGTCACGGTACCGATCGTCGCACCGGCGGCCCGCCCGACGACACCGGTGATCACCCCTTAAGAGAACCAGGGTCGGTTCGGGGGGTTCCCTGATGGTCACCGGCCCCGGGGGTCGGCAGGCTCGCTGCCATGACCTCCGCACCCCCTCCCGCTCCGCCCGCGGTGGAACCACCGCCGTGGGCGCCACCGCCGGGGCCACCGGCCCGCACCGAGCTCCGCCGCAGCCGCTCCGACAAGGTGATCGGCGGCGTGGGCGGCGGCCTCGCCGAGTACAGCGGCATCGACGCTCTCCTGTGGCGGGTCGGCTTCGTCGCCCTCGCCCTGGCCGGCGGCACCGGCGTCCTGGTGTACCTGCTGCTGTGGCTGCTCATGCCGGCCGGCCCGGACGGCGCCGCCCCCCCGGCTCCCGGGCAGCCCGCCGCCGTGGCCCGCACCCGCGGGCCCGCCGGCCCCCGGTCCCCGGTGCCGGGCGTGACCGTCGCCGGACTGCTCATCGTCGTCGGCCTGCTGGTGCTGGTCAGCCGGCTCACCGGCTGGGACGTCGGCGCCGAGGGCTACCTGGCGACGGCGCTGCTCGTGGTCGGCCTGGGCCTGGTCGCCGCGGCCGTCACCCGGGGCCGGAACGCCCGGGGCGGGCTGATCGCCCTGGGCGTGATCCTCTCCCTGGCGCTGGCGATCGCCTCGGCGACGCCGTCGGCCGGCGGCGGCGTGGGCGACCGCACCTTCCACCCGCGCACCGTCGACGACGTGCGCGAGTCCTACGCCGGTGGCGTCGGCGACCTCACCGTCGACCTCTCCGACGTGCCGATGGACGATCTCGCGGCGGTCCTGGACGTCCGCGTCGAGCACGGCATCGGCGACATCGAGGTGATCCTGCCCCGCTCCGCCGATGCCCGGGTCCGGGTCGACCAGGGGGTGGGGAACGCGGAGGTCTTCGGCGCCGACGAGTTCGGGTCGGGCTTCTTCCCCGGCACGGGGTCGCGGCCCTGGACCGACGACGGGGAGCCGGAGATCGACCTGGTGATCGACAGCGGTCTGGGTGACGTGGAGGTGTCCCGTGGCTGACTACAGCGAGTTCCCGACCACGCCGACCGCCTGGCAGGAGCAGCAGTGGCAGATGGTCGCCCCCCTGGAGACCGAGGACCGGCCCCAGCCGGAGCCCCGCCGGACGGTGGACCTGGTCGCGCTGGTGCCGGGGCTGCTGTTCCTGGTCCTGGCGGTCACCACGATGGTCGGCGGCGACCTGCCGGTGCGGCTGTTCGACGACGGCGCCCTGCTGTGGGTGCTGCTCGTCGGCGCCGGGGTCGCGCTGCTCGTGCGGGAGCTCCGGAGGCCGCGCAGCCGCGGCTGACCGGCGGGAGAGGCGGACGGCGAGGGCCCGGGAGCGGACGCTCCCGGGCCCTCGGCGCGCTCACCCCACGAGGGCGAGGACGACGGTGCCCACGTAGATCAGCGGGATGGAGACGCCCTCGAAGCCGATCCACTTCCGGTCGCGCATGAGCAGCCCGGCGGCCAGCACCGCGGCCATGACCAGCGTGCCGCCGACCAGGACCAGGCTGGTCGGGCCGGCGTCCCGGTAGATCGGACCCTCCAGATAGCCGACGTCCGCCACGGAGATCATCAGGATGTCGTAGACGTTCCCGCCGACGATGTTGCCGACGCCGAGCGTGAGCTGCCCCATCCGCACGGCGGTCAGCAGGACCACCAGCTCGGGCAGCGAGCTGATCGCCGTGGTGAGGGTGAAGCCGACGACGCCGCTGTCGAGCCCGGCCCGGGCGACCACGCTGAGCCCGGCGCGGCCCACGATCCAGCCCGCCACCCCGGTCACCAGCCCGAGCGCCGCGAGCAGCCCCCACAACCGCGCGGTGGAGCGCTCGTCGCCGTTGCCGTTCCGCGCGCCGCCACCGTCGCCGTCGCCGTCCTCGTCCTCGCCGTCGCCGTTGCCGTTGCCGTTGCCGTCGCCGTCGCCGTTCCCGTCGGCGGCGCCCTCGTCGTCGTCGGCGGTCTGGTCGGTGTGCACCGGCTGCCACATCGGCTGGTGCTGCATCCGCCGGAGCAGCGTCAACCCGTAGGCGTAGAGCGCGGGGATCAGCAGCGTCATGGGGTGGATCCAGCCCAGCTGCAGATCGGGCGTGGCGTAGGCGACGACCGGGACCGCGAGCATGGCGATGAGCAGGACCGACTGGAGGACGTTCTGCAGCGAGGCCGCCGCGTGCTCGAGGTTGACCCGGCGGTAGAGCAGGTCGGCGATCGCCAGCCAGACGGTCTGCAGCGCGATGCCGCCGATCGGGTTCGCCAGGGCGAACCCGGCGTCGCCCTCCAGCGCACCGGTGAGCACGGTGACGTTGCCCGGCAGCGACGTCACCGCACCCAGCAGCAGGGCTCCGCCGATGGCGTCACCGAGGCCGGTGCGCTCCGCGAGGGAGTCGGCGACGCGGGTCAGCCGGACCCCGGCGATCACGATGACGACCGCCATCGCGGCGAGGACGCCCAGGCTCGGCAGGAGCGGCCACGGCTCGAAACTCACTCGTCCTCCGGGGTCCTCGGCGGCGTGGCCGTCGTCGAAGAGACCACACCCGCCGGGATCCGGCGCGCCGGACCACCCGGAGGAGCGAACCGCGGCCGGCGGACCGGACCCGGTCGGCGCGGACCGGGCAGCCGTGCCGAGCGGAGCTCAGCCCGCTACGGAACCCGCCGGCTGATCGGCGGCGGGGTCGGCGGGACCGACCCGCTCACTCCCACTCGATGGTGCCCGGCGGCTTGCTCGTGACGTCGAGGGTGACCCGGTTGATCTCCTCGACCTCGTTGGTGATCCGGGTCGAGATCCGGGCCAGCACGTCGTAGGGCAGCCGGGTCCAGTCGGCGGTCATGGCGTCCTCGCTGGACACCGGGCGCAGCACCACCGGGTGGCCGTAGGTACGCCCGTCGCCCTGGACGCCGACCGAGCGGACGTCGGCCAGCAGCACGACCGGGCACTGCCAGATCTCGTCGTCCAGCTTGGCCGCGGAGAGCTCCTCGCGGGCGATGGCGTCTGCCTGGCGCAGCACGTCGAGCCGCTCGCGGGTGACCTCCCCGACGATGCGGATGCCCAGCCCCGGGCCGGGGAACGGCTGGCGCTGCACCAGCCGGTCGGGCAGGCCCAGCTGCCGGCCGACCTCGCGCACCTCGTCCTTGAACAGCGTGCGCAGCGGCTCGACCAGGGTGAACTGCAGGTCCTCGGGGAGCCCGCCGACGTTGTGGTGGCTCTTGATGTTCGCCGTCCCGGTGCCGCCGCCGGACTCGACGACGTCGGGGTAGAGCGTGCCCTGCACCAGGAAGTCGACGGTCTCGCCGTGCGCCTGCGCGTCGGCGACGACGTCGGTGGCCGCCTGCTCGAACACCCGGATGAACTCGCGGCCGATGATCTTCCGCTTCTCCTCCGGGTCGCTGACCCCGGCGAGCGCGGCGAGGAACTGCTCGCTCGCGTCGACGACCCGCAGGTCCGCGCCGGTGGTCGCGGCGAAGTCCCGCTCGATCTGCTCGGTCTCCCCCGCGCGCATCAGCCCGTGGTCGACGTAGACGCAGGTCAGCTTGTCACCGATGGCCCGCTGCACCAGCGCCGCGGCCACCGCGGAGTCCACGCCGCCGGACAGCGCGCACAGCGCCCGCCGGTCCCCGATCCGCTCGCGGATCGCGGTCACCTGCTCGTCGACGACGTTGCTCATCGTCCACGTCGGCGCCAGGCCGGCGATGTCGAACAGGAAGTGCTCCAGCACCGTCTGCCCGTGCGCGGTGTGCCGCACCTCGGGATGGAACTGCACGCCGGCCAGCCGCCGGTCGACGTCCTCGAAGGCGGCGACGGGGGCGCCGGTGGAGGTGGCGGTGACGGTGAAGCCGGGGGGTGCGGCGGAGACGGCGTCGCCGTGGCTCATCCAGACGTTCTGCTCGATCGGCAGGTCGCCGAAGAGCCGGGCCCCGGTGGTGACGGTCAGCGGGGTGCCGCCGTACTCGCGGTCGCCGGTGCGGGACACCGTGCCGCCCAGCGAGGCGGCCATGGCCTGGAAGCCGTAGCAGATGCCGAAGGCGGGCACGCCCGACTCGAAGAGCGTGGGGTCGATCTGCGGCGCCTCCGGCGCGTAGACGCTCGAGGGGCCGCCGGAGAGCACGATCGCGGCCGGCTTGCGGGCGACGATCTCCTCGGCCGGCACCTCCGAGGAGACGATCTCGGAGTAGACCCCGGCCTCGCGGATGCGGCGGGCGATCAGCTGGGCGTACTGGGCGCCGAAGTCGACGACCAGGACGGTCGGGAAGTCCACGCTCAGCCGCCGATCACGAGGTCGACGCGCTGGAACTCCTTGAGGTCCGAGTAGCCGGTCTTGGCCATCGTGCGGGCGAGCGCCCCGAAGAGGTTGGTGCGCCCGTCGGCGGAGTCCGCCGGGCCGAGCAGCACCTGCTCCAGGGAGCCGGCCGGCTCGGCCTGCGCCGAGGTGGCCCCGCGCGGCAGCCGCGGGTGGGCGGCCACCGAGTCCCACCAGACGCCGCCCGCGGGAGCCTCCGCGGCGACCCGCAGCGGCTCCCCGAGCTGGACGGCGTCGGCGCCGCAGGCCAGCGCACGGGCGATCCCGCCGCTGGTCTCGATCCGGCCGTTGGCGATGACGTGCACGTACCGGCCGCCGGTCTCGTCGAGGTAGTCGCGGCGGGCCGCGGCGGCGTCGGCGATCGCGCTGGCCAGCGGCACCCGGATGCCCATGACGGCGTCGGTCGTGGAGTAGGTGTCGGCGCCGACGCCGACGATGACGCCGGCGGCGCCGGTGCGCATGAGGTGCAGCGCGGTCGTGTAGTTCGCCGCGCCGCCCACGATCACCGGGACGTCGAGGTCGGCGATGAACTCCTTGAGGTTCAGCGCATCGCCCTGGCTGGTCACGTGCTCGGCGGAGACGATCGTGCCCTGGATGACCAGCAGGTCCACCCCGGCCGACAGCGCCGCGGGCGCCAGCTGCTCGGTGTGCTGCGGGGAGACCCGGATCGCCGTGGTGACCCCGGCGTCGCTCATCTCCTTGATGCGGGCGGCGATGAGGTCGGCCTTCACCGGCTCGGCGTAGACCTCCTGCAGCAGCGCCACCGGCGGGGCGCCGGCCGCGGCCGCCTCCGCCAGCCGGCGGTACACGTCGGCCGGGTCGTCGTAGCGGGTCCACAGGCCCTCGCCGTTGAGCACCCCCAGGCCGCCGGCCCGCCCGACGGCGATCGCCGTCGCCGGGCTGACGACGGCGTCGCTCGGGCTGGTCACCAGCGGGATGTCGAACCGGAAGGCGTCGATCTGCCAGGCGGTCGAGACGTCGTCGACGTCCCGGGTGCGCCGGGAGGGGACGATCGAGACCTCGTCCAGGTCGTAGCCCCGGCGGGCGAAGCGGTTCAGGCCGATCTCGACGGTGTCGCGCACGCTCATGCTCAGCGCCCCCGGTAGTTCGGTGCCTCGACGGTCATCTGGATGTCATGGGGGTGCGACTCGACCAGCCCGGCGGAGGTGATGCGGGTCAGCTGACCGCGCTCCTTGAGATCGGCGATCGTGGCGGCCCCGGCGTAGCCCATGGAGGCACGCAGGCCCCCGACCATCTGGTGGGCGACCCCCGACAGCGCGCCGCGGTAGGGCACCTGGCCCTCGATGCCCTCGGGGACGAGCTTGTCGTCGGAGAGGACGTCGTCGGCGAAGTAGCGGTCGCGGCTGAACGACTGGTTGCCGCGCTTCTGCATGGCGCCCAGCGAGCCCATGCCGCGGTAGGTCTTGTACTGCTTGCCGTTCATGAAGACCAGCTCGCCCGGCGCCTCCTCGACCCCGGCGAACAGCCCGCCGATCATCACCGTGTCGGCGCCGGCGACCAGCGCCTTGGCGATGTCGCCGGAGTACTGCAGCCCGCCGTCGGCGATCACCGGGACACCCGCCGGGCCGGCGGCCAGCCACGCCTCGTAGATGGCGCTGATCTGCGGGACCCCGACGCCGGCGACCACCCGGGTGGTGCAGATGGACCCGGGGCCGACGCCGACCTTCACCGCGTCGGCGCCGGCGTCGACCAGCGCCTGCGCACCGGCGCGGGTGGCGACGTTGCCGCCGACGACCTCCACGCCCGCGTCGCCGCCGAAGTCCTTCTTCACGCGGGCGACCATCTCCAGCACCGCCCGCTGGTGGCCGTGCGCGGTGTCGACGACGAGCACGTCCACGCCCGCGTCGACGAGCAGCCCGGCGCGCTTGTAGGCGTCCTCGCCCACGCCCAGCGCCGCACCCACGACCAGCCGCCCGTCGGCGTCCTTGGTGGAGAGCGGGAACTGGTCGCGCTTGACGAAGTCCTTGACGGTGATCAGCCCGCGGAGCCGGCCGGCGTCGTCGACCAGCGGCAGCTTCTCGATCTTGTGCTTGGAGAGCAGGCCCAGCGCCGTGTCCGCGTCCACGCCCACGGGCGCGGTGATCAGCGGCATCGGCGTCATCACGTCGCGGACCAGGCGGTTGAAGTCGGTCTCGAACCGCATGTCGCGGTTGGTGACGATGCCGACGAGCACGCCCTCGGCGTCGACGACCGGAGCGCCGGAGATGCGGTAGCGCGCCGAGAGCGCGTCGACCTCGGCAAGGGTGTTGTCGGGCGAGCAGGTGACGGGGTTGGTCACCATGCCCGCCTCGGACCGCTTCACTAGGTCGGCCTGGCCGGCCTGGTCCTCCGCGGAGAGGTTGCGGTGCAGCACACCCATGCCGCCGACCCGGGCCATGGCGATCGCCATGCGCGCCTCGGTGACGGTGTCCATCGCGCTGGACAGCAGGGGTACGGCCAGCGTGATCCGGCGGGTCACCCGGCTGCTGGTGTCCACCTCGGCCGGGACGACGTCGGACGCCCCGGGGACGAGGAGGACGTCGTCGTAGGTGAGCCCGAGGCGGGCGAACTTCGCCGGCAGCTCGGGCACGGAGTCGGGCTGCATGTGCGCGGCCACCCTTCGGGGCAGATCGGGTCGGACACCGGCCGGCACACCTCACGGGCGCGCGGGACCTGGACCCGATCGTAGGCGGCGCCGCACGAGGGGCGGTGCTCCGCCTGTTCGGCGGCTACCGTGTGACCGTGTCTCCGTTCGACGATGCCTCCGGACCGGACTTCGGCCCCGCCGACGGCTCCGGCCCCCCGCCCCTCACGATGGAGGAGCGCGCCGGGGTCCTCGACGACCTGGCCGAGCTCGAGGTCTTCCGCACCCTGCTCGAACCCACCGGCATCAAGGGCGTCGTCGTGGACTGCCCCGACTGCGAGGAGGAGCACCACGTCGACTGGGCGCTGATGCAGGCCAACCTGCGCCAGCTGCTCGACGAGGGGCAGACCGGCCGGCACGAGCCGCCGTTCGACCCCGACCCGGACGACTACGTCAGCTGGGACTACGCCAGCGGGTACGCCGACGGCGTCGCGGCCCTCGCCGAGCGCGACGAGCCCACCGGCCGCCGCACCGGCCGGCACGCCCGCGACGACTGAGCAGCGACACTGCGCTCCTCCGGAGCGCACCGCGGCCACGTGCCGTCCCCCGGCGTCGCTGAGCGCATCCGTCGCGCCTGCGCGGGACCCTCCGGGGCCCACTCGGCGCAACCCTGCAGGTGCGTGACGCACCGATATACGTGTGGTGGCGGTCAACCGAGGTCGGATGACCGCCACCAGGCGCATCTGGGCGGTGAGCCTCCGGTCAGGACATGATGCCGCGGCGGAAGCCGGTGGCCACCGCCTCGGCGCGGTCCTTCGCACCCAGCTTGCGGAACAGCCGCCGCGCGTGGGTCTTGATCGTGTCCTCCGAGAGGTAGAGCTCCCGGCCGATCTGGGCGTTGCTCTTGCCCTGGCTCATCCCGGTGAGCACCTGCATCTCCCGCATGGACAGCGCCACGGTGGGCGCGGCGTCGCGCACGGTCGAGCGGACCGTGGTGGGCGCCGAGCCGGCCAGCGGCGCGGCTCCGTTCCACGCCGGCACGGGCTGGGCGACCTGCTGCTGCGGGATGCGGCCGCCGTCTGCGCGCAGGCCGACGCGGGAGAGGCCGAGGCCCATCTCGATCGCGGTCGCGTCCCAGCGGAGGTAGCCCCGGGCGCCGAAGGCGACGGCGGCCCGGACGCTCTCGGCGTCGTCGGGGGCACCGAGCACCAGCACCGGCAGCCCCGGGTGCGCCCGGAGCGCCTGCGTGGCGGCCGAGAGGCCGGTGTCGACGGCGCGCTGGGTGCCGACGACCAGGACGTCGGGCGTGCGGGTCGCGAGGCGGGACATCAGCGACTGCGCGTCCCCGACGACCTCCACCCGGCCGACGAACGGCAGGGCGACCAGCCGCGAGGCGACGTCGTCACGGACCCGCCGTCGCTCGTCGTACACCCACACGGTCGCGCCGTGCACGGGTGCACGCATCCTGTCCTCGATCACGCCTGCTCCTCACTCCTCCCGGCCGCTCGGCGGACGGGACCCCCCAGCCGGTCGGGAAGCGCCCGACCGGGTGCCGCTCGGGTGGAGGGCCCGCTCCGGGCCCTCCACCTCTGCGCAGGTCGCGCCGCTGTCCGGGTCGTCCCCCTCCCGGACGTCGACGCGACCTGGAGCCACCTTGATCGACTCCCGACCGGGGGAACAGACGCCCTCACCCCCGGGGGTGAGCAGGCCCGATGGGCGGTGACGGAGAGCACAGCCGCAAAAAGTTGCGAATCGGCTGTGTTTGACGGTGGGACGCCGAGGGCACCCGGCCCCTTGCAGCCGGACAGCCCCCTCCGGCCGATCGAGTCCTGGAGGAGACATGGCCGACATCCGCAGACTCCCGACGCCCGTCGCCGAGGTCTGGGACTGGCAGCTCCACGGCGCATGCCGTGGCGAGAACACGTCCCTCTTCTTCCACCCCGACGGTGAGCGCGGGCCGGCCCGGGCGCGACGGCAGAGCGCGGCCAAGGCCGTCTGCGGCCGGTGCCCGGTCGTCGACGCGTGCCTCAAGCACGCCCTGGCCGTGCGCGAGCCGTACGGCGTGTGGGGCGGGATGAGCGAGGAGGAGCGGGCCCGGCTGATCGCGGCCGAACCCGCTGCTGTCGCCGCGGGCGTCTGAGCTCCGCAGCACGAACGCACGAACGACGAGGGCGGGTCCGGGACATCCGGACCCGCCCTCGTCGTTCGTGTGTGCCGACGTCATCCCTCACCGTGGGGGGGGGGGGGGGGGGGGGGGGGGGGGGGGGGGGGGGGGGGGGGGGGGGGGGGGGGGGGGGGGGGGGGGGGGGGGGGGGGGGGGGGGGGGGGGG
>NZ_JBJHAF010000019.1:0-44403 GCF_054050855.1 Blastococcus sp. SYSU DS0539 | reverse complement strand
TGTTGTTTTGTAATGCGCTTTCTGTGGGCTTATTTATATTGTTTCGTGTGGGGCGCCCGGCGGGGGGGGGGCCGCCCCCCCCCCCCCCCCCCGCGGTCCCACCGACCGGCCATCCCTCCGAGCGAACGGGCGGTACCGCTCCACCGTGGACGACGTCGCTGCGCTGCTGTGCACCCGCTACGGGGACTGGCGCGACCTGGATCTCACCACCGTCGCGCGCCCGCCCCTGCAGCCGGGCCAGGTCCGGATCCGCGTCCGGCACGCCGGGGTCGGCTTCGCGCTGAGCCTCATCGTGGGCGGCACCTACCAGCGCAGGCCCCCGCTGCCCTTCACCCCCGGCACCGAGATCTCCGGCCACGTGCTGGAGGTCGCCCCCGACGTGACGGGGCTGTCGGTCGGCCAGCGCGTCGCCGCAGCCCTCGACTGGGGCGGCTTCGCCGAGGAGGCGGTGGCCACCCAGGAGACCGTCTACCCGGTACCCGACGGCGTGGACCTCGCCGACGCCGCCGGGCTGCCGATCACCTACGGCACGGTGTGGTCGGCGCTCGACTGGCGGGCGGGCCTGCGCGCCGGCGAGACCGTCCTGGTGCACGGCGCCGCCGGGGGCATCGGCTCCGCCGCGGTGCAGGTCGCCCGGCTGATGGGGGCCCGCGTCCTCGCCACCGCCGGCACGGAGGCCAAGCGGCGCAGCGCCCTGGCGAACGGCGCCGACCACGTGCTGCCCTCGGACGCCGGCACGCTCGCCGCGCGGGTCAAGGAGCTCACCGGCGGGGGCGTCGACGTGGTCGTCGACCCCGTCGGCGGCGACCTCTTCGACGCGTCGCTGCGCTGCGTCGCCGCGGGCGCGCGGGTGCTGACCCTCGGCTTCGCGGCCGGGCGGATCCCGCAGATCCCGGCGAACCTCCTGCTGGTCAAGGGCGTGTCGGTCATCGGGCACAACTACGGCCACCTCATCGGCTGGGGTCCCATCGACGACCGGCGGGACCACGCACCCGCCGTCCGCCGCATGGTCGCGGCGATCTTCGACGCGGTCGCCCGGGGCGCCCTCCCACGGCCGGTCACCCAGCACTTCCCGCTCGCCCACTGGGAGCAGGCGGTGGAGACGGTCATGTCCCGGCGCTCGCTCGGAAAGGTGCTCCTCGATGTCTGAACCCACCGCGGCCGGCCCGGCGCCGGCCGACGGGCCGGGGACCCGGCCGTTCACCGGGCTCACCGTGCTCGACGTGAGCCAGGGGATGGCCGGGCCGCGGTGCACGCAGATCCTGGCCGAGCAGGGCGCGCGGGTCATCAAGGTCGAACCACCGCACGGCGACTGGGCGCGCACCATGGGTCGGACGCTGGGCGGCGCCACCGCGATCTTCGCGTCCAGCAACGCCGGCAAGGAGAGCGTCGTCCTCGACACCCGGACCGCGGCCGGCCGGGCGGCGCTCACCGAGCTGGCCGCGCGCTGCGACGTGGTGGTGGAGAGCTTCCGGCCCGGGGTGGCCGCCCGGATGGGCCTGGACCACCGGCACCTGGCCGACCGCCGTCCGGACCTGGTGTACGTCTCCATCGACGGCTTCGGCTCCGCGGGACCGCTGGCCGGCGTCCCCGCGGTCGACACGGTCCTGCAGGCGGCCGGCGGGCTGATGCAGGCCAACCGCGACGCCGCCGGGACGCCCCGCCGGGTCGGGTTCTACGTGGTCGACCTGACCGCCGCCTCGCACGCCGCCGGGCAGGTCGCCGCCGCCCTGTACGGGGTGGCGCGCACCGGGCGCGGGCGGCGGATCGAAGTCACGCTGCTGCAGGCCGCCGCGTCCCTGGTGTCCTACCTGGTCCTCGACGAGGCGATGTTCCCGGACGACGACCTGTTCGCCGCCGGCGAGGTCCGTTCCTTCGCCGCACCCAGCGGGGTGTTCGAGACCGCCGACGGCCACCTGTACGTCGGGGCCCTCACCGACGTGATGTTCACCCGGCTGGCCGGGGCGCTGCGGTTCGACGACTGGCTGGCGGACGAGGAGCTCGCCACGAACGTCGGCCGGCTGCGCCGTCGCGAGGACCTGCACGCGCGCCTGGCGGAGACCCTCGCGCACCGCACCGCGGACGAGTGGGAACTGGCGCTGGCGTCGTCGGACGTGCTGATCAGCAAGGTGCGCACGCCCGACGACGTGCGCACGCACCCGCAGGCCCGGCACACCGGGCTGTTCGCCGAGCTGGACCACGCCGGACGCCCGTTGCCGTGGCCGGGGCTGCCCGGCGGCGGTGACTTCCAGCCCGCCCCCGGGCCGGTGCCCGCGCTGGGGGAGCACACCGACGCGGTGCTGGCCGAGTTCGGCCTCCGGGGACCGGCCCCGTCCTGACCCGACCAGCCCGAGGAGGGCCCGTGGATCTCGAGATCCAGGACCACGTCTACTTCGTCACCGGTGGCTCCACCGGCCTGGGTGCCGCCACCGCGGACCGCCTCGCCCGGGAGGGCGCCCGGGTCGCGATCTGCGGCCGCACCCGGGCCACCCTCGACGCGACCGCCGACCGCCTCGCCCGGCACGGCGGGGAGGTCGAGGCCCTCTGCGCCGACGTCACCGACCCGGGCGCCCTCGCCGACGCCGTCACGGCGGTCACCGACCGGTGGGGCCGGCTGGACGGCCTGGTCAACAACGCCGGGGTGCACGCCGGCAAGCCGTTCGAGGACATCGGGGACGACGAGTGGGGCGCCGACCTCGAGCTGAAGGTCTTCGCCGCCATCCGCGCGGTCCGGCTGGCGCTGCCGCACCTCAAGCGCACCCGCGGATCGATCCTCAACGTGCTCAGCACGCACGCCAAGGCGCCGGCGGCGGCGTCGATGCCCAGCTCGCTGTCCCGCGGCGCCGGGATGGTCCTCACCAAGACGCTGTCCAAGGACCTGGGCCGCTACGGCATCCGGGTCAACGCCCTCCTGGTCGGCTACATCGAGAGCGACCAGTGGGTGCGCCAGGCCCGGGCGCGCGACGAACCGGTCGAGGAGCTCATGGCCCGCCGGGCCGGACAGCTCGGCGTGCCGCTCGGCCGGGCCGGTCGCGCCGAGGAGTTCGGTGACCTGGCCGCCTTCCTGCTGTCCCCGCGCGCGGGCTACGTCAGCGGGGCCGCGATCAACGTCGACGGAGGTCTGGCCCCCGTCGTCTGAGACCGGCCCGCTCCATAGGTGCGGGCTATGGCTGCTTTCACCAACACGTCTTTGTGCCCGGGCGCGGGGGCGTGGTTCCGTCATCCAGGTAGACGGGCGCCCGCCTCCGCGGGGCGCCACGAGCTCGCGGCGTCGGCCGCGACCGAGGAGACCCCCCATGCGAGATGCAGTCATCGTCGATGCCGTCCGTACCCCCGTCGGCAAGCGCAACGGCGCCTACGCCGACATCCACCCCGGTGAGCTCACCGCGCACGTGCTCAACGCGCTCGTGCAGCGGAACGGCCTCGACCCCGCGCTCGTCGACGACGTCGTCTGGGGCTGCGTGAGCCAGGTCGCGGAGCAGTCCGGCAACATCGGCCGGGTCGGCGTGCTGGCCGCAGGCTGGCCGGACTCGGTGCCCAGCACGGCGGTCGACCGCCGCTGCGGATCGGGGCAGCAGGCGGTCCACTTCGCGGCGGCCGGCGTGGTGGCCGGGCACTACGACGTCGTCGTCGCCGGCGGGGTGGAGTCGATGACCCGGGTCCCGATGGGGTCCAACGCCCAGGGCGCCGCGCAGTACCCGGACAGCGTGCTGGAGCGCTACGGCGTCCCCGGGTTCAACCAGGGCATCGGCGCCGAGATGGTGGCCGAGAAGTGGGCCCTGGGCCGCACCCGCCTCGACGAGTACTCGGCCCGCTCGCACGAGCGCGCCGCCGCGGCGGTCGACTCCGGTGCGCTGGCCGGCCAGCTGGCGCCACTGGCCGGGCTGGAGGCCGACGAGGGCATCCGCCGCGGGTCGACGGTGGAGAAGCTCGCCACGCTGCGCACCGCCTTCCGGGAGGACGGCGTCATCACCGCCGGCAACTCCTCGCAGATCTCCGACGGCGCCGCGGCGACGCTGGTGACCAGCAGCGAGACCGCGCAGCGGCTCGGGCTGACGCCGATCGCCCGGGTGCACACCGTCGCGCTGGCCGCCGAGGACCCGGTGATCATGCTGACCGCGCCGATCGCCGCGACGCACAAGGCGCTGAAGAAGTCCGGGCTGTCGCCGGCCGACATCGGGGCCTACGAGGTGAACGAGGCGTTCGCGCCCGTCCCGCTCGCCTGGCAGGCGGAGTTCGGGGTGCCCGACGAGGTGCTGAACCCGCTCGGCGGCGCCATCGCGGTCGGGCACCCGCTCGGCGCCTCCGGCGGGGTCCTGATGACCCGGCTGGTGCACCACATGAAGGACCAGGGCATCCGCTACGGCCTGCAGACCATGTGCGAGGCCGGCGGCCAGGCCAACGCCACCATCCTCGAGCTCCTCTGAGCTCGGCTCCCCCGAGAGGACTCCAGCACCGATGCAGCTCCACGGACTCACCACCGCCGTCACCGGCGGGGCCTCGGGCCTCGGCCTGGCCACCGCCCAGCGGCTGGTCGCCGCCGGCGGCCACGTGACGATCATCGACCTGCCCAGCTCCGCGGGGGAGGAGGTGGCCGCCGACCTCGGCGCCGCCGCCCGGTTCGTCCCGGCCGACGTCACCGACAGCGACCAGTTCGCCGCCGCGCTCGACGCCGCGTGCGCGGACGGCCCCCTGCGCGGGCTCGTGCACTGCGCCGGCGCCGGGCGCAAGGTGCGCGTCCTCGACAAGGAGGGCGAGCCGGGCTCCCTCGAGGACTTCGAGTGGGTCATCAAGCTCAACGTCACCGGGTCCTTCAACGCGCTGCGGCTCGGAGCGGCGCGGATGGCGCGCAACGACGCGGTGGACGGGGAGCGGGGGGCCATCGTGCTGACCGCTTCGGTCGCCGCCTACGAGGGGCAGATCGGCCAGATGCCCTACACCGCCTCCAAGGCGGCGATCGTCGGGATGACCCTGAACGCCGCGCGCGACCTGGCCAGCAAGGCGATCCGGGTCTGCACGATCGCGCCGGGGATCATGGACACCCCGCTGCTCGCCCGGCTGCGCGAGGACGTCCGGGCCTCGCTGGAGGCGACCGTGCCCAACCCGGCCCGACTCGGGCACACCTCGGAGTTCGCCCTGCTCGCCACCCAGATCCTGGAGAACGGCTACCTCAACGGCGAGACCATCCGGCTCGACGGCGCGATCCGGATGGCGCCGCGCTGACCGGACCGGCCGCGGTGCTCCGGTGACCCGGCCGGAGACCCGGCCGGCGGGTGCCGGTGCGGGCGGGCCCTAGGGTTCGCAGCCATGGACCTGCAGCGGCTGCAGTACTTCCTCGCGGTGCTGGAGCACACCAGCATCAACGCCGCGGCCAGCAGCCTGGGGGTGGCCCAGCCCACCATCTCCCAGGCCATCCGGGCGATGGAGCGGGACCTCGGGGTCCCGCTCTTCCACCGGATCGGCCGTGGCATGGTGGCGACCTCGGCCGCGCACGCGCTCGTCGGACCGGCCCGGCAGATCCTCCGGGACATCTCGGCGGCGGAGAGCTCGGTCCGCGACGGCGAGGGGCAGGTGCGCGGCACGCTGGAGATCGCCGCCATCCCCTCGCTGGCCGGCGGGGTGCTCACGCAGTGCATCGCCGACTTCCGCCGCCTCTACCCCAAGGTGTCGATCACGCTCGGCTTCCTGCAGGAGGAGGCGGCCGCGGCGGCGACCCTGCGGGAGGGCCACAGCGACATCGTCGTGACGCACTTCCCCCTGGACACCGGGCCGGAGCAGCGGCCCCGTGACGAGCCGCTGTCGCTGCTCGGGCTGGGGAGCCAGGAGTACTGGATCGCGCTGCCCCCGCAGTACGCCGACCAGGTCCCGGAGCGGGACCCGATGGCCTGGACGGACATGCCGGAGATCCCGCTGGTGACCGTGCCGGAGGGGAGCGGGCACGCCGCGGAGATCCGTGCCGCGCTCGCCCGCGCCGGCCGGCTGCAGCCGCCGTCCGCCGTGGTGGAGCACCGGGAGGCCCGGCTGGCCTTCGTGCTCGCCGGTGTCGGCGGGACCTTCCTGGAGCGCAGCACGGCGGAGGCGGCCCGGAAGCGCGGGGCCGTGATCCGCGCGTTCGACCCGCCGCTGAGCCGTCCGTTCGGCCTCGTCTACAGCCCGCAGTCGATCTCCACGCTGGGGCGGGCGTTCCTCGAGGTCGCGCAGCTCAGGACGACGGCGGGCTGACCCCGGCCGCCTGCAGGAAGGCGCACCCGGCGGGGGACAGCGGGCCGGGCCGGAAGACCAGGGCCGTGGTGCGCCGGATCTCGGGCACCGTGTCCCGCACCACGACCCCGGAGAGCTCCTGTTCGGCGATGGAGCGGGGGAGCAGCGTGGCGCCGGCGCCGGCCATGACCAGCTGCCAGACGGCCTGACGGTGTGCCGAGCGGACGACGACGTTCGCGGCGGCGCGCTCGACGGCCTCGTCGATCGCCGACCGGTTCGAAGGGGCCGGGGACTGCAGGACCAGGGGCAGGTCCGCCACCGCCGCGAGTGGCACCGGGTCGGGCAGGTGCTCGGCCAGCGCGGGCGGGAGCACCAGGGCGATCCGCTGGGTGCCGAGCGTCCGCGACTCGAGGGACTCGCTCCGGGTGGGCAGCTCGGTGAGGCCGATCTCGGCGCGCCCCTGGCGGACCGCGTTCTCGATGTCGACCGGGCCACCGGGGTCGGACACGTGCACCTGGATGCCCGGATGGCGCCGGCGCAGCCGGCTGACCAGCTGCGGGAGCGGATCCACCGCCAGGGTGGACAGCGCGGCCAGCGACAGGCGGCCGGCCTGCAGCCGGCGGACCGCCTCCACCCGGGCGCGGGCACGGGCGGTGGTCTGCAGCACCCGGCGGGCCGGCACCTCGAACGCGATGCCGGCCGGCGTGAGCACCATCTGCCGGCCCACCCGGTCGAACAGGGTGACCCCGAGCTGGCGTTCGAGGCTCCGGATGGCCTGGGACAGCGACGGCTGGGCGATGTAGAGAGCCGTGGCGGCCTTGGTGATGCCCCCGTGGTCGACGACGGCGACGAAGTACTCGACGAGCCGCAGGTCCACGCGCGCACCCTAACCGGCGGGCAGGCGGGCACCGCGGCGCTGCGGCTCCCATAGGAAGCGGCTATCGGTGCCTTCGCCAACCGGTCGTGGTCAGCCGGCCGGCCGGGCTGGTTGAGTTCCCGGGGGCGGACGACACCGCTCCCGGCCCTCCGGGTGCCGCGCCCGGAGGGAGGTGGACCGACGTGCCCGAGTCGCCGGCCGTCGGCAGCGATGGGCAGCGCCCGCCCGCCGGCCCGGCGGGCGTCCACCGCCCGGTGCTCATGGCCGACATGCTCGTCACCGCCCTGGGCCGGGCGGGGGACCGGCCCGCACTGCACATCGACGGGAGGGTGCTGACCGCCCGGGAGCTGGCCGGGCTCGTCAGCCGGTACGAGCAGGCGTTGCGGTCCCTCGGGGTCGGCCCGGGCACCGTGCTGGCGACGCTGGCGCCCAACAGCCCGGAGCTGGTGGCCCTCATGTGCGCCGAGCTGCTCGTCGGCTCGACCAGCACCTCCCTGCACCCCCTGGGGTCGCTGGAGGACCACGCCTACGTGCTGGCCGACTCGGGGGCGGACGCGCTGGTCTTCGACCCCGCCGCCCACGGCGACCGGGTGGTCGAGCTCGCCGCCCGCCATCCCGGGCTCCGGCTCATCGCCCTCGGCCCGAGCGAGCGAGGAGCCGACCTGGTGGCGGACGCGGCGACGATGACGCCGCGCCCGCTGCACGCCCCCGCCGCCGACCCCGCAGCCGTGCAGCGGCTCTCCTACACCGGCGGGACGACGGGGCGGCCCAAGGGCGTCGTCCACACCTTCGCCTCCCGTGCCGCCGTCACCCAGCTGATGACCACCGAGTGGGAGTGGCCGCACCAGCCGAGGCACCTGGTCTGCGCCCCGCTGAGCCACGCCGGGGGCACCGCGGTGCTGCCGGTCCTCCTGCGGGCCGGGTCGCTGTGGGTGCTGCCGCGCTTCGACGCCGAGCAGGTGCTCGCCGCGATCGAGACCCACCGGATCACCTCGGTGATGCTGGTGCCGACGATGATCTACGCGCTCCTGGACCACCCCCGGCTCGACCGGTTCGACCTGTCCAGCTTGGAGACCGTCTTCTACGGGGCGTCGGCGATGGCGCCCAGCCGGCTCCGGGAGGCGATGGCGCGGATCGGTCCGGTCTTCGCGCAGTTCTACGGCCAGGCCGAAGCACCGATGACCCTGACGGTGCTGCGCCGTGCCGACCACGACCCGACGGTCCCGGGGCGGCTGGCCGCCTGCGGCCGGCCGGTGCCGTGGGTGCACGTCGAGCTGCTCGACGACGACTGCCGCCCGGTCCCCGACGGGCTCCCGGGGGAGATCTGCGTCCGGGGGCCGCTCACCATGCGCGAGTACCTGGGCAAGCCGGCCGAGACGGCGGCCGCCTTCGCCGGCGGCTGGCTGCACACCGGCGACGTCGCGGTGCGGGACGCCGACGGCATCCTCACCATCGTCGACCGGAAGAAGGACATGGTCGTCACCGGCGGGTTCAACGTGTTCCCGCGCGAGGTCGAGGACGTCGTGGCCGCGCATCCCGCGGTCGGCGGCGTGGCGGTCGTCGGCGTGCCGGACGCGCGCTGGGGCGAGGTGGTCGTGGCGGTCGTCGTCCCCCGTCCTGGTGCCGCCGTGGCGGCCGAGGAGATCATCGCGCTGGTCCGCGAGCGGAAGGGGCCGGTACAGGCGCCCAAGCGGGTGGAGTTCGTGTCCGAGCTGCCGCTCACGCAGGTCGGCAAGCCGGACAAGCAGGCACTGCGCGCCCGCTTCGGGCCGCGCTGACGTCCGGCCGGCGCGGAGCGTGCCCCGCGCTCAGGCGGTGGAGCGCTCCGGGGAGGCGTCCGTCCGGCCGGCCGCCGCGTCCCGGCAGGTGGCGCAGGTGCCGAAGATCTCCAGGGTGTGGCTGACGTCGGCGAAGCCGTGCTCGGCGGCGACGCGGTCGGCCCACGCCTCGACGGCGGGGCCGGCCACCTCCACGGTGCGGCCGCAGTCGCGGCACACCAGGTGGTGGTGGTGCTGGGGGCTGCACCGGCGGTACAGCGCCTCGCCGGTGTCGGTGCGGATCGAGTCCAGCTCGCCGTCGTCGGCCAGCGACTGGACGGCGCGGTAGACCGTGGACAGCCCGACGGAGTCGCCGGCGTCGCGGAGCCGCGCGTGCACCTCCTGCGCGCTGTGGAAGCCGTCGAGGTCTGCGAACACGGCTCGGACGGCGGCGCGCTGCCGGGTGGTGCGGACCATGCGTCCATGGTGACAGGCCCGCGTGGGAGCGTCTGCGCAGGCCGGACGAGGGGAGCAGGGGTGTTCGCGGTGACACGGCTGCGGGTGACGGCGGCGGACGCGCCGGGCCTGGCCGACGAGGTGACCCGGTTGCTGGCCGCGCTCGCCGGCCGGCCGGGCTTCCGGGACGGCGAACTGGGCCGCTCGGCCGACGACCCCGGGCTCTGGGCGCTGGTGACCCGCTGGGACGGCGTCGGCTCCTACCGCCGGGCGCTGTCGGCCGCCGAGGTCAAGATCGCCGGCGCACCGGTCTGGGTGCACGCCGTCGACGAGCCGGGTGTCTACCTGACCGACTGAGGGTCAGCGCCTACGGTCGGTGAGGTGGCCAGCCGCACCCGCACCGCCCGGTACGCCCGCCGTCGCAAGCGCCGCATGGACGCGGTCGAGCACGACCTGAGCGCCGAGCAGTGGAGCGCGCTGCAGGCGGCCTGGGGTGGGTGCGCCTACTGCGGGGCGACCGGCACCCCGCTGCAGCGGGACTGCGTGCAGGCCCTGTCCCGCGGCGGCCGGTACACCCTGGACAACATCGCGCCGGCCTGCCGCTCGTGCAACGCCAGCAAGTGCAACGACGAGGTCACCGGCTGGCTGCGCCGCAAGCGCCTCGACGAGCGGGCCTTCCTCGTGCGGCACGCCGAGATCCGGGCCGCGCTCGCGCTGCGGTTCGGCCCCGACCCGGCGTCCGCCGCCGCGGAGGAACCGGCCGCGGTCACCGACTGAGGAGGCCGGACGGCCGCCAACTACCGTGGACGGGTCAACCGCCGACCGCCAGCCGGATGGAGCCTCTCGCCGTGAGCGACAGCACCGCCAAGCACGACCCCGCCCGCCTCGACAAGGTCGTGAACCTCTGCAAGCGCCGGGGCTTCGTCTTCCCGTCCGGGGAGATCTACGGCGGTACCCGCTCCGCCTGGGACTACGGTCCGCTGGGCGTCGAGCTCAAGGAGAACATCAAGAAGCAGTGGTGGCGCACCGTCGTCCAGAGCCGGGACGACATCGTCGGCCTGGACTCCTCGGTGATCCTGCCGCGCCAGACGTGGGTGGCCTCCGGTCACGTCGGCGTCTTCACCGACCCGCTGACCGAGTGCCAGAGCTGCCACAAGCGCTTCCGGGCCGACCACCTGGAGGAGGCCTACGAGGAGAAGAAGGGCCGGCTGCCCGAGAACGGCCTGGCCGACATCTCCTGCCCGAACTGCGGCACGAAGGGCGCGTGGACCGAGCCGCGCGACTTCAACATGATGCTCAAGACCTACCTCGGCCCGGTCGAGGACGAGTCCGGCCTGCACTACCTGCGCCCGGAGACCGCGCAGGGCATCTTCGTCAACTTCGCCAACGTGATGGGCGCCGCGCGCAAGAAGCCGCCGTTCGGCATCGGCCAGATCGGCAAGTCCTTCCGCAACGAGATCACGCCGGGCAACTTCATCTTCCGCACCCGCGAGTTCGAGCAGATGGAGATGGAGTTCTTCGTCGAGCCCGGTACCGACGAGGAGTGGCACCAGTACTGGATCGACCAGCGGACGGCCTGGTACACCGACCTCGGCATCGACCGGGACAACCTGCGGCACTTCGAGCACCCGGAGGAGAAGCTGTCGCACTACTCGAAGCGCACCGTCGACATCGAGTACCGCTTCGGTTTCCAGGGTTCGGAGTGGGGTGAGCTCGAGGGCATCGCCAACCGCACCGACTTCGACCTCTCCACGCACTCGAAGCACTCCGGCACGGACCTGTCGTACTTCGACCAGGCGAGCAACACCCGCTGGACGCCGTACGTCATCGAGCCCGCGGCCGGTCTCACCCGGTCGCTGATGGCCTTCCTGGTCGAGGCGTACACCGAGGACGAGGCGCCCAACGCCAAGGGCGGCGTCGACGTCCGCACGGTGCTCCGGCTCGACCCGCGGCTGGCGCCGGTGAAGGCCGCCGTCCTGCCGCTGTCGCGCAACGCCGACCTCTCGCCCAAGGCCAAGGACCTCGCCACCGCGCTGCGCCGGAACTGGAACGTCGACTTCGACGACGCCGGTGCGATCGGCCGTCGGTACCGCCGGCAGGACGAGGTCGGGACGCCGTTCTGCATCACGGTCGACTTCGACACCCTCGAGGACCAGGCCGTGACCATCCGCGAGCGCGACTCGATGAGCCAGGAGCGGGTCGGCCTGGACCAGGTCGAGTCCTACCTGGCCGCCCGCCTCCCCGGCTGCTGACGGGCGCCACGAGTGGGCAGTTGTGGTCGCCGACACGGGACGGCGCGCCGGTAACGCGAACCACAACTGCTCACTCGGCCGGGAGGGGGGAACAGGCAGGCTGCCGCCTACTCTGGGTTCCGTGACCGCCACGCTCGAGCCGACGACGACGGCCCAGCCGCCGCTGCGGCTCGGCGGCCTCACCGTCGACCCCGCTGTCGTGCTCGCGCCGATGGCCGGCATCACCAACCCGGCGTTCCGGACGCTGTGCCGGGAGTTCGGGGCCGGCCTCTACGTCTGCGAGATGATCACCACGCGGGCGCTGGTCGAGCGCAACGAGAAGACGCTGCGGATGATCCGGGCCACCGCGGACGAGAAGGACGCCTTCTCCGTCCAGCTCTACGGCGTCGACCCGGCCACCGTTGGCCGGGCGGTGGAGATGCTGGTCGACGAGGGCGTCGCCGGTACCCGCCCGGCGCACATCGACCTCAACTTCGGCTGCCCGGTGCCCAAGGTGACCCGCAAGGGCGGTGGCTCCGCGCTCCCGTGGCGCCGCGTCCTGCTGCGCGACATCGTGCGGGCGGCGGTCCGCGCCGCGGGGGACGTGCCGGTCACCATCAAGACCCGCATCGGCATCGACGCCGACCACGTCACCTACCTCGACGCCGGCCGGATCGCCCAGGACGAGGGCGCTGCGGCGATCACGCTGCACGGGCGCACCGCCGACCAGCTCTACAGCGGCACCGCCGACTGGTCGCCGATCGCCCGGCTGGTCGAGACCGTGGACATCCCGGTGCTCGGCAACGGGGACATCTGGGAGGCCGACGACGCGCTGCGCATGGTCGCCGAGACCGGGTGCGCCGGCGTCGTCATCGGGCGGGGCTGCCTGGGCCGGCCGTGGCTGTTCGGCGATCTGGCCGCCGCCTTCGCCGGCGAGAGCCGCCGGGCGCTGCCCTCGATGCGCGAGGTCGCCGCCGTCATGCACCGGCACGCCACGCTGCTGGCCGAGGAGCACGGCGAGCGGCACGGCTGCAGCGACTTCCGCAAGCACGTCGCCTGGTACCTCAAGGGGTTCTCGGTGGGGTCGGACACCCGGCGGGCGCTGGCGATGGTGAGCAGCCTCGACGAGCTCGCCGCGCTGCTCGGCAGCATCCCCGACCAGCCGTACCCGACCGCCGTCCTGGGCGCGCCGCGTGGCCGCACGAGCTCGCCGCGCCCGGTGGCCCTGCCCGAGGGCTGGCTGGCCGATCGCGACGACCCCCGGCCTCCGGTGGGGGCAGAACTGGAGACGAGCGGCGGATGACGCAGGGGCCTTTCCTCTACGACGACGGCCCGGCGCCGCTGCACACGGGCACGCCCCGCAGGCGGCAGGGCTGGCTGATCGCCGGCATCCTCGGCGTCGTCCTGCTGGCCGGCGGCATGGTCGCCGGTCTGTACGTGGTCCGGGGGTCCCCGGGCGACCAGGCCACGGAGGTCACCCAGGTGTTCCTCGCGGCGCTGGCCGCCGGCGACACGGAGACCTCGTACGAACTCCTCTGCGAGGAGGAGCGACGCCGGCTCGACGTCAGCGGGATGGAGGCCGAGTACCTCCGGCCGGGCTCGGCCGAGATCGCCGGCGTGCAGGACGACCCGGTCGACGGCGCCCGGATCCAGCAGGTGACCGTCCGCTGGGAGGACGGCGCCTCCGCCGAGCTCGCGGTCGTCAACGAGGACGGCCCCCGCGTCTGCGGGATCGGCTGACCCGGCCCGACCGAATCGCGCACCTCGCGCCGCTGCGTCACGATCACTGGTCTGTCCTCCGGCGCGGGCCGTCCACCCGTGGGCGGCGCCGGTGGCCGGGAGGGCGACCCGGGACGGCCCGGTGCGGCACCATCTCGACCAGGCGGAGGCCGGTCGTCGAGCGTGGAGGTGCGGGGATGAGCAGCCAGCCCAGCAAGTGGGTCTTCGACTTCAGCGAGGGCAGCAAGGACCAGAAGGACCTGCTCGGCGGCAAGGGGGCCAACCTCGCCGAGATGACCAACCTGGGGCTGCCCGTGCCGCCCGGCTTCACGATCACCACCGACGCGTGCCGGTACTACCTGGAGCACGGCAGCACCCCGCCGGAACTGGATGCGCAGGTCAGCGAGCACCTGGCGGCGCTGGAGAAGGGCATGGGCAAGACCCTGGGCGACCCGCACGACCCGCTGCTGGTGTCGGTCCGCTCCGGGGCCGCGGCCTCGATGCCCGGGATGATGGAGACCGTCCTCAACGTCGGCCTCAACGACGAGTCGGTGCGGGGCCTGGCGCAGCAGTCCGGCAGCGACCGGTTCGCCTGGGACTCCTACCGCCGGCTGATCCAGATGTTCGGCAAGACGGTGCTCGGCATCGACGGCGAGCGGTTCGACGACGCCCTCGACGAGGTCAAGGCCGAGCAGGGCACCGATTCCGACCTCGACCTGGACGCCGCGCACCTCGAGGACGTCGTCGGCCGGTTCAAGGCCATCGTGCGGGACCACACCGGCGAGGACTTCCCGCAGGACCCGCGCCGGCAGATGGACATGGCGATCAACGCCGTCTTCGACTCCTGGAACTCCGACCGGGCGATCATCTACCGCCGCCGGGAACGCATCCCGAGCGACGCCGGGACCGCGGTCAACGTCTGCTCGATGGTGTTCGGCAACCTGGGCGCCGACTCGGGCACCGGCGTGGCGTTCACCCGCGACCCCGGCAGCGGTGCGCAGGGCGTCTACGGCGACTACCTGCAGAACGCCCAGGGCGAGGACGTCGTCGCCGGCATCCGGAACACGGTGCCGCTGGCCGACCTGGAGGGCATCGACAAGGGCGCCTACGACGAGCTCATGACGACGATGGCGCGGCTGGAGTCGCACTACCGCGACCTGTGCGACATCGAGTTCACCGTCGAGCGCAACAAGCTCTGGATGCTGCAGACCCGCGTCGGCAAGCGCACCGCGGCCGCCGCCTTCGTGATCGCCACCCAGCTGGTCGACGAGGGCCTCATCGACATGGACGAGGCGGTCCGGCGGGTCACCGGCGAGCAGCTGTCGCAGCTGATGTTCCCGCGGTTCGTCTCGGGCGGGGACGCCACCCGGCTCACCCTGGGGATGAACGCCTCCCCGGGCGCCGCCGTCGGGAAGGCGGTGTTCTCCTCGGAGACGGCCGTCGAGTGGGCGGAGCGGGGGGAGGACGTCGTCCTGGTCCGCCGGGAGACCAACCCCGACGACCTCTCCGGGATGATCGCCGCCCAGGGCGTGCTGACCAGCCGCGGCGGCAAGACCTCGCACGCGGCCGTCGTCGCCCGGGGCATGGGCAAGACCTGCGTCTGCGGTGCGGAGGAGCTGCAGGTCGACACCAAGGGGAAGCGGTTCACCGCGCCCGACGGCACCGTGGTCGCCGAGGGCGACGTCATCTCCATCGACGGGTCCACCGGCGGGGTGTGGCTGGGCGAGGTGCCGGTGGAGCCGTCGTCGGTCGTCCGCTACTTCGAGGGCGAGATCGACCCGGGGTCCGAGGACGCCGACGACCTGGTGCGCAGCGTGCACCGGATCCTCACCCACGCCGACGAGGTGCGCCGGCTCGACGTCCGCACCAACGCCGACACCCCGGAGGACGCCGCCCGCGCCCGGCGCTTCGGCGCGCGGGGGATCGGCCTGTGCCGGACCGAGCACATGTTCCTCGGCGACCGCCGCCAGCTGGTGGAGAAGCTGATCCTGGCGGAGGACGACGCCGACCGGCAGGCCGCGCTGGACGCGCTGGAACCGCTGCAGAAGCAGGACTTCCTGGAGATCTTCGAGGCGATGGACGGGCTTCCCGTGACCGTCCGGCTGCTCGACCCGCCGCTGCACGAGTTCCTGCCCGACCTCACCGACCTCTCGGTGCGGGTCGCCGTAGCCGAGGCCGAGGGCCACCACGACGAGGGGCAGCTGCGGCTGCTGGCCGCGGTCCGCCGCATGCACGAGGAGAACCCGATGCTGGGGCTGCGCGGGGTGCGGCTCGGGCTCGTCGTCCCGGGGCTGTTCGCCATGCAGGTGCGCGCCATCGCCGAGGCCGCCTGCGAGCGGGCGAAGGCGGGCGGTGACCCCCGGCCGGAGATCATGATCCCACTGGTCGGCGCGGTGCAGGAGCTGGAGGCGATCCGCGAGGACGCCGAACGGGTGCTCGCCGAGGTCCACCGCGAGGAGGGCATCGAGGTGCCGGGCTTGATCGGCACG
This sequence comes from Blastococcus sp. SYSU DS0539, assembly GCF_054050855.1. Taxonomy (NCBI): domain Bacteria; kingdom Bacillati; phylum Actinomycetota; class Actinomycetes; order Geodermatophilales; family Geodermatophilaceae; genus Blastococcus; species Blastococcus sp. SYSU DS0539. The sequence goes on along the minus strand of NZ_JBJHAF010000019.1, from coordinate 28,673 downwards.
ATGATCGAGGTGCCGCGGGCGGCGCTCACGGCGGGCGAGATCGCCGGGTCGGCGGAGTTCTTCTCCTTCGGTACGAACGACCTCACCCAGATGACGTGGGGCTTCTCCCGCGACGACGTCGAGGCGGCGTTCTTCCACCAGTACCTGGACAAGGGCATCTTCGGCGTCTCGCCGTTCGAGTCGCTGGACCGGGAGGGGGTGGGCCGGCTGGTGCAGCTCGGCGCCGAGGCCGGGCGGGCCGCGCGGCCGGACCTGAAGCTGGGGATCTGCGGAGAGCACGGCGGTGACCCGGACTCGGTGCACTTCTTCCACGAGGTCGGCCTGGACTACGTCTCCTGCTCGCCGTTCCGGGTGCCGGTGGCCCGGCTGGAGGCCGGGCGGGCCGCGCTGGAGGGGGAGCGCGCCGGCTTCTGACCGGGGTGCTGCGGCACACCCTCCGGGAAGGGCGCGCACGGTCGGTGCCGCGTGGTACCCATGACGGGTGGGTGTGCGGAGTCTGGTGTCGCGGGTGGCCGGCGCCGGCGTCCTGGCCGCCGTGCTGCTGGTCGCCTCCACGGCGCTGTCCATCTGGTGGACGGCGCGGCAGGATTCCCGCCCGGCGTCCGACGCGATCGTGGTGCTCGGCTCGGCGCAGTACAACGGCGTGCCGTCGTCGATCTTCGCGGCGCGGCTGGAGCACGCCCTGTCCCTGTACGAGGCCGGCGTCGCGCCGGTGATCGTGACCGTGGGGGGCAAGGCCGCGGGGGACGCGTTCACCGAGGCGGGGACGGGCCGCGACTACCTGGCCCGGGCCGGCGTGCCCGCCGAGGCGCTGCTCGCGGTGCCCGAGGGCGTGGACACGCTGGAGAGCATGCGCGTGGTCGGGGCGGCCTTCGCCGAGCGCGGCTGGGAGCGCGCGGTGCTGGTCACCGACCCCTGGCACGCGATGCGCGCCGAGCGCATGGCCGAGGACGCCGGGATCGCGGCGGAGAGCTCGCCCACCCGGCAGGGGCCGGCGGTCCAGACCCGCGCCACCCAGTTCCGCTACATCCTGCGGGAGACTGCTGCCTACCTGCTCTACCGCGTCACCGGCGAGAGCATCGCCGGCGCACCCGGCATCGGCTGAGGGAGGGACGACGGTGCTCGAACTGGGCAAGGCCGGCACGCACGGCATGCCGGAGGGCGTCCTGCCCGTGCTCCGCGACGACGAGGTCGTGGCGGCCCTGCGGTCGGCGACGTGGACGGAGTCCGCGACGGTGGCGGTCGACGGGACGACCTGGGAGTTCGCGCGGCACAGGCGCGAGCTCACCGGGCGCCGGTCGGGCGACCCGGAGGGCCCCGCCCGGTTGCGCGCGCGGCAGACCTCGGCCTGGAAGGGCACCTGGGCCATCGACCTGGAGGGCTCCACGGTCGAGGTGCAGCCGGCGTCCCGGTGGCGGGGGACGCACCGGTTCGTGCAGCACGGGCGCCCGGTGGCCGAGAGCGGGAGCACCCCGGGCTGGGCCCCGCGGGCCACGATCACCATGGACGGCGAGCTGCCGTTGGCCCAGCAGATCTTCCTGCTGTGGTGGGAGCACGTGCTCCGCCGGCGGGTCGCGGCGGCGGCGGCCTGATGGCCGGCCGGGGACGCATCCGGGCCGCGGACATCGCGCTGGTCCGCGAGCGGAGCAAGATCGACGAGATCGTCGGCGAGCACCTGCAGCTCAAGCGCGCCGGCGGCGGCAGCCTCAAGGGGCTGTGCCCCTTCCACGACGAGAAGTCGCCGTCGTTCCAGGTCACGCCGAGTCGCGGGCTCTACCACTGTCTGGCAGGCGAGACCGGGGTCCTGACCGAGGACGGCGTCGTCCCGATCCGGGAGCTGGCCGGGAAGACCGTCCGAGTGCTCAACGGCAACGGTGGCTGGGTTGACGCACCGTTCATGTCGTACGGCGTCCAGCGTTTGATGAAACTGACGCTGACCCGTAACAGCCGCACCAAGGTCATCCATGCGACCGACGAACATCGGTGGTTCGTTCCTGCCGGTGCCCTGCGGCAGGACCGGCGCGAGAAGCTGACGAAGGATCTGCGACCGGGGGACCGGCTGTCGCACTCCTTCCCGATGTCCCGGGTGCTCAACCCGGCCACGATGCCGTCGCCCTTCGGAATCGCGCGTGGCGTCGTCTACGGCGACGGGACGAGAGGTGGAGCCGGGTCCATCGCCAACCTTTTCGGCGACAAGGACGCTCAGCTGGCGCACTACTTCACCGGTTGCCGCCGTTGGCAGGGTGAGGGCGTCACGAAGTTCTACGGGATGCCCGCGTACTTCAAGGACGAGCGTCCATCTCTGGACGACGACGCCTCGTACCTGCTCGGCTGGCTCGCCGGGTACTTCGCAGCCGATGGATGCGTGGCCGAGGACGGCGACGCGATACTCAACTCGGCTCGTGAGGACGACCTCGAGTACGTCCGCGCTCTGTGCACTCGCCTCGGTATCGGGACGTTCGGCGTCGCGAAGCAGAACCGCATCGGCATCGACGGCGTGGCGAGCGACATCTACAACGTGCGCTTCATGACCAAGGGTCTGCCCGAGTCGTTCTTCCTGCTCGAGCAGCATCGTGAGCGCTTCCTCGCCAACGACAAGAAGTACGAGCGCAAGAACTGGGTGGTGCAAGCCGTCGAGTGGAGCGATCGGGTCGAGGAGGTGTTCTGCGCCGAGGTTCCCGGGACCCGTGCATTCACGCTCGAGGACAACATCCTCACCGGGAACTGCTTTGGCTGCGGGGTCGGCGGTGACGTCATCCGCTTCGTGCAGGAGATCGACCACCTGTCGTTCTCCGAGGCCGTCGAACTGCTGGCCGGCCGTGCCAACGTCGAGCTGAAGTACGAGGACGACGGCGGCCGTCCCACCGCGGGCCCGGACCGCGCCTCCGTCGGCCAGCGGGCGCGGCTGGTCGCGGCCAACACCGCGGCGGCCGCCTTCTACGCCGAGCAGCTGGGCACCGCGGAGGCGGCGCCGGCCCGGCAGTTCCTCGCCGACCGCGCCTTCGACCGGCAGGCCGCTCTCGACTTCGGCTGCGGCTACGCGCCGGGCGGGTGGGACGGGCTCACCCGGCACCTGCGGGCCAAGGGCTTCACCCAGGCCGAGCTGGTCACCGGCGGGCTGGCCAAGGAGTCGTCCCGCGGCACGCTGATCGACCGGTTCCACCGGCGCCTGGTGTGGCCGATCCGCGACATCACCGGCGACGTCATCGGCTTCGGTGCCCGCAAGCTCATGGACGACGACCCCGGGCCGAAGTACCTCAACACCCCGGAGACCCCGCTCTACAAGAAGAGCAGCGTCCTCTACGGCATCGACCGCGCCAAGCGCGACATCGCCCGCCGGCACCAGGCCGTCGTGGTCGAGGGCTACACCGACGTCATGGCCTGCCACCTGGCCGGCGTGACCACCGCGGTGGCCTCCTGCGGCACCGCGTTCGGTGCCGAGCACATCGGGGTGCTGCGCCGGCTGCTGATGGACCAGGACGAGTTCCGCGGCGAGGTCGTGTACACCTTCGACGGCGACGCCGCCGGCCAGGCCGCGGCGATGAAGACCTTCGCCGAGGACCAGCGGTTCGTCGGCCAGACGTTCGTCGCCGTCGAGCAGGAGGGGCGCGACCCGTGCGAGCTGCGGCAGGAGCACGGTGACGCCGCCGTCCGCGACCTGGTCGCCCGCCGCACCCCGCTGATCGCCTTCGTGCTGAAGACGACGCTGGCCGGCTACGACCTGGACACCGTGGAGGGGCGGGTCGCCGCGCTGGAGAAGACGGTGCCGCTGGTCGCGCAGATCAAGGACCACGCGCTGCGGCCGGCCTACGCCCGCGAGCTCGCCGGGATGATCGGTAACACCGACGAGTCCGAGGTGCAGGAGCGGGTGCGCCGGCTCACCGGGGACGGGGGAGGGGCGCCGTCGCGCGGCCGCCCCCGAACGCCGAAGCGCAGCCCGGACGACGCCGCGGTGGCCGTCGAGCGGGAGGCGGTAAAGGCGGCGCTGCAGGTGCCCGAGTACGCCGGGCCGGCCTTCGACGCCGTCGCGCCGTCCGCCTACACCGACGCCGACTACGCCGCCGTCGCCGCGGCCGTGGCCGGGGCGGGCGGGGCCGCGGGCGCGACCGTCACCGGCCCGGCCTGGCTGGACGAGGTGGCCGCGCACTGCGACCGGGAGAGCGCCCGCGCGCTGCTGACGGCGCTGGCGGTGGAGCCGATGCGCTCGGTGACCGGCGAGGGCGACCCCGGCTACGTCAACGCGATCCTCGCCCGGCTGGCGGAGATGGCCACCGTCCGCCAGGTGGCGGCGCTCAAGGGGCGGCTGCAGCGGATGAACCCCGTCGAGCAGGCCGAGGAGTACACGAAGATCTTCGGCCAGCTCGTGGCGCTCGAGGCGCAGGCCCGGTCGCTGCGGGAGCGGGCGATGGGCGGGCTCGCGTCGTGACCCTGCTGGACGGGCTGCGGCGCCGGTTCGCGCGGCCACCGGAGGCGGTGCGCGCTGCGGTGGCGGCCGACCCCGACGAGCGGGTGCTCGCGTGGGGCCTGCTCGCCCGCGACGCCGGGTGGCTGGTCGCCACGTCCCGGGGGCTGCGGACGATCGATGCGGCCGGGGGAGCGGAGGTGCTGCCCTGGCACGAGGTGGGGCACGCCCGCTGGGCCGCGACCAACGACGGCGGCGGCTCGTTCACCGTCACCCCGCTCACCGAGGTGGAACCCGGCGTGCAGGCGCGGCAGCCTGCGGTCCGGCACGTGCTCACCGACGCCGGCGACCTGCCGGCGGTCGTGCGCCGGCGGGTGGACCAGACGATCGTCACCAGCCGCCGCATCCCGCTGCCGGGCCGGGGCGGCGTGGTCCTGGTGGCCCGCCGGGTGCCCGGTCAGGCGGAGCGGGAGTGGACCGTCGTCTTCGACGACGACGCCGACCGCGACGACCCGGTGGCCCGCGAGACCGCCCGGCAGAAGCTCGCCGAGGCGCTCGCCGCCGAGCAGCCGGACTGACCCCGGCTCAGCGCTCGGGCTCGCCGCCCAGCTGGGCCTTGAGGGTGGAGACGGCGTCGTCGGCCTTGGCCTGGGCCATGCCGGCGAGGCTCTGCAGGCGCGGGTCGTCCTTCGCCTGCTCCCAGGCTCGCCGGATCTGCTCGTAGCGCTCCCGGCCCGCCCGCGATCCGAGCACGTAGCCGGCACCGAATCCGGCGAGGAACGAGAGCTTGGCCATGGGGGTTCCTCCAGGTGTCGTGCGATGAACGCCGACACGCTACCTGTGGTCGCGTCCCTCCGCCGTTCGCGAGCCCCGCGCGGAGGCGTCTCGGGCGTGCGGTACTCTCGACGGGCCAGCGGGTCGTACCGCTGATCCCCCGTAGCTCAATTGGCAGAGCATGCGACTGTTAATCGCAGGGTTACTGGTTCAAGTCCAGTCGGGGGAGCTCCCACCAGGCCCGTGACCTCCGGTCGCGGGCCTTCGTCGTACCCGGGGCGCGGTGCCCTGCAGGAGCCTTCGCGGGGTGGGTGGGGGACGCAGGGTGCCGACGCGCGGGGCGACGTGCGCCTGGTCGGGCGCAGGGGTTCCGCCCGCACTGCGGCCGGTCTAGCGTCTGGACGAATGACCAAGGCGATCGTCCAGACCCGGGAGAGCCGATGCCACCGTCCGAGCCGACCGGACCGGGTGCCGAGGTCCGGCTGCGGCTTCTGCAGGCCGCGGCCGAGCTGATCCCGGAGCTGGGGTGGAACGCGGTCAGCACCCGTGTCGTCGCCCGGCGGGCCGGGGTGACCCCCGGCGTCGTCCACTACCACTTCGCCTCGGTTCAGGCCCTGCTGACGCAGGCGTCGCTGCGGGTGATGCGGCAGGTGCTGTCCTCGCTCGCCCCCGCCCTGTCCTCGGCCGGGTCGGGGGACGACGCGCTGGCCGGGATGCTCACCGCGCTCGACGACCACGACGGCGCTGATCCGACGTCCCTGCTCTTCCTGGAGGCGTACCTGGCCGCGACCCGGGACGCCGACCTGCGCGCGGAGCTCCGCCGCGTCCTCGACGAGTTCCGGAGCGGACTGGCCGCCTGGCTCGACGCGCAGGGCGCGGAGACCCCTGCCGACACCGCCGCGGTCCTCACCGCGGCGGTCGACGGCGTGCTGCTGCACCGGGCGCTGGACCCGGGACTGACCTCGACCGCCGTCACGCCGGTGCTGCGCCGGCTCCTGCACGGGCCGGGCACGCGTACGGGAAGGACGGAGCAGCGATGAAGGCAGTGATCTGCGGAGCCGGGATCGCCGGCCTCGCGCTCGCCGGGCAGCTCGCCGACCACGGGTGGGACGTCACCGTCGCCGAGCGGGCCCCCGGCCCCCGCGAGCAGGGCTACATGATGGACTTCTTCGGGCCCGGCTACGACGCCGCCGAGGCGATGGGCATCCTGCCCCGGCTCCACGAACTGGCCTACCGCGTCGACGAGCTGGCCTACGTCGACGCGTCCGGACGGCGCAGAGCCGGCCTGGACTACGAACGCTTCGCCCGGGCGCTCGACGGGCGTCTCCTGAGCATCATGCGCCCCGACCTGGAGCGGGCACTGCGGGAACGGGCCGGGAGCAGGGTCGACCTGCGCTTCGGTTGCTCCGTCGCGGGCATCGACGCCCGGGCGGACGGTCTGCGCGTCGCCCTGACCGACGGCACCGTGCTGGCCGCCGAGCTCCTGGTCGGGGCCGACGGAGTCCACTCCTCGGTCCGCGAGAGGGTCTTCGGGCCCGAGTCGCGATTCCTCCGCTACCTCGGCTGCCACACCGCCGCCTACGTCTTCGAGGACCCGGAGGTCCGGGCCCGGGTGGGCAACCGGTTCGCCATGACCGACTCGGTGGACCGGGAGATGGGGTTCTACGTCCTGCGCGACGGGCGGGTCGCTGCCTTCGCCGTCCACCGGGAGCCCGAGCCCCGGCTCCCGTCGGACACCCGGGCCGCCCTGACCAGCCGTCACACGTCACTCGGGTGGGTCGTTCCGCGCGCGCTCGACAGCTGCCCGCCGTCCGCCGAGCTGTACTACGACCAGCTGGCCCAGGTCGAGGCACCGGAGTGGCACCGGGGCCGCGTCGTCCTGCTCGGGGACGCCTGCCAGGCCGTCTCGCTGCTCGCGGGCCAGGGGTCCTCGCTCGCGGTGGCCGGCGCGCACGTCCTCGCCGAGCAGCTGGCGGCCGGCGGCCCGGTCGAGGACGCCCTGGCCCGCTATCAGCGGCTCTGGCAACCGGTCGTCCGGGCCAGGCAGGAGGCCGGGCGGCGCAGCGCCGAGTGGTTCCTCCCGTCGTCGACGACGCGGCGTCTGGTGCGCCGGGCGGTCTTGGGGCTGTCGGTCCTGCCGGGCTGGGACAGGCTCGTGCCGCGGCTCGCCTCCTAACGCCGGCGGCCACGGTCCCTGCGTTCAGGACGGACGGACACGGCCATCGAACCCGGCCAGCAGGCGCCGTGGCGCGCGTGCCCGCCAGGCGTCCTCCACCAGTTCGGCGAGCTCGTCGACGGGGATCCGGTCCAGCCGGACGAGGACCACGGCGTACCCGTCGAAATGCGGCGTGGTGAGGAAGACGTCGGGCTCGGCCGCGAGCAGCGAGGCCTTGACGCCGTCGTCGGGCACGCGCACCGCCAGCACCGGATCGGCCTCGTCCGGCGCTGCGGCGCCGAGCGCCGCTCGGTCGGCCGTGCGCAGCGGCCGCTCCCACGCGAAGCCCTTGCCGTGCACCCGCCACGACGGGTGCCCGCCGTACGAGGGGTGCTCGTCGGTGGCCGGCAGCGCCGCGACCAGGCGCCGGACGTCCTCCCAGGTGGCCATTGCCGCAGTGTGACCCCTTCTCGGTGCGTACGTGGAAAGGTGCCTCCGGGTGGTGCGGTGGTCCCGCGTCCGCCCTCCGCAGCGCCGTACGGAGAGAGGAACTGCCGTGCCGACCGACCCCTTCGCCGCCTTCCGAGCCGCCGTCGAGAGCCGCGACGTCGACGCGGCGGTGCGGCTCTTCACGGAGGACTGCACCTTCTTCTCCCCGGTCGTCCACGAGCCGTACCGCGGCACCGGCCCACTGCGCGCGATCCTCACCGGCGTGATGACGGTGTTCCAGGACTTCCGATACACGGCGTCCTACGGCGGCGGCGACGGCCACGTGCTCGTCTTCGATGCCAAGGTCGGCGATCGGGTCATCCAGGGGGTGGACATCCTGCGTGCCCACGACGGCGAGCTGACCGAGCTGACCGTGATGGTGCGCCCCTACTCCGCCGCGACCGCGCTCCGCGAGCGGATGGCGGCTCTCCTCGCGTGAGCTCGCCACACGCGTCGGGCGAGCCCGGTCGGGACGGGGAGCGGCCGCCGGTCACGATCTTCGGTCCGGACTTCCCGTTCGCGTTCGACGACTGGATCACCCACCCCTCGGGCCTCGGCGCCATCCCGCCCGAGCGGCACGGCGAGGAGGTCGCCATCGTCGGGGCGGGGATCTCCGGCCTGGTCGCGGCGTACGAGCTGATGAAGCTCGGGCTCAAGCCGGTGCTCTACGAGGCCTCGCAGATGGGCGGCCGGCTGCGCTCGGCCCGGTTCGAGGGGGCGCCGGAGGAGATCGTCGCCGAGCTGGGCGGCATGCGCTTCCCCGTGTCGTCGACCGCCTTCTACCGCTACGTGGACCTGCTCGGCCTGGCGACGAGGCCGTTCCCCAACCCGCTGACGCCCGCGTCCGGCAGCACGGTGATCGACATCGAGGGGGAGACCCACTACGCGGAGTCCTCCGAGGCGCTGCCGCCGCTGTTCCGGGAGGTGGCGACGGCGTGGGCCGACGCCCTGGCGACGGTGGGCTTCGCGGAGATCCAGGCCGCGATCCGGGCTCGCGACGCCGTGACGCTGAAGTCGCTCTGGAACGAGCTGGTCCCGCTCTGGGACGACCGCACCTTCTACGACTTCGTCGCGAGCTCGGATGCGTTCTCCCGGCTGTCGTTCCACCACCGGGAGGTCTTCGGGCAGGTGGGGTTCGGCACCGGCGGGTGGGACTCCGACTTCCCGAACTCGATGCTCGAGATCTTCCGCGTCGTGATGACGAACTGCGACGAGGACCAGCGCTTCGTCGTGGGCGGGGTCGAGCAGGTGCCGTGGGGGCTGTGGAACCACGCGCCGTCCGAGCCGGCGCACTGGCCGGCCGGGACGACGCTCGCGAAGCTGCACTCCGGTGGGGCGCGGGCCGGTGTCGCCGCCATCGCCCGGGACGCCGACGGGAGCTTCGCCGTCACGGACGCCTGGGGCCACGTCGTCCGCTACCCGGCGGTGCTCGTCACCTGCCAGACCTGGCTGCTGACGACGCAGATCGACTGCGACGAGAGCCTGTTCTCGCAGAAGCTGTGGACGGCGCTCGACCGCACCCGGTACATGCAGTCGTCGAAGACCTTCGTGATGGTCGACCGCCCGTTCTGGAAGGACAAGGACCCGGCGACCGGCCGCGACGTCATGAGCATGACCCTCACGGACCGGCTGACCCGCGGCACCTACCTGTTCGACCACGGCGACGACCGGCCCGGCGTCATCTGCCTGACGTACTCCTGGATGAGCGACGCGCTGAAGATGCTGCCGTACCCGGTGGACCAGCGCGTGCGCCTGGCCCTCGGCGCGCTGAAGAAGATCTATCCCGACGTCGACATCGCGCGGCACATCATCGGCGACCCCATCACCGTCTCCTGGGAGGCGGACGCGAACTTCCTCGGCGCCTTCAAGGGCGCCCTGCCCGGGCACTACCGGTACAACCAGCGGATGTACGCGCACTTCGTGCAGGACGACTTCCCGTCCGAGCAGCGGGGGATCTTCCTGGCCGGTGACGACGTGTCGTGGACACCGGCCTGGGTGGAGGGCGCCGTGCAGACCTCCCTCAACGCGGTCTGGGGCATCATGCGGCACTTCGGCGGCGGCACCCACGCGCGGAACCCCGGCCCCGGAGACGTGTTCGCCGAGTTCGGCCCGATCGCGCTGCCCGACTAGGCGTCCTGCCACTCGGAGCCGCCGGCGGTGGGCGGTTCCGGGTGGGCGGTGCCGGCGTCGTCCTCCCGGCTCCGCCTCGCGGCGTCCCCGCTCCAGTCCGGGCGGCGGAGCGGGAGCCGGCTGTCTCCTCCCCGTCTGACCGCGAGGACCTGGTTCACGCCGGCGCGGTGCCGTTCGAAGGCCAGCGCCGACGCCGCCAGGTACAGCCGCCACACCCGGGCCCGTCCCGGTGAGGACCCCCGCACCGCCTCGTCCCAGTGGTCCTCGAGGTTGCGCACCCAGGCCCGGCAGGTGAGCGCGTAGTGCCGGCGGAGCGACTCGACGTCGCACACCTCGAAGCCGGCCTCCTCCAGCACCTGCACGTGGGTCGCGAGGGGCTGCAGTTCCCCGTCGGGGAAGACGTACCGGGTGAGGAACGACCCCGGGTCGGGGCGGTCGGGACCGGCCGCGGGCCCGCGGGCGATCGCGTGGTTGAGCAGCCGGCCACCCGGGGCCAGCAGGTCGTGCAGCCGGGCGGCGTAGGCCGGCAGCTGGGCGCGGCCCACGTGCTCGGCCATCCCGACCGACGCGACGGCGTCGAACGGCCCGTCGGTGACCTCACGGTAGTCCTGCAGCCGGATCTCGACGCGATCGGCGAGCCCGGCGTCGGCGATCCGCCGGCGGGCGAGCTCCGCCTGCGCGGCGGAGATGGTCACGCCGACCACCGAGACGCCGTACCGGGACGCCGCGTGCCGGGCCAGCGAGCCCCAGCCGCAGCCGACGTCGAGCAGCCGCATGCCCGGCTGCAGCCCGAGCTTGCGGCAGACCAGGTCGAGCTTGGTCTCCTGCGCCTCCTCCAGCGTCGCGTCCGGCTCGGGGTAGTAGGCGCAGCTGTAGACGAGCGAGGGGCCCAGCAGCAGGCGGTAGAAATCGTTGCCGACGTCGTAGTGGTGGCTGATGGCGCTCCGGTCGCGGTGCAGCGAGTGGCGGATCCCGCGCAGCCGGGACTCCTCCGGCGGGGGTGCCGGGGGCGGGCCCAGCACGCCGAGCCGCAGCAGGGGGCCGGCCAGCCGCGCCAGCGCCCGTCGGTCCAGCCGCAGGTCCGGTCGGGACGGCAGGTCGTCGGGGAAGCTCAGCGTCGCGTACAGGTCACCCTCGATGTCGAGGTCGCCGCTGACGTACGCGCGCGCCAGGCCGAGCTCGCCCGGCGCGTAGACCAGGCGGCGCAGCGCCTTCCGGTCCCGCACGACCAGGGTGGGTGCTCCCTCGACGACGCTCTCGGACCCGTCCCAGCAGCGCACCGACAGGGGGAGCGGTGCGCCGAGCAGGAGGGTGCCGAGCTCCTCGACCAGCTGACTCGCGCCTCGGTGCGCCATCCGTCCACCCTGGCAGAACCACCGCCGCCGATGCGATGCCTTTCCGCCCGGCCGGCCCGGGCCGGTCCCGTGACATTCCGGGGACGAACACCGGCCGGCCGGTGTCCGGAGCGCCTCGAGGGGACATCATCCGGTTGTGCCCCAGGTAGTGCGATCGACGGACGGACCGGCGGGCGGTCCCCGCCCGGGTAGCCGGGGAGGTGCGGCGCTCGCCGGGGTCGCGGCGGTGGCCGTGGCCCTCGGCGTCGCCGAGCTCGTCGCGGGCCTGGTGCCGCGCGCCCCGTCACTGGTCCTCGCGGTGGGGGACGCCGTCGTCGACAGCGTGCCCGGCTGGCTGGAGCGCGCGGCCATCGCGACCCTGGGCACGGCTGACAAGCCGGTGCTCATCGGCGGCATCCTGGCGATCTCGGGGCTCCTCGGCGCCGCTCTCGGGATGCTCGCCCGCCGCCGGTTCCTGCTGGCGGCGGCCGGCATCGCGCTGTTCGCGGCGCTGGGGGTGGCGGCCGCGCTGGCAGACGACCGCAACCCCGTCCTCCGCACCCTCCTCGTCGGGGCGCTGGGCGCCGCCGCGGGCATCGGGGTGCTGCACCTGCTGGTCACGGTGCTGGGCAGCTCGGCCGTGCCGGCCGAGGCGGCGGCGGGGGAGGCCCCGCTCAGCGCCGTCGACCGGCGGCGCTTCCTCGCCGTCACCGGCGGCGCCACCCTGCTCGGCGTGCTCGCCGGGGTCGGCGGCTACCTGCTCGCCGGCCGCGAGCGCCTCGACGAGCTGCGCGCCGCGATCCGGCTGCCCGTTCCCGCCCGGCAGGCCGGTCCGGTGCCGGCCGGCGCGACCCTCGACGTCCCGGGGATCACCCCGCTGTTCACGCCGAACGAGGAGTTCTACCGGATCGACACCGCGCTGCGCGTGCCCGTCGTCGAGCCCGGCACATGGCGGCTGGAGGTGCGGGGGATGGTCGACGACCCGTTCACCCTGACCTACGCCGAGCTGATGGAGCTGCCGCAGATCGAGGCCGACGTGACGCTGGCCTGCGTCTCCAACGAGGTCGGTGGCGACCTGGTCGGCAACGCGCGCTGGCAGGGGGTGCCGCTGAAGGCGCTGCTGGACCGGGCCGGCCTGCAACGCGGCGCGACCCAGCTCGTCGGCCGCTCCGTCGACGGCTTCACCGCCGGCTTCCCCGTGCTGACCGCCCTCGACGTGGCGGAGGCCATGGTCGCCGTCGCCATGAACGGCGAGCCGCTGCCGGCCGACCACGGCTTTCCCGCCCGGCTCGTCGTGCCCGGCCTCTACGGCTACGTGTCGGCGACCAAGTGGCTGTCGGCCATCGAGCTCACCGACTGGGACGTCGACGGCTACTGGATCCCGCGCGGCTGGGCCAAGGAGGGGCCGATCAAGACGCAGGCGCGCATCGACGTCCCGCGCCCGGGCACCTCGGTCGAGCCCGGGCGGCGGCCGATCGCCGGCGTCGCCTGGGCACCGACGCGGGGAATCGAGCGGGTCGAGGTCCGCATCGACGACGGGCCCTGGCAGGAGGCCCAGCTCGCCGAGTCCCTCGACGTCGACTGCTGGCGCCAGTGGGTGCTGCCGTGGGAGGCCACGACCGGCCGGCACCGCATCGCCGCCCGGGCGACCGACGGCCGCGGTGAGGTGCAGACCGACCAGCGGACGCCGGTCGCGCCGGACGGCGCCGCCGGCTACCCGGTCATCGAGGTCGTCGTCTCCTGACGGCGGGCGTCGACGACCGGGCCGAGCCGGTCGACCCACCGGGACACCTGCTCGACGACGACGTCCGGCTGGGTCAGCGGCAGCATGTGGCCGGCCCCCGGGATCGTGAACAGCTCCCCGTCGGGCAGCGCTCCCAGCAACCGCCGGGCCTCGTCGCCGGGTACCTCGGGGTCACGGCTGCCGTGCACGATCAACGTCGGCACGGTGAGGCTCGCGGCCAGGGCGACGCCGTCGTGGGAGAGACCGGCCAGGCTGGTCCCGGCCAGCGCCAGCGGCCGGGTGGCGAGGAAGTCGTCGCGCATCCGCTCCACGAGCTCCTGCGGCTCGCCCGGCGCGAAGGCGAAATGCCGGATGGCGCGGTCGGACACCGCCCGGACCGGCCGGAGCCGCCGGCCCAGCCGGGCACCGGAGCGCAGCAGGGCGAACCACGCCGAGCGCAGCCGGACACGGGCCCACGGCGGCAGGCTGCGCGCCGGGAAACCGGGGGCCGTGACACCGGACCCTCCCGATCCGACGAAGACCGCCCCGGCGACCCGAACGTCCGCCGAGCCGGCGACGTGCTGCAGCAGGATCCCCCCGCCGAGGCTGTGGGCGACGACGACCGCGGAGCCGCCGTCGGGCACCACGGCGCCGAGCACGGCCGACAGGTCCTGGGCGTGCGCGGCGATGCCGTAGCTGCCCGACCGGGCGTCACCGCTCTGGGCGTGCCCGCGCAGGTCGTAGGCCACCACCCGGAACCTCCCGGCGAGCCGCTCGGGCACCTCACCCCAGGAGTCGGCGGACATCCCCAGCCCGTGCGCCAGCACCAGCAGCGGGGCGTCCTCCGGCCCCCGGGTGTAGAGGGCCAGCCGGGTTCCGTCGAAGGAGGTCACGTCGGTCATGTCGGCCCCACTACCCAGGGCGACGGGCCGCGGTGTGTCGTTGTCGTGACACTCAGCGCGCGGCAGCTGCGTCGCGGGCCCGGGGGTACCGCACCGCGTCGCGGACCCCGGGGAGCAGGTAACGGGCGCACACCAGCACCCAGACCGTGCCGAGCACCAGGCCGGCGAGCACGTCCGTGGGGTAGTGCGCGGCCACGTAGATGCGGGACAGGGCGACGGCCGGCGCCACGAGCAGCGGCACCGCCAGCACCGCCCACCGCCACCGGCTCCGCGCGCAGGTGACGACGAGCGCGGCGAGGGCGCCGTAGATCGCCACCGCGGCCGCCGCGTGGCCGGAGGGCCAGCTCGCCGCCGTCGGTAGACCCGAGGTCAGGTCGGCCACCGAGGGGCGGGCCCGGGACACGGCCTGGGACACGACGAAGTAGATGCCGAGCTCCCCGAGCACCGTGACGACGACGAACGCCACCGGGCGCCAGCTGCCGGTGACCGCCAGCGCCACGACGACGAGGCTGAGGCTCACCGCGATGACCATGGGCGTCCCGGACAGCCGGCTCACCGCCGTCGTGACGTCCGTCAGCGTCTCGCTGCGCAGGTCGACGGCCGCGCGCACCGCCGCCCGGTCGAAGCGGCCCAGCGCGGTGTCGCCCAGCACGGCGGTGACGAGGAGGCCCAGCACCACCAGCACCCCGGTCAGCGCCGCGGCGCCGGCCAGCAGCCGGCCGACGGTCCGGCTGCCGTCGGGGAGCGCCGGCTGCCCCGACGGCGCCAGGTGCGGCGCGTCGTGCGGATCGACCTCGAGCGGATCCACCGTCGCCGGCCGGTGGTGGTCGTGCTGCCAGGCGCGGAAGGCCGCCGTCGTCACCGCCAGCAGGCCCAGCCCCAGGAACCAGCCGGCGAGGACGTCGGAGACGAAGTGCACGCCGAGCGCGAGCCGGGTGAAGCCGACGGCCAGGGTGATCAGCACGGCCGCGGCCAGCACCCAGCGGCGGGCTCCGCGGCCCACGGCGGGCATCGCCAGCAGCGCCAGCATCCCGTAGGTGACCACCGAGACCATCGCGTGCCCGCTCGGGAAGCTGGCGTTGGAGGGCAGCTCGGACACGGGGATGTCGACCACCGGCCGAGCCCGGCCGACGAGCGCCTTGGTCACCGGCACGAGGACGGCCAGCGCCACCCCGGTGACCACGGCGAACGCGGCGAGCCGGCGCTGACCGCGGATCAGCAGGAAGACCGTGGTGAGGGTGAACACCAGGACGGCGGCCCCGTTGCCCCCGAGATCGGTGACCGCCTGCAGCACGCCCACCAGCGCGGGGGAGTCGCTCACCACCGCGTTGAGGTCCGCGGCGACCCCGCCGTCCAGCGTCTCCAGCGGTGACCAGTTCTGCTGGACGAGCAGCAGGAGCAGCAGGAAGGGGACGGCCCCGGCCAGCAGCGCGGTGACCCCGAGGACGACGCGGACGCCGAACCGGCCGGCGCCGGCGGTGCCCTCGTCGGCCGGTTCGGACGCGTCCGGGGGCGAGGTGGCGGCGTGCGCGGCGAGCCGGTTCATGGGCAGAGCAGGTACCCGGGCGGCGCGGGCGCCAACGGCCGGCACCTGACGATCGTGTGACGGCGCGGCCGGCCGCTCCCGGTGCCCACCTCGGGTTCCCGGGCAGGCGGTCCGGCGGACGCGGGGCGCCGGACACGGGAGGAAGTATCGTGCCCGGTGTCCCGGGCGGCAGCGCAGCTGCCGGGCCCGACGCTCTCCCGCGCGCCGACCGCGCCGGCCACCGGCTGATCGCCCGCACGGGGGAGCACCTGCGCTCGGGTGCACGGACGGGCGCGGTCGGCGCGCGAGGGTGGTCCCGGGCGCACCTGACGGAGGAGTTCCTGGCATGAGCTGGCCCCGGCCGGTCCCCGTGATCGGCGACCGCACCCACGCGGCCCAGCGCGCGGCCGACCCGTCCGGCTGGGCGTTCGACCCCGACAGCGTGGCGGCGCTGCACGCGGTCGTCGACGCCCGCCGCGACATCCGCCGCTACCGCCCCGACCCGGTGCCGCAGGAGCTGCTGCGCGCGGTCCTCGGCGCCGGGCACCGCGCTCCGTCGGTGGGGCACTCGCAGCCCTGGCGGTTCGTCGTCGTCACCGAGCAGGCGACCCGGGACCGCGCCGCGGCGCTGGCCGACCGGGAGCGGCTCCGGCAGGCCGAGCTGCTCACGCCCGACCGGCGCGCCCGGCTGCTCGACCTCCAGCTGGAGGGCATCCGCGAGGCCCCGGTCGGCATCGTCGTCGCCTGCGACCGCCGGGCGCACGCCACCGGCGTGCTCGGCCGGGCGACGTTCCCCGACGCCGACCTGTGGAGCTGCGCCTGCGCCATCCAGAACATCTGGCTGGCCGCCCGGGCCTCCGGCCTGGGCCTGGGCTGGGTGACGCTCTTCCAGCCCGCCGACCTGGCCGAGCTGCTGCACCTGCCCGACGGGGTGGAGACCCTCGGCTGGCTGTGCCTGGGCTGGCCCGACGAGCGGCCGCCCGAGCCCGGGCTGATGCGGCACGGCTGGTCCACCCGCATGTCGCTGGACGAGGTCGTCCTGGCCGAGCGCTGGCCCGCCGACGGCAGCCCGGAGGCCCCGGTCTCCCACCTGGCCGGGCCCGAGCCGGAGGCCGTGGTGGCCGCCCGGGACACCGGCGACGACCTGCTCTCCGTCCCCGGGTCGCTCGGGGTGCTCGACCGCGCCGTCGACCGGGTGCTCGCCCTGCCCGGCGCCGAGCCGGCCACCGGAACGCTGGTCGTCGTCGTCGGCGACCACCCCGTCGCCACCGCGCACGCGGTCTCGGCGTACCCGGCGTCGGTGACCGCCGACGTGCTCGCCGCCACCGGCACCGGCGAGTCGCTCGGCGCGGCCACCGCCGCCCAGGCCGGCCTGGCGGTGCGGGCCCACGCCGCCGTGTCGCCGGACCCGCAGGGCGACCTGGTGGCCGCCGACGCGCTCACCCCCGCGGCGGTCGACGCGCTGGTCGCCGAGGGCCGGGAGCTGGGCCGCGAGCTGGCCGGGCACGGGCTCGTGTGCCTGGGCGAGGTGGGCATCGGCAACACCACGGTCGCCGCGGCGCTGGCCTGCGCGCTGCTGGGGCTCGACCCCGAGGAGGCCGTCGGGCTGGGTGCCGGAGCCGACGCGGAGATGCTGGCCCGCAAGCGCGCCGTCGCCACCGCGGCCCTGGCGCGGGCCCGCACCGAGCACGGCGCGGCGCTGACCGAGCCGCGGACCGCGCTGGCCGCCCTCGGCGGGCCGGAGTTCGCGGTGCTCGCCGGCGTCACGCTCGGGGCGGCCGCCGCGGGCGTCCCGGTGGTGCTGGACGGGCTGGTCACCTCCGTCTCCGCCGTCGTCGCCGTGCGGCTGGAGCCCGCCGCCCGGACCGCACTGGTCGCCGGCCAGCGCAGCCGCGAGCGGGCGCACGCCGAGGTGCTGACCGAGCTGGGTCTGGAGCCGCTCCTGGACCTCCGGCTCCGCTCGGGGGAGGGCGTCGGCGCGGTGCTGGGCGCGCAGCTGCTGCTCACCGCGCTGCGCGCCCGGCGCACCGCGGGGCGGGTGTCGTGATCGGCCGGCCACCCCGCCGGACGCTGGTGCTCGGCGGCGCCCGCTCCGGCAAGTCCCGGCACGCCGAGCAGCTGCTCGCGCGGGCACGCCGTGTCGAGTACGTCGCCTGCGGGCTGCCCGCCGACGGCGGCGATCCCGAGTGGGCCGACCGGGTGGCGCTGCACCGCGACCGCCGGCCCGGCTCGTGGCGGACGGTGGAGACCGTCGACCTGGTCGGCGTGCTGGGGGAGACCGGCCCGCCGGTGCTCGTCGACTGCCTGTCCACCTGGCTGGCCCGGGTGATGGACGACTGCGGGGTGTGGGACGGCGGCGCCGAGGCCGACGCGCGCCTCGCCTCCGCCGTCGACGACGTCGTGGCCGCGTGGACCGGCACCCGCCGCCGGGTGGTGGCGGTGAGCAACGAGGTGGGCTCCGGCGTGGTGCCGGCCACCGCGTCGGGTCGCCGGTTCCGCGACGAGCTGGGCATCCTCAACGCCCGCGTCGCCGCCGCCTCCCAGCGGGTGTGGCTGCTCACCGCCGGGTTGCCCCAGCGGCTGCGATGAGCGCACCGGAACGCGCCGCGGGCGCCGGTGGGCCGCTCGCCGCGCTGGGCCTGTTCAGCGTGCTGCCGGTGCCCGAGCGCGCCCGCGTCCCCGGCTCCGGTGTGCTGCGCTGGCTGCCGGTGGTCGGCCTCGTCCTGGGGGCGCTGGCCTGCCTGCCGGCCCTCGCCGTGTGGCGCGGTGCGGAGGCGGGGTCGCCGCTGCTCGCCGCGGCGCTGGTGGTCACCGCGCTGGCCCTGCTCACCCGTGGCCTGCACCTCGACGCGACCGCCGACCTGGCCGACGGGCTGGGCAGCGGGCGGCCGGCCGAGCAGGCGCTGGCGATCATGCGCCGGCCCGAGGTGGGGGCCTTCGCGGTGGCCGCGCTGGGCTGCACGCTGCTGGTCCAGGTGGCGGCGCTGGGCGCGGTGCTCGGCGATGCCGCGCTTCCCGAGGGCGTGCTGGCCGTCGTCCTCGCGACGGTCACGGGCCGCACCGCGGTGCTGCACGCCGCCGCCCGGTCGGCCGCTGCCGGGTCGTCGCTCGGCGTCCTGGTCGCCGGGTCCGGCTCCGCGGCGCTGCGCTGGGCGGTCACGGCGGTGCTGCTCGCCGCGGCCCTCGGGGCCCGGCTCGCCGTCGGGGGCTCGGTCGCGGAGGCGCTGTGGTCGGCCGCCGCCGTCGTCGTCGCGCTGCTGGTCGCCGCCCTGCTGGCCCGGCACGCCGCCCGGCGCCTCGGCGGGGTGAACGGCGACGTCTTCGGCGCGGTGGTCGAGACGGCCACCACCGCCACCCTGGTCGTGCTGGCCGCCGGGGTCACCTGGACCTGAGCCCGGCGGCACCGCGCGCTGGCGCCGGCCGTCCGTCCGCGACGACGGCCGGGATCGTGCCCGCTCAGCCGCCGCCCGAGGACCCGCTCGTCGCCGCGACCTCCGCCTCGCTGCGCAGGATGCAGAACTCGTTGCCCTCGGGGTCGGCGAGCACCACCCATCCCGTGCCGTCCGGCTTGCGGCGGTCGTCGAGAGCCGTCGCGCCGAGGGCGAGGAGGCGGGCCAGCTCGTCGTCGCGCGAATCCTCGCGCGGACGCAGGTCGAGGTGGACCCGGTTCTTCACCCGCTTCGCCTCGGGGACCTCGACGAACAGCAGGTGATGATGCCCGTCGCGCGACCCGATCAGGCGCTCCTCCTGGCCGGGCCGGTTGGGATCGTCCGGGTCCTCGACGTAGTCGAGCACGGCTCGCCACCACCGTGACAGGGCGTAGGCGTCGGTGCAGTCGACGCTGGTGTGCGACACGGACGACGACATCACCGGAGCGTCGCACGGGGCGTGCAGCGGCGTCGCTGCACCCCGACGAGCCCCGCGGGGCTCGCCGCACTCTCCCTCGCCGGGGCGGCCGCACTACGAGCTACAGGCCGGCGCCTGGCTGGACGTCGACGGACGACGTGCCGAACCGCACCCCTGGGACGGTCGGGTACGGCTGGGCGCCCAGGAGGAAGGCGATGCTGGCCTCCGGGCCGGGAGCGACAGCCGCCGCCTCCTCGGCCGTGGCCGCCGCGACATCTCCCTCGTCAGAGGCACGGACCGCCCACCCGCCCGCCGACGCCTCCCACGCGGCCGCGCCGGCGTGGAGCAACGCCTCCTGGTCCACGACATCGACGGTGCAGGTCACCACCACCCGATAGGTCGCCATCCGGCGATCCTGGCATCCGCCCGGCACGGAGGCGGCTCGGCCGGGCCCCGCTCACTATTCGGGGAAGAGCGAGCGCGCGCCGAGCCGGGTCGGCCGGACGAAGGGCTGCCAGCCGTCCCGCGGCTGGGCCAGCCGATCGGCCACGATCCAGAGCACCGCCGGGTCCACGCCCATACCCAGGTGGCTGGCGTGCACGGCGACGTTCTCGCTGCGCGGCCCCTCCTGCTGCAGGCAGGTGCGCCAGTCGACCACGCCGTCCCAGCGCGAGTAGACCGAGGTGCTCGGCACCGGCAGCGCCCGGGCCGGACGAACCTCCTGCACCGCCCGCAGCCGGCGGTACTCCCGGACCATGCCGTCGCGGCCGGCGGCCCGGCGCGGCCGTGGTGCGACCCCGGAGAACGGGGAGCCGAGGGACACCACCTGCCGGACCAGCCGCGGGCTGCGCTCGGCCAGCCGCCGGGCGAAGATGCCGCCCAAGCTCTGACCGACGATGCTCACCGGCCCGCCGTGCTCGTCGGCGAGCCGCTGCACCAGCGCGCGGACGCCGTCGACGACCTCGGGCCGCGGCCCGTGGTTGCGGCCGAGGTCCCAGCCCACCGTGGGGTAGCCCAGGCGGCCGATCCACCGGCGCAGCGTGCGGGTGGAGACGTCGGACGCCAGCCAGCCGGGCAGGACGACGACGGGGTGCGGCTCCCCGCGCGGCGCCAGGCGCAGCAACGGCATCCCCGCGGCCAGCGCCCCGGCGCTGACCAGGGCGCGCGCGGGTTCGGTGAGGGCGAGCAGGGTGTCGGTGCGCTCGCGGCGGGCCGGCTCGGATCGAGGACTCACCTGCCCTCGATGCCCGGAAACCGGTGGATCAGTCGCCGGGCGGCAGCACGCGCGGGACGAACACCTCGTCGATCGGGCGGGGGCCGACGTACTGGCGGCAGGTGCAGGGCACCCAGCTGTGCCCCGACCAGCGGCCGCGCTTGTCGTAGGTGTCGCGGCGCAGCTCGGCGTAGCAGGTGTTGGTCTCGGTGTCGTGCTGGCTGAGCGTGTGCCCGCAGCCGCACAGCGGGGTCACCGGTGGGGGAGGAGCCGTCTGCCGGCCCCGGCCCAGCCGCCCGGCGACGAAGCCGGCGCCGAGCAGCGCCGCACCCACCAGCAGGCTGATCGGATCCATCGTGCGTGCTCCTCCCGCGAGGACTCCGACGGTAGCGCGCCCAGCGCGTCACCCGCCGGGGTCGGCCCCGCGGGCGGCGACTGCGGAGCGTGGCGGCGGCAGTCGGTTGCCGGGCAGCCGTTTTCGCCCGATCAGGGGGATTGGACGCCGGGCGGCCGGGGAATCGTTAACCTCGTGGAAACGTACGCCGTGGGGTTCGCCCGTCCCGACCGCTGGACGGGTGGGACGCAGACCGAGCAGACCTACCCCTGGCACGCCGTGGAGGCCCACCGACCGCCGGCCGAGCTCGACGGCGAGGTGGAGCTGGCCGTGTGCGGTGCCATCGTCCAGGTGTGGGGCACGCAGAAGTGGGAGCGGGTCGGCGTCGGCCGCACCGGTTGCCCGGAGTGCGCGCGCCTCACCGCCGTCGACAACCGGCTGACCAGCGCCCGCTGAGCCGGCGCGACCGAGCCCCGGATCCCGCTCGAGGGACCCGGGGCTCTTGCCTGCCCGGGGCTCCACGGCGATGGCCGTGCAGCCCTGGTCGGTCAGCGCTGCTCCGGCTTCCGCCCGCTGATCGCCGACATCCCGGTGATCGCGCGGCCGACGATCAGCGCCTGCACCGAGTCGGTCCCCTCGAAGGTGAAGATCGCCTCCATGTCGGCGTGGTGACGGGCGATGTGGTGGTCGAGCAGGATGCCGTCACCGCCGAGGATGTCGCGGGCGTCGGCCACGATCGCCCGCGCCTTGGCCGCGTGGTTCATCTTCGCCAGCGAGGCCATCGCCGCGGTCATCCGGCCGGAGTCGGCGAGCTTCGACAGCCGCCAGCACATCAGCTGCATCGAGGTGATCTCGGCGAGCATCCGGGCCAGCTTGTCCTGCACCAGCTGGAACCCGGCGATGGGCTGGCCGAACTGCTCCCGCTGCAGCGCGTGCGCCAGCGCCAGCTCGTAGGAGGCCGTCGCCAGGCCCAGCGCGCGCCACGCCACCGTGTAGCGGGTGCGGTCGAGCATCGAGGAGACATCCTTGAACGAGTGGCAGTTGGCCAGCTTGTTCTCCGCCGGCACCCGCACGTCGGTCAGGGTGATCTCGGCCTGCCACACCGCGCGCAGCGCCGTCTTGCCGGTCATGACCGTCGCCTCGTAGCCGGGAGTGCCCTTCTCGACGACGTAGCCGCCTACCTTGCCGTCCTCCCCGCGGGCCCAGATGATCACGTAGTCGGCGATCGAGCCGTTGCCGATCCACTTCTTCTGCCCGTCGAGGACGAAGCTGTCGCCGTCGCGGCGGGCCGAGGTCTCCAGGCCGACGGCGTCGGAGCCGTGCTTGGGCTCGGTCAGGCCGAAGGCACCGATCTTCTCCAGGCGGGCCATCTCCGGCAGCCAGCGCGCGCGCTGCTCGTCGTCCCCGAGGACGGCGATCGACTGCATCGCCAGGAAGCTGTGCACCCCGTTGAAGGTGCCGATGCTGCCGTCGGCGCGGGCCAGCTCGGCGGCGACGAGGCCGGCGGCGACGTTGCTCATGCCCGGGCAGCCGTGGCCCTCGATCGTGCCGCCGACGATGCCGAGCCCGGCCAGCTTCTGCGCCATCTCGAAGGGGAAGTCCGCGCGTTCCCAGTAGTCGTTGATGTACGGGATGACCTCTGCGTCGCAGAAGGCGCGAACCCGGTCGCGGATCTCGATCTCAGCGGGCTCGAGCAGGTCCTCGATGGCGTAGAAGTCGGGGCTTGAGTCGGTCACCCGTTCGACGCTACGACGCCGCGGGGCATGCTGCCCGTCGTGCACGTCGTGATCGCACCCGACTCGTTCAAGGGCAGCCTCACCGCCGCCGACGCCGCGGAGGCCACCGCCCGTGGCGTCGTCCGGGTGCGCCCCGACGTCGAGGTGGTGCTGCGGCCGGTCGCCGACGGCGGTGAGGGCACGGTGGCCGCCGCTCTGGCGGCAGGATTCCGGCCGGACCCGGTGACCGTCAGCGGGCCGGACGGGCGGCCGCGGGAGGCGCTGCTCGCGCTGCGGCCGGGCGTCGCCGTGCTGGAGCTCGCGACCGCGGCCGGCCTCGGGCTGGCCGCACCGGCGCCGCTGACCGCGACCACCCGGGGTGTCGGTGAGCTGATCGTCGCCGCGCTCGACCGCGGGGTGCGGCGGATCGTGCTCGGCATCGGCGGCAGCGCGACCACCGACGGCGGCGCGGGCATGCTGCAGGCGCTCGGCATCCGGCTGCTCGACGCCGACGGGCGCGACGTCCCCGCCGGTGGCGGCGGGCTGCTCTCCCTCGCCCGGGCCGACGCGCGCGGGCTCGACCCCCGGCTGGCCGGGGTGGAGCTGGTCATCGCCTCCGACGTCGACAACCCGCTGACCGGGCCCTCGGGTGCGGCGCACGTCTTCGCTCCGCAGAAGGGCGCCGCACCCGACCAGGTGCGGACGCTGGACGCGGCCCTGACCCGCTACGCCGCCGTCCTCGCCCGGGACCTGGGCGCCGACGTCGCCGCCGTACCCGGCGCCGGGGGCGCGGGCGGCACGGCGGCGGGGGCACTGGCGGTCGGCGGCCGGATCGTGTCCGGAGCCGGCCTGGTGTGCGACCTGATGGGCGTCTCCGACGCGCTCGGTGGCGCAGACCTGGCCATCACCGGGGAGGGCGCGCTGGACGAGCAGACGCTGCACGGCAAGGCCCCGGCCGAGGTGGCCGCCCGGGCCGGGACCGCGGGCGTGCCCTGCCTCGCGCTGGCCGGAGCGGTGCGGTTGCCGGCGGAGCGGCTGCGCGCGGCGGGGTTCGTCGCCGCGCACGCGCTGACCGAGGTGGAGCCCGACGTGGCCCGGTGCCGCGCGGAGGCGGCGACGCTGCTGCCCGAGCTCGCCGCGCGGGTGGTCGGTGCGCTGCTGCCCCCGGCCGCGCCGCGGTAGCTTGCCTCGTCCCGGCCCCCGCCCCCAGGAGTTCCGTTGCCGTTCCTCCTCCACCGCTTCACGCGGTTCGTGCGGTTGCGACTGGGCGGCTGGCGGCTGCCGCTGGCGGTCGCGGTGTTCGTCTTCCTCTCCAGCTGGTTGGCCATGACGCTGGTGGAGCCGGCCGGCAGCGGGATCACCGCCTCCGGCACGTACTGGTGGTACTTCCTGGTCACCGCCGCGACCGTGGGCTACGGCGACGTCTTCCCCAGCTCGATCGGCGGCCGGGTCATCGGCGCCTACGTGATCGTGGGCGGCATCGTCACCCTGACCCTGCTGTTCACGCAGCTGTCCGAGGCCCTGCAGTCGGTGCGGGGCCGGCGCCTGAGAGGTGTGGTCCCCCTGGACATGTCCGACCACGTGGTGCTGCTGGGCTACTGGCCCGGGCGCACCGAGCGGATCATCGCGGAGCTGACCGCCGAGGGGCGCACCCAGGTCGCGCTGTGCGCCTGGGACGACGTCCCGGAGAACCCGATGCCGGACCAGTCGGCGGTGCACTTCGTCCGCGGCGACCTCACCCACGAGGACGTCATGCAGCGGGCGTGCGTGCCGGAGGCCCGGACGGTGGTGATCGACGCCCGGGACGACAACGAGACGCTCGCGGTCGCGGTCGCCGTCGAGCACGCCCACCCGGGGGTCCACCTCGTCGCGGCGCTGCGCGACCTGGGCCGGCTGGACACGCTGCGCT
Source organism: Blastococcus sp. SYSU DS0539 (assembly GCF_054050855.1). Taxonomy (NCBI): domain Bacteria; kingdom Bacillati; phylum Actinomycetota; class Actinomycetes; order Geodermatophilales; family Geodermatophilaceae; genus Blastococcus; species Blastococcus sp. SYSU DS0539. The sequence continues at coordinate 4,222 of NZ_JBJHAF010000019.1, read as the reverse complement.
ACGTCAGCGCCGGGGTGCAGGGCGCCCAGTGGCACATGCCGTTCCTGCTCACCGAGGAGGCGAATGACCCGGGCATCACCCAGGTCTACAGCGAGCTGATGACCCACGGCGGGCGCAACACCTACTCGCTGACGGTGCCCCCGGACTTCCCGCACGCCACGTTCGGCGAGTGCCAGCGTCACTTCGGCACGGCGTTCGGCGCCACCGTGCTGGCGGTGCGCGACCCCGACGGGCTCGCGGTCAGCCCGCCGTGGGACACCCGCCTGGCGGCGGGGACGACGCTGTACTACGTCGCCGCCCACCGCATCCCGGCCCGGCAGCTGACCGGCGGGCACCGCTCCTAGGAGGGGTGGCCCGCGACGTCGCTCTCGTCGCCCTGCGGCGCCTCGGGCGACGAGCTCTGCTCCTCGAGGGACGCCGCCATCTCGGGCGTCTCCTGTTCCAGGGCGATGTCGCGGGGCTGTGGCGTCTCGGAAGGGGTGGTCATGCCCCCACCCTGCCGCAGGAGGGCGTGCTCCGCTCCTCGGTCGTCGCCGGGGCTCAGGCGTCCCCGGCGGTCAGCCACTCCGGCTGGTAACGGACCACGCCCGAGAGGGCGGGCACGTCCAGCACCACGGTGCCGGTCAGTTCCTGCGACGGCCCGAGCGGACCGCCCGGGAAGGGCGTCGCCCCGGTGTCGCAGACCCCGGCCGGGGCGCTGCCGGTCGCCACGGTGCCGTCGTCGCCGTCCAGCCGGAATTCGCCGGCTCCCAGGTCGTGCTCGCCACCCAGGACGGTCAGGTCGGCGCCGGTGGTCACGGTGACCCGCACCGCCACCAGCGAGCCGTTGTTCGCGACGACGGCCGGATCGGTGCAGGACACGCCCGGCAGCACCTCGGCCACGGTCACGGAGAGGACGAGGCCGCCGGTCGCGGGGTTCCGGACCTCCACGGCCTCCCCGGGCACCAGCACCGCGGCCGGGGGCTCGGGGGCCGCGGTGGGCGGCTCCCCGGCCGGTGGTTCCGTGGTGGGCGGCTCCTCGGCCGGTGGCTCCTCGGCCGGCGGTTCCGCGGTGGGCGGCTCCCCGACGGAGAATGCGTCCACGGGCGGTTCCCCGGCGGGCGGCTGCCCGGGAGGTGGCTCCTCCACCGGCGGTTTCTCGGGAGGCGGTTCCCCGGCGGGCGGGTCCTGGAGAGGCGGCTCCTCCACCGGCGGTGCCTGGGCGAGCGGATCCTCGAGAGGTGGCCCCTCGAGAGGAAGCACCTCGGCCGGTGGTTGCTCGGCGGGGGGCTGCTCCGCCGGCGGCACCTGTTCCGCCGACGCCGCAGCAGCCGGCTCCTCGGACGCGTCGGCGCCCGCCGGATCGGCGGCGGGCGGTGGCGCCGGCGGCGAGGGGACGGGCGGCTGTGCCGGGACCTGCGGGTCGACCGGCGGGAGAGGGGCGCCGAGGGGTACGGGTGGTGCACCGGGGAAGGAACCAGTCGTCGGCTCCCGGCGGCAGGACGCCGATCGTCGGGATCACCAGCGGGCCCATGCCGGCGTCCTCGGACGGCAGCCAGGCCCGTGCGTCCGCCCGGTCGTCGACCGCCACCTGCAGGGCGCCGGACCCCGCCGCGGACCCCGCCGCGAACCCGGCCGCGGGCCCGCCGATCCCGCTCAGCGTCACCAGCGCGGCGGACCCGAGCCCGCCCGTCAGAACGGCCAGCGCGCGCAACCGGCGGCGGGCCGCCAGCTCGGCGGAGCAGTGCGCCAGGGGCGACGGCTCCGGCGTCGTCGTCCGCTTCCGCGCGACGCGCCGGCGCGCCGGCCGGGCCGCCGGCCGGACGGCGGAGGGATCGCGCGGAACCGGCGACGGCCGCCGCACCGCAGCGGCTCCCGGTGCAGGCGCGGGAAGGTCTGCCCCGGGGGCCGGCACGGCCCCGACCGGGGGCTCAGGCGGGGTGGTCATCGTCATCACCGCCAGCGTCGACGAGCCCGGAGAACGGCCGGGCGGCAGTGGCGGAACGGTAACCGGCGCGACGGGTGTCCGGGAGTTGTTCCGGGACGGCATCGCGCCTGTCCGGGCCGGCCGGCTCAGACCCCCAGCAGACCCCGGGCGTAGCCGATCTGGCCGAGGTGCTGGAGGTCGTCGGAGAGCACGCTGACCAGCCGCACCCCGAGGGTCACCGGCGGATCCCAGGAGCGGTCCACCACCCGGTCGAGGTCGGCGTCCGACAACCCGCGCAGGAACTCCACCGACCGGGCATGCACGTCGCCGGCGTAGCCCGTCAGCAGGTCCACCGACCGGATCCGGACGGCGGCCACCTGCTCGGCGTCGAACCCGTAGCCGGTCGCGTCCGGGGCGAAGGGGAGGCCGAACCGGTCGGCCCACCCCTGCGCCGTCCACGTCTGCCCGTGCCCGGCGACGTCCGACAGGTGGTCGTCCTGCACCCGGAGCAGGTGCCAGGCCAGCCAGCCGATCGGGTTGGTCGCCGGGCCGGGCCGGCGGTGCAGGTCGTCGGCGGTCAGGCCGTCGAGGCTGCGGTGCACCGTCTCGTGCACCTGGTCGTAGGCGTGCTCCAGGAGCTCGGCGGTGCGCACGTCGTCGTCCTACTGCTCGCGGAGTTCCCGGCGGAGGATCTTGCCGGTGACCGTCTTGGGCAGCTCGTCGACGACGACCACGCTGCGCGGGTACTTGTAGGCGGCCATGCGCTGCTTGCAGTGCGCGATCAGCTCCTCCTCGGTGGCCGTGGCCCCGGGCTTGAGGCTGACGAACGCCTTGACCGTCTCACCGCGCTTCTCGTCGGGGACGCCGACGACCGCGGACTCCCGGACGGCGGGGTGCTCGGCCAGCACGTCCTCGACCTCGCGCGGCCACACCTTGTAGCCCGACGCGTTGATCATGTCCTTCTTGCGATCGACGATGAACACCCAGCCGTCGGGGTTCATGAAGCCGACGTCGCCGCTCTTGAGCGCGCCGCCGGGCAGGTTCGCCGCCGTCTCCTCGGGCTTGCCCCAGTAGCCGGCGACGACCTGCGGCCCCTCGGCCACGATCTCCCCGATCTCGCCGAGCGGGAGGTCGCGGCCCTCGTCGTCCTGGATGCGCACGATCGTGTTCGGCGCCGGGACGCCCACCGAGAGCGCGCCCGAGGTCGGGTCCACCGGTGAGGCCGCGCCGAACGGCGTGACCGTCATCGGCGACGTCGTCTCGGTGAGGCCGTAGGCGTTGTGCACCTGCTTGCCGGTCGCGGCCAGGAAGTTCTGCTCGGCCGTCGGGGAGATGGCCGCGCCGCCGGAGTAGACCGAGGTGAACGACGCGAAGTGGTCCTTGCTGAACCCCGGTGCGTTGAGCAGCGCGCTGAACGCGGTGATGGCGCCGATGGTGAAGGCCGGCCGGTGCTCGGCGAACGCATCGAGCACCACCTGCGGCTCGAACCGGTAGGCCAGGATCAGCGGCGCCGGCACCAGCAGGCTGACCGCGATGTGCCCGATCAGCCCGGTGATGTGGAACAGCGGGGCGACGCCGAAGATGGCGCCGTCCCGCCCGGCGTGCACCCAGTCGCGGTAGACCTGCGCGGTGAACACCACGTTCCGGTGGGTGTTCATCGCGCCCTTCGGCACGCCGGTGGTCCCCGACGTGTAGGTCAGGAACGCGACGTCGTCGGCCCGCAGGCCGACCGGCGGCGGGACCTCGCCGCGGTGCGCCGCGACGAGCTCGAGGAGGTCGGTCGTGCCCTCGTGCCGCTGCCGGCTGGTGCCGGCGAACAGCCGCTCGTCGTCCCGGGTCTGGAACTCCAGCTCGCTGGTGGTCAGCACCAGGCGCACGTCGGTGTCGGGCACCACCTCGCGGGCCACCTGGTCGTAGAGCGACTCGAGGGAGAGCAGCACCACGGCACCGGAGTCCTTGAGCAGGTAGGACAGCTCCCGCTGCCTGCTCATCGGGTTGATCGAGACCATGGTGCCGCCGGCCTTCCAGGCGGCGACCATCGCGATGACGAACTGCGGCACGTTCTGCAGGTAGACCGCGAGCCGGTCACCGGGGCCGAACCCGTGCGCGAGCAGCCCGGCGGCCAGCCCGTCGCTGAGCTCGTCCAGCTCCTGCCGGGTGATCGTGCCGTCGAAGTACCTCAGCGCCACCGCCGCGGGGGGGGGGGGGGGGGGGGGGGGGGGGGGGGGGGGGGGGGGGGGGGGGGGGGGGGGGGGGGGGGGGGGGGGGGGGGGGGGGGGGGGGGGGGGGGGGGGGGGGCGGGGGGGGGGGCGCGTG
>NZ_JBJHAF010000018.1:0-49871 GCF_054050855.1 Blastococcus sp. SYSU DS0539 | reverse complement strand
ATGAGCGCGGGGGGGCGGGGGCGCCCCCCCCCCCCGCCCGCCCCCCCCCCCCCCCCCCCCCCCCCCCCCCCCCCCCCCCCCCCCCCCCCCCCCCCCCCCGCCCCCCCCCCTCCCCCCCCCCCCCCCCCCCCCCCCCCCCCCCCCCCCCCCCCCCCCCCGCCCCGAGGCCATCCGCAGCCGGGCCCAGTCGCCGCGCCAGCCGAGGGCGTGCAGGCCCAGGTCCGCGGTGCGCAGCGGCTCGTCGGGCCGGCCCCGACCGTCGGCCCGCAGGTTCGGCAGCGTCTCGGACAGCCGGAACACGACGTCGTCGTCGACCGGGTCGGCCACCAGGACGCCGTCGGCCGGCGGCGGCAGCTCGGCGAGCACCTGCCGCGCCAGCTGCCGGTAGCGTTCCCGGAGCTCCTCGCGCTCCTGGTGGAACCGGGCGAAGCGCTCGGTGCGCACCTCGGGCAGCAGGTACAGGATCCCGACGTTCCACGGCCGCTCCCACAGCTGCCGGGAGTCCACCAGCGCCAGGGCGTGCAGCCGGACGTCCGGCGGGTCGGGGCGCGCGGCGAGCATGGCCTCCGCGGCCAGCGGCCGGGTGACGGTGCCGCTGAGCAGCACCTCGAGGATGTCGTCCTTGGTGCGGAAGTAGTGGTAGAGCGACGCCTGCCGGATGCCCACCGCCTCGGCGATCTGCCGGGTGGAGGTGGCCGCGTAGCCCCGCGTGGTGAACAGCTCCGCCGCCGCGTCGAGCACCTCCTCGCCGGCGGTGGCACCGGGACGCCGGCGGTCGACGATCCGGGGCCGTCCGGCGGTGGCGGGGCGCACGCCGACGATCGTGCCAGCCGGACCGGCGCTGCCGGCCGGCGCGCGCACCGCCGTCACCGCGACGCCGCCAGCACGGGGACCGGCACCGGCGCCGGAACGGCTGCCGGCAGCTCAGCGGCCCGCCGCCGGGGGACGACCAGCGCGACCAGCACATAGGCCGCCAGGGAGGCGAGCCCGGACCAGATCGTCGACCAGCCGTCGACGGCGGAGGTGACCAGGCCGTTGGGCACGTGCAGCAGCGTGTTCTCCACCCCGTAGATGGTCGGCGTCAGGACGAAGAGCACCAGCCGCAGCCCGGTGCCGACGACGACGGAGGCCAGCGCGGCGGCCGCTCCGCCCCGCTGCCAGAACAGGCCCAGCACGAAGGGCACGACGAGGCCGGCCAGCAGGAGGTCGAAGGTCAGGGTCAGCAGGATGCCCGTCTGCGGCACCCGCAGCGCGACGAGCGCGGCCAGCGCCGCCATGGGGAGCGTCGCCAGCCGGGTGGCGCGCAGGATCCGCGGCGTCATCTCCGCTGCGCCGGCGTCGATCCGCAGCACGTTGCGCACCAGCACCGACGCCGTGCTCAGCAGCACCCCGCTGACCGTCGTCACGGTGGCCGCCAGGATGCCGGAGATGACGACGACGGCCAGCCAGGCCGGGGCGTACTCGCCCAGCAGCGTGTAGAGGATCGGCCCGTCGGCCGCGGCGTCCCCCACCACGGCCACCGCGGCCACCGCCACGAAGGACAGCGGCAGGCAGAACAGCAGGATCCCGGCGGCCGCCGAGAAGCAGGCGCGCTGGGCGGTGCGCGGGCTGCGGGAGGAGAACACCCGCTGCATGAGGTCGATCGCGACGAGGTTGCCCAGCCCGAGGGCGATGATCGTGGCCCAGTTGATCACCGCTCCGGAGTCGGCCGAGGTGAGCTGCTCCAGCGAGCCGGCGCCCAGGCCCTCCGGGGCGGTGAAGCCGTACGTCGTGCCCATCCACACCACGAGCGCCACCACCCCGACGACGTTGATCGCCACCTGGGCCACGCCGGTGTAGACGCTGGCGAACATGCCGCCGGTGATCGCGTAGAGCAGGGCCAGCGGGACGACCAGCACGATCCCGACCGCGTAGCTGACGCCGACGAACCGCTCGAGCAGGAACCCGAGGGCGACGAGGTTGCCGGCCAGCAGCATGGCGAAGCTGCCCACCGTGAGCACCGAGGACGCGAGCTCCACGGCCCGGCCGAACCGCCGGCGGAAGAACTCCGGCAGGGTCACGACGCCGGACTCGTGCATCCGGCGGGCGAAGAACAGGCCCATGAGGAGCAGGCAGAGCGCCAGCCCGATCGGCAGCGCGGCCCCGGCCCACCAGCCGAAGCCGGCGGCCAGGTCGGCGTTGCCGAGGGTGGCGTTGGAGTCGACGGCCTGGGAGATCAGGACGGCGCCGACCAGCCCGGCGGAGAGGCTCCGCCCGGCCACCAGGTAGTTGGCCGAGCTGCCGCGCACCCTGCGCGCGGACACCAGGCCGCTGACGGTGATCACCAGCATGCAGACGCCGATTCCGGCAACGATCACGGGAGGACTCCAGACGGTGGGGGCGGGGTGGTGCGCGAGGGCGAGGGCGGGATCCCGGCGCCGTTGCCGGAGGGAGCGCGAGGGGGGTCAGGCCGCGCCGTGCGGAGACCGCTGGGCGGTGAGCCAGTCGCCGTGCTCGCTGATGTCGGTGCCGGCGTGCCAGGCCTCCGGGGAGCAGCCGAACCCGACGGCGGACGAGCCGTCGGCCAGCTCCACGCGGCCGAGGTACATCGGCGCCGGGAGGGCGGCCAGGAAGTCCCCCAGCTGCGCGGTGCCCACCAGCCAGAGCTGCCCGCCGACGGCCACGCCGTCGGCCGGCCCGACCCGGGCCAGCCCGGGCTTGGCCGGCACGGTGTCCAGCCGGGCGAGCCGGTAGGCCGGCGCGGTGGTCGCCGGGCCGAGCCAGCGGGCGCCGCGGTCGTCGAGCTCGTGCTCCAGCGGCTGCCCGCGCAGGTGCGCGCCGACGACGAGCAGCCGGGTCGTCGGAGCGCCGGCCCGCACCGGCCAGGGCAGGCGGGGGCCGGCCGGCACCGCGGCGGTGCCCGGCCGGGCGACGGCCGGCGGATCCCGCTGCACCAGCCGGGCGAGGTCGAGGGCGAGCGCGTCCGCGCCGGTGCGGGCGATCACCGAGACCCCGAAGCAGGACTCGCCGCCGTCCTCGTCCCGCACGGTCCCCGACGGCACGGCCACCGCGCACAGGTCCATCAGGTTGCAGAAGTTCGTGTAGGTGCCCAGCCGGCTGTTCACCCCGACCGGGTCCGCGGCCACCTCGGCGAGCGTCGGGTGCCCGGTGGTCGTGGGCACCAGCAGGGCGTCGAAGCCCTCGAGCCGGGCCAGCGCCTCGGCGGTGAGCTCGGCCAGCCGCTCGCGGTCGTGCAGCAGGCGAGTCGCCCCGACCGAGCCGGCGGCGCCGATGATGGCGCCCACCGTGGGGTCGACCTCGTCGGCGTGGGCGTCGACGAACGCGCCCACCGCGGCGTGCCGCTCGGCGACCAGCCCGCCGTCGTAGAGCAGCCGTGCGGCCGCCAGGAACGGCTCGAGGTCCATCGCCTCGACGACCGCCCCCGCCGCGGCCAGCCGATCGGCCGCGGCGCCGAACGCCGCCTGCCAGGACGGCGAGAGGTTCGGCAGCTCCAGGGGCACGGCGACGCGGGCCTGCGGCCGGGCGGCCAGCGGAGTGGCCGCGGGCCACGCGCGGGCGCCTCCCGCCATCTGCGCCATCGCCTCGTCGGCGGTGTCCAGGTCCCGCGCGAACACCGTCACGCAGTCGTAGGACCGGCAGGCGGGGACCACGCCCTCGGTGGGCACCACGCCCACCGTCGGCTTGATCCCCACGACGCCCTGCAGAGCAGCGGGCACCCGGCCGGAGCCGGCGGTGTCGGTGCCCACGGCGACGTCGACCAGGCCGAGCGCGACCGCGACCGCGGACCCGGAGCTGGAGCCGCCGGAGATCCGGTCGGGCCGCCGGGCGTCGCGGACGGCGCCGTGCGGGCTGCGCGTGCCGACCAGGCCGGTGGCGAACTGGTCGAGGTTGGTCGTCCCGACGACGACCGCCCCGGCGGCGCGCAGCCGGGCGACCACCGGCGCGTCCCCGGCGGCCGGTCCGGTCGCGTAGCCGGGGCACCCGGCCGTGGTGGGCAACCCGGCGACGTCGACGTTGTTCTTGACCGCCGCGGTGAGCCCGGCCAGCGGCAGCCGCTCCGCCGCCGCCACCCGCGCGTCGACGGCGGCGGCCTCGGCCAGGACGTCATCCTCGGGGCGCAGGTGGATCCAGATCTCCGGGCGGTCCACCGCCGCGACGGCGCGGTAGGCCGCCCGCACCCGCTCGACGGCGGTCATGCCCGGGCTCCGACGGCGGCGGCCGGCTCGATCGCGGCCGGCCCGGCGGCCGGCTCGGGCGCCACGACGACCAGCGGGGTGCCCGCGGCTACCTGGGTGCCGGTGCCGACCAGGACGGAGGTGACCACGCCCTCGGCCGGGGTGGTCACGACCGTCTCCATCTTCATCGCCTCCAGGGCCAGCAGGGGTTGTCCGGCGGTCACCCGGTCGCCCACGGCGACGTCGATCCGCCAGACGTTGGACACGAACGGCGCGTCCACCCGGGCCGCGCCGTCCGGGACGACGAGCTCGTCGGCGGGCGCGGCGACGGCCGCGGACTCCGCCCGCCGCGCCCGGTCGAACTCGCCGGCCGCGGTCCAGGCAGTGCGCTCGGCGTCGAAGGCAGCGGTCTGCCGGGCGCGGAACGCCTCGATCGAGGTGGCGTTCGCGGCCAGGAACCGCTCGTGCTCGGCCAGCGAGAAGGTGCCCTCGGTGATCTCCACCGAGCCCCGGCCGGCGGCGAGGTCGGCGCGCAGGTCCAGCAGCTCCTCGGGGGTCACCGGGTACCAGGAGATCCGGTCGAAGAACCGCAGCAGCTCGGGGTGGCCGGGCTCGAACGGGGCGGTGCGCCGGTACCGGCTCCAGACCTGGGTGGTGCGGCCGACGAACTGGTAGCCGCCGGGGCCCTCCATGCCGTAGATGCACAGGTAGGCGCCGCCGATGCCGACGGAGTTCTCCGCCGTCCAGGTGCGGGCGGGGTTGTACTTGGTGGTGACCAGCCGGTGGCGCGGATCGAGCGGGGTGGCCACCGGGGCGCCGAGGTAGACGTCGCCGAGGCCGAGGGTGAGGTACTCGGCGGCGAAGACGGTGCCCATCACGTCGTCGGCGCTGTCCAGGCCGTTGATCCGCCGGATGAACTCGATGTTCGACGGGCACCACGGGGCGTCGTCGCGTACGCCGGACATGTACCGGGAGATCGCCTCCCGGGTCGCCGGGTCGTCCCAGCTCAGCGGCAGCCGCACCGACCGGCTCGGCACCACCAGCTCCGAGGTGGCCGGCAGGTCGGCCTCGATCTCGGCCAGCAGGCCGAGCAGCCGCGGCACCGGGAGGACGTCGGGGTCGACGTGCACCTGCAGCGAGCGGATGCCGGGCGTCAGGTCCACGACGCCGGGGAGCCGCAGCCCGTCCAGCCGGGTGTGCAGCGCGTGCACCCGGGCCCGGAGGGCGAGGTCCAGGACGATCTCGCCGTACTCCACGAGCACGTTGTCGTCCCCGCTGCGCCGGTAGGTCACCGACGGCGCGCCGTCGAGGGCCGGCCGGCGGCCGAGCACCCCGTCGTCGCCGTCCCCGCCGGCGCCGGGCACGGCCGCGGAAGCAGCCCGCCGGGCGGTGGACAGGTCGGCCCGCGACGGCGCCTCGGCCGCCCGCACCGGGACGAACCGCACGGTGTCGCCGGGACGCAGCTGGCCGAGCTTCCACCGGTCGGCCGCCACGACGGTCACCGGGCAGACGAAGCCGCCCAGGCTGGGCCCGTCGGGGCCCAGCAGGATCGGGGTGTCGCCGGTGAAGTCCAGCGCGCCGACGGAGTACGCGTTGTCGTGGATGTTCGACGGGTGCAGCCCGGCCTCGCCGCCGTCCGGGCGGGCCCACGTCGGCTGCGGGCCCTCCAGGCGGACACCGGTGCGGGCGGAGTTGAAGTGCACCGTGTAGGCGCTGGCGTAGAGCGTGGCGATGTCGTCGCGGGTGAAGAACTCCGGCGCCGCGTGCGGCCCCTCGGTGACGGCCAGCTGCCAGTCGGAGGGGATCGCCGGCCGCAGCTCCACGGGCACCGGGGCGGCGCCGCCGGTCTCGGCTCCGCGCACCGTGCGCAGCACGTCGCCGGGGCGCAGCGCCCGTCCGCCGTGCCCGCCGAAGCCGCCGAGGGTGAAGGTGGCCGCGCTGCCCAGGTAGGTCGGCACGTCCAGCCCACCGGCGACGAGCACGTAGCTGCGCAGCCCGGTGCCCTCGGCCGCGCCGACGTCGAGGAGGCCGCCCGCCGGCACCCGGACCGGCTCCCACAGCGGCACCGGCGCGCCGTCCACGGTGACTCCGCACTCGGCGCCGGTCACGCAGACGGTGGTGGCGTGGCTGAAGCGCAGCGCCGGGCCACCGGCGGTGCACTCCAGCCCGGGGACGCCCTCGGGGTTGCCCAGCGCCCGGTTGCCGAGGCGGAAGGACAGGTCGTCCATCGGCCCGCTGGGCGGGACGCCGATCTGCCAGTGGCCGATCCGGCCGGGCGCGTCCTGGACGGTGGTCATCAGGCCGGGGCGCTCCACGGTGATCCGTGGGCGGGGGTCGGCGATGCCGGCCAGGGTGGCGGTGCTGTGGGTGCCGGCCCGGACGTCGGCGTCGCCGGGAACCGCGGAGAGCAGCCCCAGGTTCACCTCGATGCCGTGCACGGAGGTCTGCTCCAGCGCGTCGGCGAGCCGGTCCAGCGCGTGGTCCCGGTCCTCGCCCGAGGTGATCACCTTGGCCAGCAACGGGTCGTAGGCGGGCGAGATCTCGGTGCCGCGCTCCACCCAGGTGTCCACCCGGACGCCGTCGCCGGCGGGGAAGGTGACGTCGGTGAGCACGCCGGCGCTGGGCTGGTAGCCGCGGGCCGGGTCCTCGGCGTAGACGCGGGCCTCCACCGCGTGCCCGCGCACCGACACCGACCCGGTGGCCTGCCCGGGCGCCAGGTGGGCGTCCAGCACACCGGGATCGCCCTGCGCCAGCCGCAGCATCCAGGCGACCAGGTCCACGCCCGTCACCGCCTCGGTGACCGGGTGCTCCACCTGCAGGCGGGCGTTCACCTCCAGGAACGAGGCCTCCTCCCGCCGCGCGTCGTAGACGAACTCCACGGTGCCGGCCGAGCGGTAGCCCACCGACGCGGCCAGCGCGCGGGACGCCTCGTGCAGCCGCTTCCGGACCTCGTCCGGCAGCCGGGGGGCCGGCGCCTCCTCCAGCACCTTCTGGTTGCGGCGCTGCAGCGAGCAGTCCCGGTCGCCCAGCGACACCACGCGGCCGGCGCCGTCCCCGAACACCTGCACCTCGACGTGCCGGGCGTCGTCGACGTAGCGCTCGGCGAACACCCCGGCCGCGCGGAAGCTGCGCTCGGCCTGGCGGCTCACCCGGTCGTAGGCGGCGAGCAGCTCGCCGGCGTCCCGGCAGACCTGCATGCCGATGCCCCCGCCGCCGCCGGTGGCCTTGAGGATCAGCGGATAGCCGATCCCGTCGGCGGCGGCGAGCGCCGCCGTGGCGTCCGGGAGCAGCCCGGTGCCCGGGAAGATCGGCACGCCCGCGGTCTCCGCGGCCGCCCGCGCGGTGTGCTTGGTGCCGAAGATCCGCAGCTGCTCGGGCGTCGGCCCGACGAACACCAGCCCGGCCGCCTGGACCGCGGCCGCGAACCCGGCGTCCTCGGACAGGAACCCGTACCCGGGGTGCACGGCGCCGGCGCCGGTGCGGGCGGCGGCCGCGAGCACGGCCTCGGCCCGCAGGTAGCTCTCCGCGGGGGCGGCGGGGCCGAGGCGCACCGCGTCGTCGGCCAGGTGCACGTGCGGCGCGCCGCGGTCGGCGTCGGAGAAGACGGCCACCGTGCGCAGCCCCAGGGCGCGCGCCGAGCGGATGATCCGGACGGCGATCTCGCCGCGGTTGGCCACGAGCAGCGTGTCGATGCTCATGCCGCGCCCCCGGTGGGCCGGGTGACGACCATCCGCACCGGCGTCGGGTCGAACGCGTTGCACGGGTTGTTGATCTGCGGGCAGTTCGAGACGACCACGAGCGTGTCGACGTCGGCCCGCAGGGCCACCCGCTTCCCCGGCGCGGACAGGCCGTCGACGATGCCGAGCGCGCCGTCCGGATCGACCGGGACGTTCATGAACCAGTTGATGTTGGACGCCAGGTCGCGGGCGGTCAGCCCGTGCCGCGAGCCCTCGAGCAGGAAGTTCTCCATGCACCCGTGCTGGGCGCGGGTGTGCTGGCCGTAGCGCAGGGTGTTCGACTCCTTGGAGCAGGCGCCGCCGAGGGTGTCGTGGATGCCGACCTCGTCGGCGACCACCGTCATCAGCGCCGCGCCGGTGTCGGCCCGCAGGACCGAGCCGGTGGTGAGGAAGATCCGGCCCTGCCGGCGGATGGTCTCCGGTGCGGAGTAGCGGACGGCGGTGTCGCCGGCGGCGTAGAGCAGGCAGTCGACGGCCTGGTTGCCGGCGAGGTCGACGATGGTCAGCACGTCGCCGGCGGCCACCACGGCCGACCAGGCCGCGCGGGCCGGCACGTGCTCGTCGAGCACCACGCTGCCCGCCACCAGGGCGGCCGCCGCGGCATCCGGCGAATCGGTCCGGTCGAGGTCTCGCACGGTCACAGCACTCCCCTGGCCCGGAGGTCGGCGTCGGTGTTGGCGACGGCCTGCAGGTGCTCGGGGCCCAGCGGGCCCACGAGCTCCCCGGCCGCCAGGCGGTCGAGTTCGGGCACGGCGCCCCAGGCGCGGACCTCCAGCGGGGAGCAGGTGAACTCCGGCCGCGGGTCCAGCGGGTGTGCGGTGTTGGCCAGCAGCACGATCGCGTCGGCGTGCAGCAGCAGGTCGACCGACGCCCCGGCTCCCGCCGAGCCGAGCCAGGTGAACCCGCCGTCGGCGCCGACCCGCACGCCCTGGAAGAAGGAGATCGACGGCGGCAGGTCGCGCACCCCGAGCCCGTGCTTGAGCGCGGCGAGGGTGAACAGCTCCCGTCCGGCGGGGCTCGCCGACTCCGGTGCCGACGCCCCGTAGCGCTCCGCATTGCCCGCGCGGGTCGACGTGCCGGTCAGCGCGTCGTGCCGGCCGGACGAGTCGGCGACGACGGTCGCGAGCACCCGGCCGAAGCCGCTGAGCAGCGGGTGCCCGGTCGTCGGGTAGGCCTGCCACGGCACCTTGACGGTGTCGGCGACGTTGAGCCGCTCGTGCGGCGCGTCGGCCCGGTGCAGCAGCAGGTGCGCGCAGGCGTCGCCGTCCCGGTCGGTGAGCCGGAGGCGGGTGCCCCGGGCGAGGACGGCGGTGGTGTACCCGCCGGGCGCCACGGTTTCGGCCCAGGTCAGCGCGGTGGCCGGGACGTCGTCGGGCTGCGCGCCGGGCGCCGCCGGGGCGCCGGCCGGCGGGACGTACCGCATGTGCTCGGCGACCTGTCCGTGCTGGGCCCGGGCGTGTGCCCGGGCACCGGCCGTGGTGGCGGTGCCGGAGACCTCCGGCGTCCCTGCGGCGGTCGCGCGGATGGTGCTGGTCACGGGCGCTCCGTCCTGCTCGGCGATCCCCTCGTGCGGAGGGGTTTCTGTCGCTCGACAGTTTTCGGGGCGCCGGCTCGCGGCGGGTTGCCGCGGAGTTACCGATGTGCGGGCACTCGTTAAGAAGCGTCGCGGTGTATTTCTGTCAGGTGACCGGAACCGCACGGCCGCGCGGCCCCACCGGAAGGACCGGGCCGGCGGCGCGCCGACGGCGTGCTGCCGCGGACCGTCAGTGGCCGCGGAAGGCCTCGTCCAGCCACCAGGAGGGCTGGTCCCGGGTCACCTTCGCGTCGATCAGCAGCGGCGCCGACCGCGGTCCGGCCAGCCAGCCCGCGACGCCGTCCAGGTCGGCGGGGCGCCGCACGGTCACCGCCGCGTAGCCGTGACCGCGGCCGATGGCGGCGAAGTCGGTCTCCGGGAAGCGGACGGTGTCCAGCGGGTGCCCGTCCGGGCCGAAGTGGTGCACCTCGGCGCCGTAGCCGGCGTCGTCGTAGACCACGACCACCATCGGCAGCCCCAGCCGGACGACGGTCTCCAGCTCGGCGGCGCCCATCAGCGCACCGCCGTCGCCGAGGGCCGCGACCGGCAGCCGGTCCGGCCGGGCCAGCGCCGCGCCGATCGCCGTCGCCAGGCCCAGGCCGACGGACTGGAACGCCTGCGTGAAGCAGAAGCCCTGCTCGTCGGGGACGTCGAGGAACATGCTCGGGTAGCCCATGAAGTTGCCCGAGTCGACGGCCACCACCCGCTCGGCGGGCAGCAGGTCGTCGAGCGCGACGGTCAGGGTGCGCGGGTCGATGCGCTCGCCGTCCCCGGGGCCGGGCAGCGGCTCGTCCCGCCAGCGGCCCCGCCCGGCCAGCGCCGCGCGCACCTGCGGCGTGCGGTAGCCGGCCGGCGCCGCCTCCCCCAGCCGGGCGGCCGCCGCCTCGGCGACGGCGCGCACGTCGCCGACGACGCCGAAGGACACCTGCCGCTGCGCGCCGATCGCCGCCGCGTCGAGGTCGACCTGCACCACCGTGGCGTCGCCGGCGATCAGCCGGCCGTGCCGCATGGTCCACATGTTCAGCTGGCAGCCCCAGCCGACGATCAGGTCGGCGTCGCCGATCAGCTCGGCGGCCAGCGGGGTGGCGAACCCGCCGGAGACGTCGAGGTCCCAGTCGCTGCCGCGGAACAACCCCTTGGCCACCGCCGAGGTCGCCAGCAGCGCCCCGCAGCGGTCGGCCAGCTCCTCCAGCGCCCGGCGCGTGCCCGCCCCCCGCGAGCCGCGGCCGGCCACGAACACCGGTCGCCGGGCCGCGCGCAGCGCATCGGCCAGCTCCGCCACCTCGGCGTCGCCGGGCAGGGGGACGGGCCGCTGCGCCGCGGGCGGCGGCTCCGCCTCCCCCGCGGCGAGGGTCTGGACGTCCAGCGGCAGGTTGAGCACCACGGTGCGCCGCTCGAGCCGGGCGGTGTCCACCGCGGCGGCGGCGACCGCGACCGCGTCCGCCGCCGAGGTCACCCGCATCGGCACCGCCCCGACGGCCGTGGCCAGGGCGACCTGGTCGACGAAGAAGTTCGACCGCGGCGAGCTCGCCTCCGCCGTCAGCACCACCAGCGGGGTCCGGCTCTTCGCCGCCTCGGTGATGCCGGTGAGCGCGTTGGTGAGCCCGCAGCCCTGGTGCAGGCTGAGCACGGCCGGCCGGCCGCTGGTCCGGGCGTGCGCGTCGGCCATCGTCGCCGCGCCGCCCTCGTGGCGGGCCGCCACGTACCGGGCGCCCGCGGCGACCATCGCGTTGGTCGCCACGAAGTTGCCCGAGCCGACGACGCCGAAGACCGTGCCGGCCCCGCGCCGGACGAGCGTCTCCCCGACGGCCGCCGCGACGGTGCGCCCGGTGGCCGGGGTCATCCCCGCTCGACCAGCGCCAGCACCCGCGACGGCGAGCCGGACCCCGAGACGATCGGCAGCGGCGCGGCGACGAGGAGCGCCCCGGTCGCCGGCAGCCGGTCGAGGTTCTGCAGCTGGGTCAGCCCGTACTTACCGCTGCCCATCAGCGCCGCGTGGCACGGGAACGGTGGGTCGAAGGAGTGCGCCGCACCGGCGTCGGTGCCCACGGTCTCCACGCCGAGCCCGATGACCGGCGCCTCCTCGGCCAGCCAGCGCGCGCAGGCCGGGGAGAGCCCCGGGGTGTGCGGGCCGGTGTCGTCGGCGTTGAGGAACGCCTGCTGCGAGGCCGACCGGGCGTCCCAGCCGGTGCGGTAGAGCAGCCACCCGCCCTCGGGCAGCGGCCCGTGCTCCCCCTCCCACGCGCGCACGTGCTCGACCTCGAGCAGGAAGTCGGGATCGGCGGCGGCCTGCGCGGAGAAGTCGAGCACGACGGCCGGGGCGATCAGCCGCCCGGCCGGCACCGAGGCGACGTCGTCGCCGTGCCGGCCGGTGACCCAGTGGTTGGGCGCGTCGAAGTGCGTACCGGTGTGCTCGCCGGTGCGGAAGTTGTTCCAGTACCAGGCCGGGCCCCGGTCGTCGTACCGGCTCAGCTCCTCCAGCTCGAACCGCGCCGTCTGGGCGAACTGCTCCGGCAGCTGGATGACCGGCGTCTCCGCCGACAGGGGCGCGGTGAGGTCGACGACCTCGATCCGCGTGGTGGTCAGCGCCTCGGCAAGGCTCTCCAGGATCGACATCGCTGTTCCTTCGCAGGCGGGCGGCAACGGGCGACAGTCAAGCATGATCACCGGGTCGCGGTCCGCCCCGGGCGCGGGTCAGCGCTCCTTGGGGATCATGATCCAGAGCGCGATGTAGACGAGCTCGCCGACGCCGACGAGCCCGAAGATCACGAAGCCGAGCCGTACGAGGGTCCGGGAGAT
Organism: Blastococcus sp. SYSU DS0539; assembly: GCF_054050855.1. NCBI lineage: Bacteria > Bacillati > Actinomycetota > Actinomycetes > Geodermatophilales > Geodermatophilaceae > Blastococcus > Blastococcus sp. SYSU DS0539. Next base: position 37,587 of record NZ_JBJHAF010000018.1, on the reverse strand, counting down.
CCCGAACCGGTTGGCCAGGGCGGCGCACACCCCGGCGATCATCTTCCGCGAACGTGGCCTGACCAGCGCTGATGTCATCCCGGGGCCCTACCCGGGCCCGGCCGGGGGAACACCTCACCCGCCGGCATCCGCCTGCGCGACCAGCCGCAGCACCGCCTCGACGACCACGTCCGGCCGGTCCCCGGGGACGAAGTGGCTCGCGTCGTCGACCCAGGTGAGGCGCGCGCCCGGCAGGTCGTCGGCGAGCCGGGCCCCGTACCGGGGCTTCATCTGGGAGTCCTGACGGCCCCACACCACCTCCGCCGGCATGTCCAGCCGAGGCAGGAACGGGGCCACCGTCTGCGTGTACACCGAGTCGAGCGACCGCAGGTGGCGCGCGAGCTGAGCGGGACCGCCCGGCCGCGACCACGGCTCGACGAAGCGGTCGAGGAACGGCGCGGCCCGCTCCGGGGAGGCGAACAGCGAGCGCAGCGCCGGCCGCAGCGCGGTCGCCAGCGCCGCGGGCGGGACGAGCGGCAGCGCGGGCCAGGCCGCCTTCATCGCCCGCACCACCGGAACCGGCCACCCGTCGTAGCAGACCCCGTTGACCACGCCCAGCCCGGCGACCCGGTCGGTGCTCGTGGTGGCCAGGATCTGCGCCACCCCGCCGCCGAGGTCGTGGCCGACCACGACCGCGCGCGCCACGCCGAGCTCGTCCAGCAGCCGGAGCAGCAGCGCCGCCTGGGCGGCGAGGTCGACGGGCCGGTCGCCGGAGGGGTCGGAGTCGCCGTAGCCCAGCATGTCGACTGCCAGCACCCGCGCGGACGCGGACACCTCGGGGACGACGTCGTGCCACAGGCGGGAGTTGGTCGGGATGCCGTGGACGAGCAGCACCGTCGGTCCCGCGTCGCCGGCCTCCCACACGTTGAGCGAGCAGCCGCCGACGTCGACCTTCCGGGTGGCACCGATGGGAAGAGCCATGACCAGGCCAGTGCCCCGCCCCGCGGCCGGCGATGCACCGATGCGCCGTTCACCTCGCCGACGGCGGGGTAGGGACCGGCGATGGACGCAGTCACCTTCGGAAAGGCCGGCCTCAAGGGCTGGCGCGCACGCGTGGCCGACACCGTGGCGGGGCCGGTGGCCCAGCGGACGTCGGTCACCGACGACCAGGTGCGGGCCGCGATCGGGGCGCTGTTCCTGGCCCTGTCGGTCATGTACGTGGCGAAGGCGGTGAAGGAGCTGGCGGCCGGCCGCTGAGCCGGCGCGTCAGCCGGCCAGCACCGCCCACCCGTGCGCGGGCAGCCGCACCCGGGCGCCGGGTGATCCGGACGCGAGGACGTCGGCCCGGCCGGCGAGCACGCGCCCGGCGCCCGGGGCCGGCAGCTCGGCCGGCCCGTCGGCGACCGACAGGGCGACGACGAGCCGCTCGCCGTCGGCCCGGGCCTCGTAGACCACCTGCTCGTTGGCCAGGTGCAGCGTCGCGGTGCGGGCGGTGTGCAGCCAGCGGTGCCGGCGGCGCAGCCCGATCAGCTCCTGGTGCAGGTGGTACACGGGCAGCCCCACCGGCGAGAGCTCGTCCGGCGAGGCCGGGAACGGCGGGCGGACGGCGTCGTCGCCCCCGGCCCGGTCCTCCTTCACACCGCGGAAGGCGTGCTCGTCCCCCGCGTAGACCGCCGGGGTGCCGCCGGTCGTGAGCAGCACGACCAGCGCGTGCGCGAGGTGCCGGTCGTCGTGCAGCCGGCTGGCGATGCGGGTGACGTCGTGGTTGCCGAGGAACGTGTACGGGACGAACCGGCCGAGGACGTCGGTGTGGCGGGCCAGGGCCGCGTCGAGCTCGAAGAAGTTGCCGTCGTTGAGCGAGCTCCAGACGGCCTTCCACAGCTCGTACTGGGTGACCGCGTGCAGGCCGGACTCCGCGACGAAGCGGCCGTAGTCCCCGTGGATGACCTCGCCCACCAGGTAGGCGCCGGGGTGCCGGGCCCGCACCCGCCCGGCGACCTCCGCCCAGAACGACGGCGGCACGGCGTAGGCGGCGTCCAGCCGCCACCCGTCCGCCCCGCGGTCGAGCCAGTGGCCCATCACCTCGCCCACGTGGTCGACGACGTCCGGGGACCGGTGGTCCAGCGCGACGAGGGCCGAGTGCCCCTCGAAGTCGTCGTAGCCGGGCTCCGTCCCGGGTGCCCACGCCTGCGGCCCGCCCGGCCAGCGCAGCCGGAACCAGCCCGCCGTGCGCGCCGACGGCCCCTCGGCCAGCACCTGCCGGAAGGCGGGGTGACCGCGGCCCACGTGGTTGAAGACCCCGTCGAGCAACAGGCGCAGGCCGCGGGCCCGGCACGCGGCGACCAGCTCGTCGAAGTCCGCGTCGTCCCCCAGCCGGGGGTCGATCCGCAGGTGGTCGGTGGTGTCGTAGCCGTGGGTCTCCGAGGCGAACACCGGTCCGAGCGCCAGCCCCGAGGCGCCGAGCTCGACGGCGTGGTCGAGCCACGGGAGCAGCTGCCGCAGCCGGTGGCGGACCGGCCGGGCGGGATCGGCCGCCGGCTCGGCGCCGACGAAACCCAGCGGGTAGACGTGCCACCAGACCGCGTCGTGCACCCAGCCCGGCTCGGCGCTGCCGAGAGACGTCATGCCGACGATGCTCGCGCACCGGCCGACCGCACCCGCCGACCGGGTCACCGCCTTCCGGGAGGGCCCCTCCGACCAGGCCCTTCCCACGAGGCCCGCCCAGGGCGTACAGTTCACCTCGGTCGCTGTTGCGCCTCTGCTTTCGTTCTTGGACGTCCGCAGTCGTCTCTGCCTGACGTTCCTCTCGGTCCTGCCGGTCGGTGCGGCGGCCCCGCACCCGGTACGTACCGATGCGGTCACCCCCCAGCACGGAAGAAGAACGAACATGGCTCAGGGCACTGTGAAGTGGTTCAACGCGGAGAAGGGCTTCGGGTTCATCGCCCAGGACGGCGGCGGCGCCGACGTCTTCTGCCACTACTCCGCCATCAGCGGCAGCGGCTACAAGTCCCTCGACGAGGGCCAGCAGGTCGAGTTCGACGTGACGCAGGGCCAGAAGGGCCCGCAGGCGGAGAACGTCCGCGCGATCTGATCGACGCGTGAGGAAGGGGCCACGGCGCACTGCGCCGTGGCCCCTTTCGCGTCCGGTGCCGCCTCACGGGGCGGACCGGCCACGAGGACGGACGCCGCAGGCGTGGCGTCGACCACGACTCCGAGGGGAACCCCATCGCCAGACACACCGGACGCTGCGAGGAAGCCCATCTCGGTTGCCCCTGCCGGGGCGACGAGAAGCTCCACGAGGAGCGGTCGCGCGAGCTCACCGAAGCGCGCGCCAGCTCGGCAGGCGCCGTCGAGTGCCCCGAGTGCGGAGGCCCCACGACCGCCCTCTGCATCGTCTCCTGGGGCAACTGCCGGGCCTGCCGCACCGCGCACTCCCGGTCCACGCACCCCCTGCGCTGGTGAGCCCGTACCTCCCGGCTCCCTGAGACCGCTGCACCGCGGGTGTCCCGGCCCCGCTCTGCAGCATCCCCGGCCGGACGCCGTCGTCGCCACTGCAGCGGTCGCGACGGCGTCCGGCCGGGGAACCACCCCCGCGTCGCCGGCTACGGCGCCCGCACCTCCGCCCGCCCCGGCAGCGTCCACCAGCCGCCCAGCAGCCGGTCCAGGTCCGGGTCGAACGGGTCCAGCCCGCCGCCGGGATAGGGCGTCAGCTCGCTGAACCAGACCGTCCCGGCGACGTCGTAGAGGTCGACCCGGACGAAGTCGAAGGCCGCGCCCAGCGTCTCGGCCACCGCGATCATCTCCGGCAGGGCCGCCGGCGGCGCCGTGTCCGGCCCGGTGGCCACGTGCGGTTCGTGCGCCTCCACCGGCACCCAGTCCCGGGTGTAGAGCCGCCGGGAGTGGCTCCCGGTGAGTCGGCCGGTGTCCACCTGCACGAGCCGCGCCCGGCCGCCGAAGACCAGGAACTTGTGGTCGACGAGCACCTCCCCCGGCCGGCCCAGGAACTCCTCGGCCAGGATCAGCCGGCGGGCCTGGCTGTAGACCCACTCGCCGCGCTCGGGCCACAGCGGCTCGTCCAGCCAGTCGGCGGTGAGCCGCCGCAGCGCCGCCACGTCGGGGCGTCCGGCGCCGCGGTGCACCCGCAGGGTGCCGTGGTTCGGCTTGAGCACCCACCGCTCGGGCAGGCCCGCCCCGGCCAGCTCGCCGACGTCGGTGCCCGCCCACAGCACCCGCGGGATCGACAGCCCGGGGCAGGCGCGCGCGGCGTAGTCCTTCATCGCCAGCTTGTCGCCCAGTTGGCCGATGAGCGGCCGCCGGTCGTGGACGATCCGCCAGTTCAGCTTCTCGGTGAAGGTCCGCGGGTTCCCCAGGTGCGGCCGGCGGCGGTGTGCCTCGGCGTACAGCAGGGCGCGCTTGGCCGCGATCGGGAGCCGCCGGATCAGGGACCGGTGCAGCCGGTCGGACGCCGCGGGCACCGTGTCCTCCTCCGTTCGGGGAGGCCGTCCGGGGCGGCCTCCCCGACCAGTGTGGTCGGCGGACCGGGCGGTCCCCTCCTAGGGTGGCGCCGTGACGACGGACGGGGCCCCGCACTGAGCGCGGCCGACGCCTCGGGGACGTCCGCCGGAGTGGGTTTCGTGGCCAAGGACCCGTGGCACCCGGCGATCCGGCGCGAGCAGATGATCGCCCGCGAGCTGGTCCGGCAGGGCCGGCCGGTGAGCTTCCTGCAGGCCCCCGCGGACTGGCGCCGGCTGCGCAGCGACCCGGCCAACTGGTGGGGCCACCTGACCCGGGCCCGCTTCGCGCCGGCCGCTCCGGGCGTCCGGGTGTCCGAGCGCTCGACCGTCCTGCCCGGGCACCGCGGCCCGCTCGCCGAGCGCCTCGACGCCGCCCTGCTCGGCACCGTCCTCCGCCGGTCGGGCTGGGACCCGGAGGTCACCGTCTTCATGCTGCCCTGGGAGTGGCGCGCCGCCCGTGCCGTCCGCGGGCGGGCGGTGTTCGACTGCACCGACGACTGGGCCCGGCTGCTCCCCCACGCCCGTCGGCTGCCCGACCAGCTCCGCCGGATCGCCGCGGAGGCCGACGAGGTGGTCGTCGTCAACCCGCTGCTCGCCGAGCTCTTCCCGGGGCGGACACCCGTCGTCGTCCCCAACGGCGCCGACGGCGACCTGCTCGCCGCACCCCGGACGGCCGCGCGCGCCGAGCGGCACGCCGTCTACGTGGGCAGCGTCGCCGAGCGCTTCGACGTGGACCTGGTGCGCGCCCTGCTCCGGGCCCTGCCGGACTGGACGATCTCCGTGCACGGGCAGCTGGTGTTCCCCGACCGGGCGCGCCCGGCCGCCGAGCGCTTCCGCGCCCTCGTCGCGGAGTCCGGCGGGCGGTTGGCGTACCGCGGGCCTGTGCCGCGCGACCGGCTGGCCGCCGTGCTCGACGCGGCGACGGTGGGCCTGGTGCCCGACGTGCCGGACCGGGCGCTGGGCCAGTCGTCGATGAAGAGCTACGACTACGCGGCCCGGGGGCTCCCGCTGGTCGCGACCGCGGGTCACCTGGAGCACGCCGCCGAGCTGCCCCCGCACACCGCGACCGTCTCCGGGGCGGAGGAGATGGCCGCCGCCGTGCGCGCCGCCGCGGAGGAGCCCGCGGAGTTCGCGGCCCGGCGCCGGGCCTGGGCCGCCGAGCGCACCTGGGGCCGGCGGGCCGGGGACTGGCTGGGCGCGGCCCTCGGGCTGGTGTCCACGGCCGGGGAGTCGCGTCCGGCCTAGACCAGCGAGCGGACCACCCGCGCGGGGTTGCCGACGGCCAGCACGCCCGCCGGCAGATCGGCGGTGACCACCGACCCGGCGCCCACCACGGTGTCTGCCCCGATCGTCACGCCCGGGAGCACGATCACCCCGCCCCCGAGCCAGGCGTTGTCCCCGATGGTCACCGGCGCCGCCTGCTGCCAGCCGGCCCGCCGCTCGGCCGGGTCGAGCGGGTGCACGGCGGTGAGCAGCTGCACGTTGGGGCCCAGCTGGACGTGGTCGCCGAGCGCGATCGGGCCGACGTCGAGGAAGACCGCGCCCCAGTTGACGAAGCAGTAGGCCCCCACGGTGATCCGGTAGCCGTAGTCGCACCGGAAGTCGGAGCGGATCGTCGTCCCGCCGCCGAGCGCGCCGAGGAGCCCGGTGAGCAGCTCGTGCCGGCGGTGCGGATCGGCCTCGGCGTTGTAGGTGGCCACCAACGCGGCGGCGCGCCGCGCGTCCGCGGCGAGGTCGGGGTCGTCGGGGCGGTACGGCAGCCCGGCCAGCATCCGGTCCTTCATCTCGCCCACCCGCGCACGGTATCCAGCGTCACCGGCCGCCCCGGACCGGTCAGCCCGCGACGAGCCACCCGACGGCCTCGCGCACCACCTCCGGCGGAACGGCGTGCCCGCCGGGGAACTCCCGGTAGGTGACGTCGTAGCCGTCGTCCTCCAGTGCGGGCACGATCCGGCGGCTGGTCCGGTCGATCGGCAGCACCTCGTCGTCCACCCCGTGCGAGACGAACACCGCCGGATCCCCCGACCGCGCGGCGGGCGGCACGAACCCCGGGGAGAAGGCGACGATCCGCGAGAAGAGCTCGCCGTTGGCCAGGCCCAGCCCCAGCGCGTACGAGGCGCCGTCGGAGAACCCGGCGACGGCGATCCGCCCGGGGTCGACCGGCACCGTGCCGAAGACCTCCGCCAGCGCCCGGTCGATCAGCTCCGCGTCCGGGCCGTAGCTGCCGCCGACGGCGTCCCAGGTCGGCCCCCGGGAGGCCGGCGCCAGGACCACCAGCCCGTGCTCGTCGGCCACGGGCCGCAGCAGGGCCAGGCCGGCCTCGGCGTCACCACCGGCGCCGTGCAGGGAGACGACCAGCGGGAGCCGGCCCGCCCCCGTCCCCGTCGGGACGTGCAGCAGCGGGTCGCCGGAGGATGCCAGGCCGAGAGGGCGGGTACCGGGCTCGGGCCGGTCCGACGGCGGCGGCGCGGCCGGCCGCGCCTCGAGCGCGGCACCGTCCCGCCCCGTCGCCGAGCCGTCCGGCGAGCCGGGTGTCCGGGGCGTGCACCCCGTGCCCAGGACGGACAGCACCGCCGCGGCTCCGGCACCCAGCACGGCTCGTCGGGTCGGCATGGCCGGCCTCCTACCCGGTCGCCGGCCGCCGGATACCCGCCGCCCCCGGTCCGGGGACACGGGGTGCGGCCGGGCCTGCCGTACGCCGGGTCCGGCGGTCAGGGAGGATGGCGAGGGCCCGGACCCCTCCGGAGCCCGCGAGAGCATCGGAGTGGCGTGATCGGCGAGCTGCCCGTGCCCGACTTCCGCCGCGTGTTCGACCTCGCCCCCACGCCGTTCCTGCTCCTGACGCCGGACCTGGTCATCGTGCACGCCAACCAGGCGCGCCTCGACGCCACGGCGACCACGCTCGAAGGCACCGTCGGCCGCCACCTGTTCGACGTCTTCCCGATGAACCCCGACGATCCGCAGGGCGACGGGCTGGTCAACCTGCGGGCGTCGCTCGAGCAGGCGCGCGACACCCGGCAGCCGCACGCCATGGCGATCCAGAAGTACGACATCCGGCTGCCCGACGGCAGCTACGACGTGCGGTTCTGGAGCCCGCGCAACGTGCCGGTCCTCGACGACGACGGCGAGGTCGTGCTCCTGCTGCACCGCGCGGACGACGTCACCGACTACATCCGCGCCCGCGCCGGCGTGGCGACGGCCACCGCGGAGGGCCGGCTCGGCGACCGGGCGGTGCAGGTGGAGTCCGACCTGCTCGCCCGCACCCGGGAACTCGAGGAGAGCAACGCCGCGCTGCGGGCGCTGCGCGAGCGGGAGCAGCGCACCGCGCGCTCCCTCGCCGGGCTGGCGCGCACCGTCTCCGCGCTCGCCGCGGCGGAGACCCGCGAGGAACTGGTCGGGCTGCTCGGCGACCTCGGTGGCCCCGGCCTGTCGGCCGACCTGCTCGCGGTGGCGCTGCACCGCCCCGACTCGCCCGACCTCACGGTGGTCGACGCCACCACCGGAGCCGACCGGCCGGGTGCCCGGCCCCTGCCTGCCGGCTCCCCCGCCGCGCTGGCCGTCGCCGCCTCCGGCACCCCGGTCCTGGTGCCCGACGCCGCCACCTGCTCCGGTCCCCCGCCGGCGCCGGGGCTGCGGGCCTGGGCGGCGCTGCCCCTGCAGGCCGGGGAGCAGGTGCTCGGCGCGCTGGCCGTCGGCTGGCAGCGGCCGCAGCCGCTCGAGGACGACGACGTCCGGGTGCTCGAGGCGTTCGCCGCCCAGTGCGGCCAGGCGCTGGACCGGGTCGCCCGGCTGGAGCAGGAACGCCGGCAGGCCCGGGCCACCCGCAGCCTCGCCGAGGCGTTGCAGCGGTCGATGCTCACCGACCCGCCGCGGACGGAGGGGCTGGGCATCGCCGTGCGCTACCGGCCGGCCGCCCAGGAGGCCCGGGTGGGTGGCGACTGGTACGACGCCTTCGGCACGCCCGACGGTGCCACCACCCTCGTCGTCGGCGACGTGTCCGGACACGACCGGACGGCGGCCGCGCTCATGGGCCAGCTGCGCAACGTGCTGCGGGGCATCGCGCACGCGCTGGGCTCCGACCCCGCTCAGGTGCTCTCGGCGGTGGACCGGGCGATGGCCGGCCTGGGCATCGCCACGCTGGCCAGCGCGGTGCTGGCCCGGATCGAGACGCCGGCGGGGCGAGCGCCGGGCACCGGGCGGGTGCTGCGGTGGTCCAACGCCGGCCATCCGCCGCCGCTGCTGGTGGGCCCCGACGGCGCCGCGGAGCTGCTGGAACGCCCGCGCAACCTGCTGCTCGGCGTCGTCCCCGACGCGCCGCGGTCGGAGCACGTGCTGCCCCTGCCGCCCGGCGCCACCCTGGTGCTCTACACCGACGGGCTGGTGGAGCGGCGCGGCTCGACGCTCGACGACGGGCTGCGCCGGCTCGCCGCCGCAGCCGGTGACCTGCCGGGCCTCCCGGTGGAGGCGGTGGCGGACACGCTGCTGGCGCGCCTGGCGCCGGACTACTCGGACGACGTCGCGCTGGTGGTCCTCCGCGTGCTCGCCGAGGCGCCCGGCACCGTCAGAGGCTGACCGCGACCGTCGCCGACAGCTCGCGGCAGGCCTCCAGCTCGGCGGCGCCGGGCGCCCCGGTGAGGCTCAGCGGCGCCGCGACCTGCTTCCAGCGCAGCGCGCCGGTGATCCGCTCGATGCTGCGCAGCGCCCCGGCCGTGTCGTCGTTGCCGTGCACGTAGACGCCGTGCGGCAGGCCGACCGTGGCGTCCAGGCACGGGTAGTAGACGGTGTCGAAGAAGTGCTTCAGCGCCCCCGACATGTAGCCGATGTTCGCCGGCGTGCCGAGCAGCACGCCGTCGGCGGCGAGCAGGTCGGCGGCCCCGGCCGACAGCGCCGGCCGGACGGTCAGCTCGACGTCGTCGACGAGGGCGACGCCCTCCCGGACCGCGTCGAGCACGGCCTGCAGGGCGGGCGAGGGCGTGTGGTGGACCACGAGGAGACGGGGCACCCCGGCATCATCCCGCCTCCGGGCCGGAACGGAGCTGCCGGTAGACGCGGGCGAGGTCGGGGAGCTGGAAGTGCGCGTTCAGCCCGCTGGGGTTCGGCACCACCCAGGTGTCGGCGCCGCCCACCCGCTCGGGCTGCCGGCCGACGACCGCCTTCGGCCGGCCGAACCCCTGCCGCCAGGCGGTGATGCCGAGGACCGCGAACACGCGGGGCCGGTACCGGGCGATCAGCCGCTCCAGCGCCACCGCACCGGCCCGCAGCTCCTCGGCGGAGAGCTCGGCGGCGGTCCGGGTGGGCCGGTCCACCACGTTGGTCACGCCGAGCCCGTAGCGCAGGAGCTCCCGGTCCTCGTCCGGGGTGAGGCGCCGCGGCGTGAAGCCGGCGAGGTGGATCGCCGGCCAGAAGCGGTTTCCCGGGCGGGCGAAGTGGTGGCCGCGCTCGGCCGACATCAGCGAGGGGTTGATGCCGCAGAAGAGCACGTCGAGCCCGGGCGCCACGATGTCGGGCAGCGGCTTGCCGGGCAGGGGCTGGTCGGGCACTGCCCCATCCTGGCGGGCCCCCCGCGCCCCGGCTCAGGGGCGGGGGATCTCGGCGAGCACCGGCCGCCCCACCCGGGGGTTCGTGAGCAGCCGGGCGAGGTCGGTGGTGTTCCGCGACACCGACACCAGCAGCCGGCCGGAGGCGAGCGCGACCTCCGGGTGCGCCAGCGGCGCGTAGATCAGCTCCCCGGTGTCGAAGCCCGCGGGCGACTCGAGCGCCCGCCGCGGGGTCCAGGGCCCGCTGGGCGACGGCGCCGTCCACGTGTAGACGAAGTCGCCGAGGTCGCCGTCGCGCTTGGACACCGCGATCCACTCGTCGCCCACCGCGTCCACCGACAGCGTCTGCGAGACCCCGCCCGCGGCGCCCAGCACCGGCGCCGCGCGGCCGCGGTCGGCCTGCCAGGCCGGCCCGTCCCAGAAGCGCCAGGAGCTCCGGTCGGCCGGGCTGCCCACCGGCACCCGCGACACGTACAGCTCCCGGCCGAAGACGCCCGCCACCCCGGTCAGCCGGGTGCCGTAGACGTACATCCAGCCGCCGTCCACCGTCGCGGCCGCGCCCCAGTTCACCTGGGTCCCGTCGGCGCTGTCGGGGGTGATCTCGATGACCTCGCGCAGCTGCGGAACGCCGTCGTCGGCGACGGCGAAGACCGCCGCGGAGGTGCCGCGGAAGCCGAAGTCCGACGTGCCCCCGGCTCGGTCGCGGAGCTCAGTCGCGGCGGCGGTCCCCGCCCGGCACGGCCCCGGTGTCGGTCAGCTCGCGGGCGACGTCGACCAGCTTCCGGTTCAGCTCCTGGGACACCCGGGCGAGCACGCCGAACGCCTGATCGGCCGTGAGCCGGTGCCGTTCCATCAGGATGCCCTTGGCCTGGCCGATGAGGTCCCGGTTGGCCATCCCGCTGCGCAGGTTCGCCTCGTGCTCCGCACCGGCCAGGGCCACCGCCGCGTGACCGGCGAAAATCCGCCCGATCTCCTCGCTCTCGGCGTCGAAGGCCGCAGGGGTGCGGGCGTACAGGTTCATCGCGCCCATCCGGTCGCCGGCGACGAACAGCCGGAAGCACAGCATGCTGCGCACGCCCAGGGGCGCCGCCTCCCGGCCGAAGTCCGGCCAGCGGCCGTCGGAGGCCACGTCGTCGACCCGGACCACCTCGTGCTCGGAGATCGCGTCCAGGCACGGCCCCTGGCCGACCCGTCCCTGCAGCTCGTCGGCCGACCGGGACAGTTCGCTGGTCGCCGCCCGGGACCCGACCTCCGAGCGGGCGATCACGTCGCTGATGCTGCAGTCCTCGGCGGCGGGCACCGTGCGCACCGCCGCGGCGGTGATGGCCCGGAGCGTCCCCTCGACGTCGTCGTGCTCCTCCTGCAACTCGCGGGCGACCCGGCTCATCACCTCACCCAGGTGGTGCAGGCCTGCTGCTCCGGTGTGCTGGGGCATGCAGCGACCCTAGCCGCGCGTTCCGGCTGCGGACGGTGACCGCGCACCCGGATCCGCGCACGCAGCCGCCGCCCGCGCCGTCAGCGGTAGGTGAGCAGGTGGCGCCGGGCCCCGGTGGCGTGCGCGTGGTCGTTGAACGCCAGTAGCGACAGCCCGCCCGCGCCGGCGAGGACCGAGGTGATGCCGGCGTTCACCGCCGCACGGTTCAGCGCCACGACACCGTCCGCCGGTGCCGCGAGCAACCCGGCGACGACGGCCGCGATCACGCCCGCCGAGCTCACCACCACGGCGTCGCGGCCGCGCGCCAGCCCGGCTGCGAGCTCCCCGACGGCGGCGGTGGCCCCGGCGGTGAACGCCGGCCAGCCGTCGGCGTCGCCGGTCGCGATCCAGGACCGCAGGGCGGCGTCGAGCAGCCGCTGCATCCGCCGGGACGCGGACTCGTCCGCGGCCCCGTCCGCGATCTCGGCCGGATAGCGCCGGAGCAGGTCGAGGTGGTCGTACTCGTCGAGCCGCGGGTCGGGAGCGGCCTCGACCGGCCAGCCGGCGGCCTCGGCGAGCAGGGCGGCGGTGTCTCGCTGCCGGCGGAGCGTGCCGGAGACGACCAGCGGGTTCCGCAGCTCACGCCGGCGCAGCTCCTCTCCCACGCAGCGCGCCTGCTCGCGGCCGAGGTCGCTGAGCACGTCGTAGTCGTCGGCACCGAAGGATGCCTGGCCGTGCCGGACGAGGCAGATCAGCGGCATCCGGCCAGCTTCTCCGCGCGCTGGAGCAGGACGGCCGCGGCGATCCCGAAGGTGGCGAACCGGGGGTCGGTGCTGTGGCCGGAGCTGTACCGCGCCCAGATCTGCTGGATGATCACCGCGAGGCGGAACAGGCCGAACACCTCGTAGAACGTCCAGTTCCCCGGCTGCAGACCGGTGCGCGCCAGGTACCGCTCGACGAGCTGCTCGCGGGTCGGCATGCCGGGCAGGATGCTCGGCTGGGTCGAGACCAGCCCGAACTCCTCGTCGTCGTCGGCGGTCACCCAGTAGGCCAGCGAGGCGCCGAGGTCCATGAGCGGGTCGCCCACGGTGGCCATCTCCCAGTCGAGGACGCCGGTGATCCGCGGCGTGCCGGAGAGGTCGAGCACGAGGTTGTCCAGCTTCCAGTCGCCGTGCAGCAGGCTGGCGCGCACGTCCTCGGGCTGGTGGGCCGCCAGCCAGGCCATGAGCTCCTCGGCGGCGGGCACGTCGTCGGTCCGGGCGTCGCGGAACCGGCGCGACCAGCCCTCCACCTGCCGGCGCACGTATCCCGGGCCCCTGCCCAGGTCGGCCAGGCCGGCGGCGTCGACGTCGATCGAGTGCAGCTCGGCGAGGGTGTCGTAGGCGGTCTCGCCCAGCACCCGCGCGCGGTCGGGCCCGAGCTCCACGCCGTCGGGCAGCTTCCGGCCCAGGACGACGCCGTCCAGCCGCTCCATCACGTAGAAGTCGCTGCCGATGACCGACGGGTCCTCGCAGAAGCCGTGGATCTGCGCGACGACGTCCAGGTGCGGCCGGAGCCGCTGCTGCACGCGGACCTCGCGGCCCATGTCGTGCGCCGAGGCCGCCTTGTGGCCGTGCGGCGGCCGGCGCAGCACCAGGTCCAGGTCGCCGTAGTCGAGCAGGTAGGTCAGGTTGCTGGCTCCGCCGGTGAACTGCTGCACCCGGGGGGCGGGCCGCCCGTCGAGCGCCGGCACGCGCGGCGCCAGCCACGCGTGCACCGCCTCCACGTCGAAGGCGTCCTCGGGGCGGACATCACGCAGTCGGGTCGCGTTCTCGCTCATCGCCCCCATCCCACCACGGCCCGATCCGGCGCACGTCGCAGCGGGGTCCGCGCCCCGGCCGGCCCGGTCAGCAAGCGCTCGCGGACGGTGAGAGACCGGCCGACGGAGGGCTGCGGAACTGTTCCGGCCACCGGACCCCGGGATACCCTGGACGCCGGGTCGAAGCTCCGGCCCGGCACACCGTCTACCCGTGCGACGTGCGTCCGGAGCAGCTGCTCCGGGGACACGGTCGTCAGGTGGGAGACCTGCCATGGCACCGGATGCACGACCGTCGGAACCCTCCCTGGAGGCCGACCCGATCCCGTTCCACCTGTGCGTCGACCTGGTCGGTGGGACGGTCACCGTCTCCGGCGAGCTCGACCGCGAGAACGCCCACCACGTGCTCGACGGGCTGCTGGCGCTGGCCGGTACCGGGCACCGGCGCTGGGCGGTCGACGCCGCCCGCGTGGTCTTCTGCGACGCGGCGGGGCTGCGCGCCCTGGTCACCGCGCACCACCTGGCTCACCGGCACGGGGCCGCGCTGGTGCTGCACCGGCCGAGCCCGTGCCTGCACCGGCTGGTCCTGCTGGTCGGGCTGGACCAGCTGCTCGACCTCCGTCCCGCCGGGAACGCAGCACCGCCGGCAGCCGGCGGCCACCGCCCGCTCCCGTCCGCCGGCCCGCTGCGGGCGGGGTACCCGATCCGGACAGTGCCGTCCCGGCTCTGACCGCGGGGCGCTACTGCACCGGCGCGTCCGGGGGCGGGAGCCGGGAGGTCAGCTGCTCGTCCACCGACACCACGCCCGAGACCGCGGTCAGCGCGCCGAGGGTGCCCGGCGGCACCGAGCCGGTGATGATGCCGAGCCCGTCCAGCACCTGGTCCACCCGCATGCCTCGTGCGCGCAGGCCCTGCACCACACCGTCGAGGGCCGCGAGGTGCCCGTCGTCCACGGTGACGCTGACGTCGGTCATGCAGCCGACGCTACGCGGCAACCGCCACGTCGGGAACCGGATCAGTCCGGGGCCACCGCCAGGCCGCTGCCGACGTCGACCGACGGCTGGAGCAGCCGCTCGCTCTCCTGGCACAGGACCGCCCACAGCTCCAGCCCCCGGCGCCCGGTGGCCTCGGCCCAGAGCGCGGCGACCCCGGCCACGTGCGGAGTGGCCATGCTGGTGCCGCTGATCGTCCGGTAGCGGGCCGGCATCGGCCAGGCGGAGAAGACCTCCCAGCCGGGGCCGGCGATGTCCACCTGCCCGCCGCGGGCCGGCAGGCTCCGGGCCGAGAACCAGGCCATGCCCAAGGCCTGGTCGACCGCACCGACGGCCATGATCTCGACGCTGTTGGCCGGCGCCCCGACGAAGCCGTCGTTGCGCGCCCGACGGTCGGCGTTGTTGCCGGCCGCGGCGATGACGAGCGATCCCTGCCGCAGCGCCCGGCCGCCGGCGGCGGAGTAGGGCGGATGGGCCTGCATCACGTCGGCACCCAGCGACATCGAGATGATCGGGCAGCGGCTGGTCACCGCCCAGTTGATGCCCGCGAGGATGCCCGCGTCGGTGCCGGTCCCGTCGTTGCCCAGCACCTTCCCGGCGTAGATCTCCGCCTCGCCGGCGATGCCGTACCGGGGGCCGCCCGGCGGGCTCGTCGGCCCACAGGCGGTCCCGACGCAGTGGGTCCCGTGGCCGTGGCCGTCCTGGGCGTCCTCCCCGGCGACGAACGAGCGCGCCGTCACGACACGGTCGGCGAAGTCGGGATGGGTGAGGTCGAAGCCGGTGTCCAGCACGGCCACCCGGATGCCGCGACCGGACCGGGACGAGACGTCCGCCCGGACGGCCTGCACGCCCCACGTCGCGTACGGCGTGTCCGCGAAGCGGCCCGCCGCCACGCCTTCTCCACCCGGTGCCCCCGGCGGGAGCAGCCGGCCGGCGAGGTCGGCCACCCCGTCGCGGTAGCCCTGCACGTACCGGCTGTCGTCGTCGAGGACGTGGTGGACGAGTTCCGGCGAGACCGACAGGACCGGTCGCGCCGATCCGGCGCGCAGCGCGCCGATCTGCTCCGCGTCGGCCGCCACGACGGCGATGCCGAGCGCGGCGAAGACCGTGGCCCCGGCCTCCTGCAGCGTCTCCGGCGGCACGTCCCCGTCCGCGAAGTCCCGGGAGTCGGCGACCTGGTGCACGCCGGCCCGGCTCCAGTCGACGCCGCCGTCGTCCCCGTCGTCGGCGAAGACGACGATCTGGCGTCCGGTGGTCCGGGCCTGCGGCCCCACCGCCCCGTGCCGGACACGGCCCGGCTCCCCCGGCTCCTGCGGATCGATCACTGCTCCCCCTCGGCGTCGCGGCGGACCCCTGCTTCGGCGACCGTCGGTGCACGGCCGGAGACCCAGGGTGACCGAGGATCGACCGGACCGCCATCCGAGCCCGCGAGGCGCAGTGTGGCCGGGGGGTACGACGTTTCCCGGCCGGGACGGATCAGCCCTGGACCGCCGACGGGTCCATCCACATGACCTCCCAGACGTTGCCGTCCGGGTCGGCGAAGCTGGCCGCGTACATGAACCCGTGGTCCTGCACCGGCAGCCACGGCTTGCCGCCGACGGCGACCGCCGTCGCGGCCAGCCGGTCGACCTCCTCCCGGCTGCCGGCCGACAGGCAGTTCAGCACCGAGGTGGCCTGCGCCGGGTCGCCCACCTCGCCGGTCACGAAGTCGGCGAACCGCTCCCGCGTCAGCAGCATCACCGCGATGTTCTCCTCGATGGAGTACGAGACGCACCGCTCGTCGGAGAACTGGTCGTTGCGCCGGAAACCGAGTGCGCCGTAGAAGGCGTCGGCGCGGTTCCGGTCGGTGACCGGCAGGTTGACGAAGATCATGCGCATCTGAGCTCCCCGGTGTGTCGCGGTGCCCACCGCCCGGGCGGACGGCGGGGTCGCAGGAGAAGACGCGCGCTCGGCCCCGAACTCATCGGTCGGCAAGCGGTGCGGGCGCCGCCGACCCGGCGCACCCGCAACGGACCGGAGGTCAGGCGGGGCGCTCCGCAGCGGCGCCCGCGCCCGCGGGCCGGGCGGCCACCCCGCGCGGGCCGGCCACCTCGTGCCCGTCGTCGCAGACCAGCGCGACCCGCACCCGGGCCCCGCAGTCCCGGTGGTCGAGGGCGAGCGGCGGCGGGCCGTCGGCGAGGTGACGGTCGCCCCACTCCATGAGCGCCACGAGGGTGGGGTAGAGGTCACGCCCCTTGTCGGTGAGCCGGTACTCGTGCCGCTGGCGCTCCCCGTCGGCCTGGTAGGGCTCCCGCCGCAGGATGCCCTCCTGCACGAGGGTGGCCAGCCGGTCGGTGAGCACCGCCTTGGGGATGCCGAGGGCCCGCTGCAGGTCGGCGAAGCGGCGGACGCCGAGGAACGCCTCCCGGAGCACGAGCAGGCTCCACTTCTCCCCCACCACCGCGAGCGTGCCGGCGACGGAGCAGCGGGACCGGTCGAACGAGGCGTCGCTCACACATGTGAGCATAGCCATGCTGGGTTCACTTGCCGAACCCCGACCACCGGAGCAGAGTTCGTAGGGCGAACCCAGGAGGCGGACGGTCTCCGGCCGGCCCGCCCGGCCCCCTGCAGAGCTCGCAGCAGAACCACTGCTCTGACGGAGGACACGCCATGACCCGCATCCGCACCGCCCTCGCCCGCCGGCACGCCGAGCGCATCCACCTGCGCGAGGAGCGCGCGCTGGCCTCGGCCCTCGCCGCCGCCCCGACGCTCGAGTCCGCGCACGAGCTCGCCGCCCTCAGCGCCCGCCGCTGACCCACCGCCGGCGGCCACCGGGCCGCCGGGCCCACGGCCGGTGCGGACGCCTCACGACTGCGCCTGCACCCGGCTCGCGGCGAGGTACGGCTCGTCGTCCCAGTCCTCGAACGCCTCGTCCGGCAGGTCGGCGCCCAGGTCTTCCTCGGCGTCGGCCAGGTCGAACTCGTCCACCGGCACGGCGGCGACCACCACCTGGTCCCCCGGCATGAGCGCCGGCTCGGTCCGGGTGAGGACCAGGATCGGCTCGACGTCGGCACCCTCGGGGCCGGTCAGCGTGAAGGCCACCGGGGAGACGATGCTGACCACCTCGCCGGTCAGGGTCACCTCCAGCCCGGCGTAGGCGTCGAGGTCCTCGCGGAACTTCGCGGTGTAGGCGCCGTCGTAGGGGTCCTCGAGGTCGCCCGGAGGACGGACGTCCGGATCGGCCGAAGTGGTGGGTTCGCCGCCCACCGCCTCCTCCTCGTCGACGCCCGAGCAGCCGGCGAGGACGGCGCCTCCGAGCGTGGCCGCCAGGACGGCGCCGGTCAGCCGCGGCGCGCGGCGCCGGGCGGACCCGGCCGCCGGCAGGGTGCGGAACGCCATCCGGCTCACCCGATCCGCGGGTCGGGGCGGGGGGCGGCGTGCGCCCGGATGGTGCGCCGGCTGGTCCTCATGGCCGTCGGTCCTCTCTCGCCGGGGTCCGGCCACGGGGCTCCCCGCGACCGGTGGTGTCCTGCCGGTGTTCCTGCCCGGAGAAGGGTGGAGGCGAGCGACGCGCGCGGCTTCGTCACGGTTCCGCAATGACCGGCGCGCCCCGGGCCGGGCGGTGATTACGGAACCGTGACGGCGCTGCGCGCCGGCGACCGCGCGTCCGGGCGGCTGCGGGTTCGGGCGGCCGGCCCGGGAATGACGAACGCGTGGCGATCACGCCACCGGAGGCATTCCGGGAACGGTGGCGGGCACCCCGGACCGCGGCGTCCCGCCGCACATCCCATACTCCGGAGGCACCCCGACATGTTGCGCTGGACCCTGCGGATCGGCGCGGCACTCCTGACGGTGCTGGCCCTCCTCGTCGGCTACGGGCTGCTGGTCGAGCCGCGGCTGATCCTCGACGAGGAGCGCGCCGAGGTGCCCCTGCCCGGCCTGGCCGCCACCGCCGGCGGCCTCGAGGTGGCGGTCGTCTCCGACCTGCAGATCGGCATGTGGTGGGCCAACACCGGGATGGTGGAGCGGGCCGTCGACCGGATCGTCGAGGCCGACCCGGACGTGGCGCTGCTCGGCGGCGACTACGTGTACAGCAAGGACCCCAGCATCCCCGAGCAGGTGGACGGCGTCCTGGCGCTCCTCGCCCCGCTCATCGAGTCGGGCATCCCCACCTTCGCCGTCCTCGGCAACCACGACTACGGCGTCGGCGCGGCCGAGGAGCTGACCACCGCCTTCGAGGACGCCGGCATCACCGTGCTGCGCAACGAGTCCGCTCCCGTGCCCGGCACCGGAACCGGCGCGCAGGCGCTGCACGTCGTCGGCGTCGGACCGGTCGCCCCCGGCGAGGTCGACGTCGAGGCGGCCCTCGCCGGCCTGCCGGCCGACGCCCCGCGGATCGTGCTGTCGCACAACCCGACGGCCTTTCCGGAGTTCCCCGCCGGCACCGCCCCGCTGGCCGTGGCCGGGCACACCCACTGCGGGCAGCTGGCGCTGCCGGGCCGGCCGAAGTGGTCCTACCTGGCGCTGACCGCGGAGGAGAAGATCGTCGCCGACGGTTGGGCGCCCGAGGGGTACGGCCAGGACGGCAACCGGATGTTCGTGACCTGCGGCATCGGGTTCAGCATCGTGCCGATGCGGATCAACGCCCCGCCGCAGGTCGCCTTCTTCGAGCTGCGGCCCGGCGGATGAGCCCCGGGGTCAGTCCCGCCACTCCCAGCCGGCGTCCTCGACCAGCCGGCGCAGCCGGGCGCGACGCGGGGCCGCGGCGTCGAGGGCGCGGCGCCACTCCCCCGGGTCACCGAGCGGGATCCCGGCGTCGGCCAGCCGGTCCAGCCCCGGCTCCGGCGGGGGCCGGACGTCGTGCAGCGGGGTCCGGCCGTGGGTCGCCGTCTCCACGTAGCGGTCGATGACGCGGCGGACCGGCAGGACGGCTGCGGCGGGCGGGCGGAGGTCCGGCGCGACCGCCGTTCCCAGGAGCAGCAGCGCGTCGTCGAGCCGGGCGATCGCCACCGGCGCCGAGGCGGTGGCCCGGACGCTGCGGAAGTAGTGCAGCACGGGGTAGGCCAGGTGCTGCTCGGCCACCGAGGCGAGCTGCGCCGGCAGCTGCAGCAGCTGCTGGGTGAGGACGGGGCTGAACCGGTCCCCGTCCCAGCCGCCCACCACGATCTCCTGGGCGCTGTCCCCGAGGCCGTGCAGCTGGGTGGCCGCCGCCCGGCGGGCGACCACCGCGGACATCACGGAGAACAGGTAGGTGATGGAGAGGGTGACCAGCGCCAGGCCGCTGAAGCTGGCCAGCGCGGTGACCACCCGCCACGCCGGATCGGCGGCGACGTAGTCGCCGACGCCCAGCGTGGAGACGGCGTACCCCGCGAAGTAGACGACGTCGGCGACCGATCCCGGCCGGCCGGTCCGCGCCTCGACCACCGAACCGCTGCCGAGGAACACCAGCGACCAGCCGGCCCAGAAGAGCACCACCCACAGGGCCACGGTGGCGCCCATCAGGGCCGGTCCCGCCGAGCCCAGCAGCCGCGGCCGGCCCCCGCCCCGCCGGTGGATCCGGAGCAGCAGCCGCCACGCCGCGGCGAGCAGCCGCCGGGTCAGCGGACCGGCCCCCTCACCCAGGGTCAGGGTGGTCGAGCTGACGTCCCAGACCACCAGGCCGATCGCGGCCGCGCCGGCGACGACGAGCAGGACGTCGCTCACCGCGGACCGACCGCCACGGTGGCGCAGCGGCCACGTCGACCGGGCCGTTCCCTGCGGCTGACGTGCACCTGCTCCTCCTCCCCGGCCGGAGCGGCGTCCGCCCGCCCGTCCGGGGGCAGGTAGCCCACCCGGGCAGGTGCGACCCGGACGTCACGGAGTCGTCACATCGTCCCGGCCGGGGCAGGGACGGTGCCCGGCCGCCGCGGCCCCCGTCCGGGTGGCCGGGGCTGCAGGCCGCCGGTGCGGTCGGCAGACTGAGCGCATGTCGCGGTCCGTGCTGATCATCGAGGACGATCCGCGGATCCGCCGGATGCTGCAGATGACGCTCCAGCGGGAAGGCCTCGAGGTCACCGAGGCCGGCAGCGGCGAGGACGGGCTCGAGCGGCTGGCGGAGAAGACCTTCGACGTCATCCTGCTCGACCTCATGCTCCCCGGGAAGGACGGCTTCGAGGTGTGCCGGGAGATCCGCCGCACCTCCAACACACCGGTCATCATGGTGACCGCCCGCTCGGACAGCCACGACGTCGTCGCGGGCCTCGAGGCCGGGGCCGACGACTACGTCTCCAAGCCCTTCGTCGTCAAGGAGCTGTCGGCGCGGATCCGCGCGCTCGCCCGGCGCACCCGCGCACCGGAGCCACGCCTCCACCTCCGGGTGGGCGACCTGGAAATCGCACCGGCCGACGGCACGGTCACCCGCGACGGCGCGCTGCTCAACCTCACCCGCACGGAGTTCCGGCTGCTGTGCGAGCTGGCTGCCGAGCCGGGCCGGGTGCTCAGCCGCGAGGAGCTGCTCGAGCGGGTCTGGGGCTACGACTACTTCGGCGACTCCCGGCTGGTCGACGTCCACGTGCGCCGGCTGCGGAAGAAGATCGAGCCGGACCCGGGCAACCCCACGCTGGTGACCACCGTCCGCGGCATGGGCTACCGAGTACCGGGGTGACCGTCCGGCACGCCCCCAGCCAGGAACGGCCGGCCTGGTCCCCCCGGCCGCGGACCCTGCGGGGGCGGGCCACCGTGGCCTTCGCCGCGGTCACCTTCGCGCTCTCCGCCGTCCTGGCCCTCGCCGTCTGGGTGGCGGTCTCGCAGTACCTGCTCGTCCAGCGGGAACGGGTCACCCTCGTGCAGGCCTCCGACAACGCGGTGCAGGTGCAGCGCGCCCTGGCCAGCGAGGGCCTCGGCATCCCCCAGGTGCTCGCCCAGCTGCCCCGGGAGACCGGGTCGACGTCGCTGCTCGCCGACGACGGGGCGTGGACCACCACCTCGCTGCTGGTCGGCCGGGACGCCCTTCCGGAAGCGCTGCGGGAGACGGTGGTCGCGGGGACGCCCGCGCGGCAGCGGATCGAGGTCCAGGGCGAGACGATGATGGCCGTCGGCATCCCGCTGGCCGAGCTCCGGCAGGCCTACGTGGAGGTCTTCCCCCTCGACGAGCTGGACAAGACCTACCGCGTGCTGGCGACGGTGCTCGCGGTGGCGGTGCTGGGCTCGGTGCCGCTGTCCCTGGTGGTGGGCTGGTACGTGACCCGCCCGACGCTGCGCCCGCTGGACCGCATCTCCAGCGCGGCCGCCGCCGTCGCCGGCGGCGCCCTGGGCACGCGCATCGACCCGCGGGGGGATCCGTCCCTCGTCCCGATCGCGACCTCGTTCAACCAGACCGCCGACGCGCTCGAGGCCCGGGTGCGCAGCGACGCCCGCTTCGCCGCCGACGTCAGCCACGAGCTGCGCAGCCCGCTGACCACCATGCTGGGCGCGCTGGACCTCGTGGACGCGACCGCCGACCCCGCGGACCGGGACCAGGCCGAGGCCCTGGCGCTGCTCCGTGCGGAGGTGCTCCGCTTCGAACGCCTGGTCGCCGACCTGCTGGAGATCTCGCGGTCCGACGCGGGCAGCGCCGACCTGGTCGCCGAGCCGGTCCGCCTGGCGTCGCTGGTCGGCGCCGTGCTCGCCCGGCACCGCCTGGACGGCAGCGCCCGGCAGCTGCTCACCGTCGAGGACGACGCCCGGGACGTCCTCGTCTGCGCCGACAAGCGACGCCTGGAACGGGTGCTGAGCAACCTGCTCGACAACGCCGACAAGCACGGCGGCGGGGTCACCGCCGTCACCGTGGACCGGCACGGCGGCACCGCCGTCGTGCGGGTCGACGACGCCGGCCCGGGCGTCCCCGAGGACGAGCGGGACCGGGTCTTCGAGCGGTTCGCGCGCGGGTCGGGCAGCATCCGGACGCATACCGACGGCTCGGGGCTCGGGCTCGCGCTGGTCAGCCGGCACGTCCGGGCCATGGACGGGGGGGTCCGGATCGAGCGGAGCCCCGCGGGCGGCGCCCGCTTCGTCGTGGAGCTGCCGGTGGAGGTGCAGCCATGAGGGTCCTCGTTCCGCTGCTGTGCGCGCTCGCCGTCCTCGCCGGCTGCGGTGTGGAACCGCAGGACCGCCCGCAGGTCCTCACCATCCCGGTGCCGGAGATCAGCGAGGCCGGCGAGCGGCCCGAGGCGAACGGGCCGGCGGTCACCGTCTACTTCGTCCGGGGCGCCGTCCTGGCACCGGTCGAGCGCGCCACGGCGGTCGCCGACGCCCCGTCCGCGCTCGGCCGGCTGGCCTCGGGGCCGACCCGGGTGGAGGTCATCGGCGGGTTGCGCACCGCGCTGGCGCCGCAGACCCTGCGGGTGGACGAGGGCGTTCCCGGTGGCATCACCTCGGTGTCGGTGACCCGGGAGTTCACCGGGATCACCGGCGGGAACCAGCTGCTCGCCGTCGCCCAGGTCGTCTGGACGCTGACCGACCTGCCCGACACCACGCAGGTGCGGTTCCTCCTCGACGGGGTGCCCGTGGAGGTCCCCACCGACGGCGGGCTCACCGAGCAGCCGGTCGACCGCGACGACTTCCGGTCCGTCGCGCCGACCGCCGACCCCACCCCGGCGCAGGTCCCGCCCGGGCCGTCCGCCCCGGCCACCGAGTGACCGGCCGGTCACGCCGTCGTCACGCGGCCCCGGGCCCGCATGACGTTTCGCGGAAAGCGGGCGCGGGGACGAGGCCGGTGCGGATGGGCGGCGGCGGCCGCGGTCAGGTTCCCGCGGTCGGCGGGACCAACCGGTGGGGTGTCCTCGCGCCGGCCGGATCCGGAGGCGGAGCATGAGCGAGCTGGCCCCTGGCGCAGCAGCCCCGGCGGACCCGGCGGCGTCGGCACTGCGCGGCCGCGCCGCACGCATCGCGGTGGGCTCCGCCGCCGTGCTCGGGGTCTCCGCCGTCGGCTGGCTGGTCATCGGGCTGATGACCCGCCTGGCCGTCGTCACGCTGTCCCTGCTCGCGGCGCTGCTGCTGGCCGCGCTCGCCGGCCCGCTCGCCCGGCTGCTCCGCCAGCTCGGCGCGCCGCGCGCCCTCGCCGCGGCCGTCTCGGTGCTGACGCTGCTCGCGGTGCTGTGCGGCATCGGCACGCTGGTGTGGCTGCGCACCACCAGCCGGCTGACCGATCTGGCGCCCGCCATCGCCATCGGCATCGACCGGGTGCGCACCTGGCTGGTCACCGGCCCGCTGGAGCTGGACCCCACGCGGGTCGACGGCATCCGCGACCGGCTCGTCGGCCAGCTGGCGGAGGTGGTCCCGGGACCCGTGGCCGGGGCGCAGCTGGCGGTCACCGTGCTCAGCGCACTCATCCTGGTGCTGTTCGTCGTCTTCTTCCTGATCAAGGACGGCGCGGCCATGTGGGCCTGGGCGCTCGAGCGGGTGCCCGACCGCCAGCGGGAGCGGATCGACGGCGCCGGTCGGCGGGCCTGGGCGACGCTGAGCGCCTACATGCTCGGGATCGTCGCCGTGGCGGCGATCGACGCCGGCCTGATCGGGCTCGCGCTGCTGCTCGTCGGGGTGCCGCTGTGGCTGTCGCTGACCCTGCTCACCTTCTTCGGCGCCTTCATCCCCTTCTTCGGGGCCGTGCTCAGCGGCGCCGCGGCGGTGCTGGTCACCCTGGTGACCAACGGCACGAAGGAGGCGGTCATCATCCTCGTCGTGGTGCTCCTGGTGCAGCAGATCGAGGGCAACGTGCTGCAGCCGCTGATCATGCGGCGTGCGGTGCAGGTGCACCCGGTGGTCACGCTCGTGGTCGTCACGGCCGGCACGCTGCTCTTCGGCGTCGCCGGGGCGGTCGTCGCCGTGCCGACCACCGCGGTGGCCTACCACGTGGTGGAACACCTCCGCACCCACCGGGCGGCCCCGCCCGGCGCCCCGGCGGCCGCCGAGCCCGAGGCTCCGGAGCTCCCCGTGGCGGACGCCCCGGCGACCGCGGGGAACGCCGTGCCGGACGCCCCGGCGGCGGTGACCGGATGACCCGGATCAACCCGGTCGGCCGGCTCTGGCGGCTGGCCCGCGGCGCCCTGTGGCCGCTCCCGCTGCTCGCCGTCACCCTGGCCGTGGCCGTCGGCGTCCTGCTGCCGGTGATCGACGAGGCGCTCAACACCGCCGACGAGGGCTCCCCGCTGGCGTTCGTGTTCGGCGGCGGCCCGGCTGCCGCGCGCGACCTGCTGGCCGCGATCGCCGGCTCGCTCATCTCCGTCACCGGCGTGACCTTCTCGCTCACCGTGGTCGCCCTCCAGCTGGGCAGCAGCCAGTACTCCCCCCGGCTGCTGCAGACCTTCGTCACCGACCCGGTGGTGCAGGCGACCCTCGCCCAGCTGACCGGGACGTTCGTCTACGCGCTGACCGTGCTCCGCACGGTGCGGACGTCGGAGGCGACGCTGGACGGCTCGGCCTTCGTGCCGCGCCTGTCGATCACGCTGGCGTTCCTGTTCTCGCTGGGCAGCGTCGCGGCGCTGGTGGTGTTCCTCGGCCACCTGGCCCGGATGCTGCGGGTGGAGACGATGCTGCGCAACGTCCACGACGAGGCCGTCGCCACCATCGCCCGCACCGACCAGCACCCGGACGACACCCCGCCGGAGCTGCCCCCCGGACCGGGCACCCCCGTGGAGGCGCTGTCCAGCGGCTTCGTCGTGGCGGTCGACGAGCAGCGGCTGGCCGACGCCGCTCGGGACCGGGACCTGGTGCTGGTGCTGCGGCCGCGGATGGGCGACTCGGTGGTGGCGGGCACGCCGCTGGCCCACGCCTGGCACCGCGGCGGCGGCCCGGTGCGGGAGCCGGACGAGCTGGCCCGCGTCGTCACCGACGCGATCACCCTGTCCTACGAGCGGACGCCGGAAGAGGACGCCGCCTACAGCCTGCGCAAGATCGTCGACATCGCCGGCCGGGCCCTCTCCCCCGGGATCAACGACCCGACGACCGCCGTGCACGCGCTGTCGCACCTCTCGGCGCTGCTCGGCGGTCTGCTGCCCCGCCACTCGCCGTCGCTGGTCTGCCGGGACGACGACGGCACGGTGCGCCTGGTGGTGCACCGCTGGACGGCCGAGGAGCTGCTGCGCCTGGGCCTGGAGGAGACGCTCGAGTACTCCTCCGGGCAGCCGGCGGTGCTGCGGCGGATCGCCGGGCTGCTCCGCGAGCTGGCCTGGCAGGTGCGCGGGCACGGGCTGGACCGGGACCTGCGCACCCTCGTGGGGCGGGCCGCGACACTGGCCGTGGAGACCACCTCGATCGACGAGCGGGAGGCCGCCCTGTGGCGCGCGGGCGTCGAGGACGCGCTCGACGGCCGGTGGGCGGTCGTGCCGGAGCCCGGTCGCCGGCCCGCGGACGCACCGGCGGGCTGAGCGCGCGGTCCGGACCCCTCCCCCGGCGGTTCGTGCACATTCCGCCCGGGGGACGGGTCAGGCCTGGGCGCCGCGGGGGATGTCGTCCGCCCCCGCCACGGACTCGAGCGCGGACCCGCTGCCGTACTTCTTCGCCGGGATGACGCTCAGCGAGCCGTCGCTCTCCAGCACGACCGCCGCCACGTCGGCCAGGTCACCGGAGCCCGAGGAGCGGACCGCCTGGCGGATCTCGTCGATGCCGACCCGGACCTCCCGCATCCGGTCGTGCACCGGCTCGCCGTTCCGGAGGACCAGCGTGGGCCGCGAGGTGACGACCGCCCGCAGCCCCGGCCAGTGGACCGTGGCCCACGCGACCACCGCCTGCAGCAGCGCCAGCAGGCCGAGCGCGACGGCGCCCTCGGTCCAGGCGACGTCGGTGCTGAGCAGGATGGTCGCCAGCGTGGAACCCAGTGCCACGGTGACCACCAGGTCGAACGCGTTGAGCTTGGTCAGCGTCCGTTTGCCGGACATCCGGAGGACGACCACCACGGTGACGTAGGCCGCCGACCCCACCAGCAGCACCCGGATGACATCGGACCACGCGTCGAACCACATGTGGCCCCCCTACCCGTCCGACCCCGGGGACGAAGCGGATCGGTCGCGATCCTCGTCCCGGTTCCCGCCGTCCTCCTCGTCGCGGCCCTTCGGGCCGGCGACCTTGCGGTAGACGACGCGCCCCGGCGTCGCCGTCAGGCCGTGCACCACGGTGCTGACCGCGACCACGAGCGTGCCGGCGACCAGCACGACCGGGTCGAGCGACAGCCGTTCGGACTCCAGCGTCAGGTAGAACAGCGCCGACACCCCGATCGGGCCGAACCAGCCCAGGTAGACGGCGTCCGGGCGGGCCAGGTGCAGCGGGCGGCGGAGCAGGTAGACGACCGGCGGCCGGCGCAGCAGCAGCACGAGGACGGCGAACAGCAGCCCGGCCCAGCCCAGCTCGCGCCACTCCGACCAGGGCAGGATCGCGCCGAAGGCCAGGAACAGCGGCAGGATGACGAACCGGTTCACCGCCTCGTCGATGCGCACGTCCGCCTCGCGCTCCCGCCCGGTGCTGACCGCGTTGAACGCCAGGCCGCAGACGAAGACGGCCAGGATGCCGTCGACCCGGATCAGCCCGCCGACGCCCAGGGTGGCGAACGCCAGCACGATGGTGAACACCAGCTCCGGTCCGGGGTCGGTCGCCCCGTGGTCGGCGCCGGCCCTCAGCGCCTGGCCGCCCAGCCAGCCGAGCAGGGCGCCGAGCAGCACCGCACCGGCGACGTCCCACAGCGACTCCAGCAGCGCCTCCCCCGCCGTCAGCGGGCCGGCCAGCGCGAGCGCGACCAGGACCAGCGGCAGCGCCAGGCCGTCGTTGGCGCCGGACTCCAGGGAGAGCACCTGGCGGTCGCGGCCGGGCAGGTCCTCCTCGGCGGGCTTGCCGGTGGTGACGGTCGAGGCCAGCACCGGGTCGGTGGGCGCCAGGGCAGCGCCGATCAGCGCCGCCACCGCGAGCCCGACGCCGAGGGTGAGCGCGGCCAGCCCGGCGGTGACGACCGCCATGGCCGGCATGACCACTGCGAGCAGTAGAAGCACGGGCCGCCAGCGGGCGCGCGCCGTGCGGAACGGATAGCGCAGCGCCACGGACATGACCGAGATGGCGAGCAGCAGCCGGGCCGCGGTGTGCAGCCACGCGTGGTCGGCGAGCAGGTCGGGCAGGGGCAGGACGCCGAGCACCGCTGGACCGAGGACGACGCCGAGACCGAGCGCCAGCAGCGGCTCGCTGAAGGGCAGCCGGCGGATCCAGTCGGACCACGCCGCGGCGACGAGCGCCACGGCGCCCGCCGCCGTCAGCAGCACGTCGACGGTCATCGCGCCCCGCCGGACGCGTCCAGGACGTTCCGCACGACCGTCAGCCCAGGCTGGCGATGAGCTCCCGGCACGCCGCCTCGCAGCGCCGGCAGGCCTCCGCGCAGACGCGGCAGTGCTCGTGCATCTCGGCGTGCTGGGCGCACTCGTCGCCGCAGGACTTGCACGCGGCGGCGCAGGCCTCCAGGACGGCGCGGGTCAGGTTGGCGTCGTAGCCGGTGTGCCGGGAGAGCACCCGGCCGGTGGTGTCGCAGATGTCGGCGCAGTCGGTGTTGGTGCGGATGCACTTGGTCAGCTCGGCGACCATGTCCTCGCTGAGGCAGGCGTCGGCGCAGGCGGTGCAGGCCTGGGCGCACTCGAAGCAGGCCTCGATGCAGGCGAGGAGCTTTTCCTTGTCCACACCGCCGAGGTCCTTGGGGTAGGTGTCGAGCATCTGAGCGGCGACGGTCACGTCGGACTCCTTCCGGGATCGGCCCGGTGCGCGGTCGCGTCCGGGGGCTCTCGCCACCGGACGCCCTACCCCGGCCCTCGCGCCCGGCACACCGTCGTTCATGACGATCTTGTGACGACGCCGGACCCGCCCCGGGGTGCCTCCACACCGTTGCCGGGCTCAGCCCCGCTCGGCGGGCTCCGCGGCGTCCGCCGCCGGTGCGGCGTCCGGCGTCTCGCGCAGGAACAGGTACCAGTAGGACGTCGCCACGAACACCACCGCGCCGACCAGGTTGCCGGCCCCGGCGAGCAGCCAGTTCAGCAGCACGTCTCCCCAGCCGATGTCCTCGACGCCGGCGAAGATCGCCGCCGGCAGGAAGAACATGTTGGCCACCACGTGGTCGAAGCCCATCGCGACGAACGCCATGATCGGGAAGAAGATCGCCAGGATCTTCCCGGAGACCGTCGTCGCCGCGAGCGACATCCACACCGCCAGGCAGACCAGCCAGTTGCAGCCCACCGCACGCAGGAAGGTCTGCCACGGGGTCTCGCCCAGCGCCTTGCCCTCGGCGATGCCGGCCAGCCGCTCGTGGGTCAGCGCGGCGGCACCGCTCGCGTCGGCGTCGCCGATCACCCCGGTCTGCACCGCGAGGAAGTACGCCACGACGAGGGCGCCGACCAGGTTGCCCAGGAGCACCAGCGTGAGGTTGCGGGCGACGTCGCCGAGGCCGAGCTTTCCGTTCATGGCCCCGAACGGGACCAGCATCATGTTGCCGGTGGCCAGGTCGGAACCGGCGATCAGGACCAGCACGAGCCCGAGGGTGAAGGCCGCGCCGGTGAAGAGGGTGGGCAGCGTGCCCCAGGTCGCCGGGTCCAGACCGGAGGACACGGTGATCGCCACCAGCCCGCCGAAGGCGATGTAGGCGCCGGCGAGGAAGGCGCTGACCAGGACCCGGTCCCACGTCCGGCGCACCTTCTTGGCGCCGGTCGCGGCCGCTACCCGGGCCATCTCCTGCGGTTCACGAGCCGCCATGGTCGCCTCCTCGGGGTGGTGCCTGCCGGCTCCCGCAGCCTGCCGCCGGGCCGACCCCGCGGCAAACCGAGGATGGCGATCCCCCTCGTTACAGCCGCTGCAACGAACCGTGCTGCCGGATGCGACCCGCGGCACGGCGCCGGACCGGCCCGCCTTCCGGCGGCTCGGTGCAGTGACTGCACCGAGCCGCCGCGCCGGATCAGCCCTGACGCTGGAGGACGAAGTCGTACCGGGACTCCAGCCAGGGCACCTCGAGGGAGCCGCCGTCGGGCGTCGGCCCCGGCTCCCGGGCATCGAAGGAGGTGACCAGCTCCTGCTTGGTGCCGAAGACGACGTCGCTGTCCAGGTACTGCGTCCCCTCCTGGAACAGGTGGGTGATCAGCGGCTCGAAGCCCGGCACGTTGATCAGGAAGTGGATGTGCGCCGGCCGGAAGTGGCTGATGCCGGTGCGGGCGACGAGATCACCGACCGGGCCGTCCATCGGGATCGAGTAGCCCAGGGGCGCGATCGTGCGCACGCAGTACTCGCCGTCGGGCCCGGTCGTGTACTTGGCGCGCAGCCGTGCTTCGTCGATGTCGGGGATCTGCGACTCGTAGGCCCCCTCGGTGTCGGCCTGCCAGACGTCGAGGACCGCCCCGGCCACCGGCGCGCCGTCGAGGTCGGTCACCCGCCCGTGCAGGAACAGCGGCGTCCCGGGCACGCCGTCGGACATGTCCTCGGCGAAGCCGAGCTCCGGGGAGCCCTCGATGTGGAAGGGGCCCAGCACGGTGGCCGGGGTGGCCCGCGGGTCCAGCCGGTGGTTCATCTGGACGACGAGCATCGACAGGCCCAGCACGTCCGAGGCGAGGATGAACTCCTCGCGCTTCTCGCTGCTGATCTTCCCCGTGGCGGTGAGCCACTGCACCGCGGCCATCCACTCGGCCTCGGTGAGCCGCACCTCGCGGGCGAAGTCGTGCAGGTGCCGCACGAGCGCCGTCATGACCTCGGCCAGGCGCGGATCGCGGGCGGTGGCCCAGCGCTCCACGGCCAGGTCGGTGATGTTGTCCTCGGTGACCAGTTGCACGCCGATCCTCCTGCCGTCCGGCGCGGCCGGGTCCGGCCGCGCGACCTCGTCCCCCGCGGCTCCCGCGGGACCGTGCTCGTTCAGGGCGTCAGGACCAGCCGGACGCCGGGATCGCCGGTCGCCTGCCGTCGCCAGGCGGTGGCGGCATCGGCGAGCGGGAGCTCCTCGTGGGCCACGGCCAGCCGGCCCGCAGCGGCCTCGCGCGCGACGGCGGTGACCGCGTCGGCCCGCTCGGCCGGGCTCAGCGCGTTGTTGGTGTAGCCGAGCACCGACACCGACTTGGCGCGGAGCACCGCGGAGGAGAACTCCGCGACGTCCCCCGACGCACCGCCGAGGTTGACCAGGCGCCCGCCGGGCGACAGTGCCCGGACGGCAGCGGTGGCGGCCGGCCCGAACACCGGGTCGACGACGAGGTCCAGCCGCCCGCCCGCGGCCTCGGTGAACCGGGCGGCCAGCGCGTCGGGATCGGGGTCCAGCGCGACCACCGCGTCGGCCCCCGCGCTGAGGGCGCGCTCACGCGCCGCGGCGGACCGCGCGGCCGCGACCACCCGGCCGGCACCGAAGAGGCGGGCCGCGCCCACCGCGGCCTGGCCTACCGCGCCACCGGCGCCGAGCACCAGCACGTGCTCGCCCGGGCGCAGCCCGCCGCGCCAGGTCAGCGACATCCACGCCGCGACAGCGGAGAGGCCGAGGGCGGCCAGCGCCGCGTCGGGGACGTCGGCGTCCACCGGCACGAGGTCGTCGGAAGCCACCGCGCACCGCTGCGCGAGGCTGCCGTCGCCCGGGGCCATGCCGGCGGTGGTGCTGAACCACACCCGGGTGCCGGGCGCCGCACCCGGCCCGCTCTCGACGACCCCCACCCCCTGCACCCCGGGCACGTACGGCACCGCGGGCCGCCCGAAGTAGGAGGTGCCGGAGGCGCAGAGCAGGTCCAGCGGCACCAGCGGGGCCGCGGTCACCCGCACGACGGCCGACGCCGGGCCCGGCAGCGGGTCGGGGTGCTCGACGAACTCCGGGGTCTCCCCCGGCGTGTGCAGGACGGCGGCACGCACGGCCGGCGTCTCAGTTCCGCGCGCCGTCGCCGGCGCCGGGCAGCGGCGACGGGACGAACGGGTCGGGGTCCACCGGCCGGTTGTTGAGGTCGACGGAGAGGAAGACGTCGTTGGCGACCGGGTGCCGCAGCTCCTCGGCGAGCTGGCCGATCAGCCCGGCGGTCCGCGCCAGCAGTGCGAAGCCGCGGAGCAGTTCCAGCGGCAGGCCGAGGTCGGCCAGCGCCGCACCGCAGACGCCGGCGCCGTTGAGCGGGAGCTGCTTGCCGAGCACCTGCGGGTGCACCCGGCCGATGGCCGCGAACAGGGACAGGTGCGGGCCGTGCAGCCCCTCCTCCGCGGCGATCTCGAGCAGCCGGGGCGTGCGCGGATCGCCCTGCTTGTGCACGTGGTGGCCCAGCCCCGGCACGAATCGCCCGGCGGCGCGCTGCGCGGTCACCGTCTCCAGGGCGAGCGCGTCCCAGCCGGCGTCGTCGGTGGGCAGGCCGCCGTCGACGGAGGCGAGGACGTCGTGCAGGAACCGGCCACAGTCTTCCGTCACACCCAGGAATCGGGAGCCACCCCCGAGGAGCCCGGCCGCCAGCGCGCCCTGGATCGAGTCGGGGGCCGACAGGTAGGTCAGGCGGGTGACGATCGCCGTCGGGGTGAAGCCGTGGTCGGCGAGCGCGGCGAGCACCGCCTCGAACACCCGGGTCTCCCCGGTGCTCGGGCGCCGCTGGGTGGCGAGCCAGAACGCCAGCTCGCCGAAGCCGACGTTGCCCATGACGTCCTGGGCCAGGTCGCTGCCCAGCAGGGTGATCGACTCCAGGCTGGAGGCGCCCAGCGCGGTCGGGTAGGTCGGGCGCTCGTCGCTCACCGGGCCTCCTCCGGCCCGGCCAGCCAGCTGCGGATCTCCGCGCCGTGCTCGTCGAGGTCGGGGGGTGGCAGCCGGTAGGCGGGCGGGGTCGCGGAGAAGGTGATCGGGTTGCGCACCGAGGGCACGGCGTCGTCCCCCTCGCCCACCCGGACCACCGGGTCGAGGCCGACCTCCTCGGCGAAGGCGACCCCCTGGTCGATCGTGTTGATCGGCCCGCAGGGGACGCCGGCGCCGATGATGTCGCGGAACCACTCCTGCTTGCTGCGGGTGCGCAGCCGCTCGACCAGCAGCGGCCGGAGCTCGTCCCGGTTGGCGGTGCGGTCCTCGTTGCGGCTGAACCGCGGGTCGTCGGCCAGCTCGGGGACGCCGAGGACCTCGACCAGGCGGCGGAACTGCCCGTTGTTCCCCGCCGTGATGATCAGGTCGCCGTCGGCGCAGGGCAGCGGCTCGTAGGGGAACAGGCTCGGGTGGCTGTTGCCCATCCGGAAGGGGACGACGCCACCGGCCACGTAGCCGCTGGTCTGGTTGACCAGCCCGGACAGCGCCGAGGACAGCAGGTTGACCTCGATGTGCTGGCCCTGCCCGGTGGCGTGCCGGTGGTTGACCGCTGCCAGCACCCCGATCGTGGCGTGCAGCCCGGCCATGACGTCGAACAGGGCGACGCCGGCGCGGTACGGCGAGCCGTCGGTCTCGCCGGTCAGGCTCATGAAGCCCGAGATCGCCTGCACGATCAGGTCGTAGCCCGGCAGGGGCGCACCCTGGGGCCCGCTGCCGAAACCGCTGATCGAGGCGTAGACGACGCCGGGGTTCGTCGCGACGACGCTGTCGTAGTCCAGGCCGAAGCGGGCCAGGCCGCCGGGCTTGAAGTTCTCCACCACGATGTCGGCGCGGCGGGCCAGCTCGCGGGCGGCGTCGGCGTCGGCCGGGTCCTTGAGGTCCAGGGCGACCGAGCGCTTGTTGCGGTTGACGCCCATGTAGTACGTCGAGACGCCGTCGCGCACCGGCGGCTGCCAGGTGCGGGTGTCGTCGCCCGTGGGGCCCTCCACCTTGACCACCTCGGCGCCGAGGTCGGCGAGCAGCATGGTGGCGTACGGACCGGCCAGGATCCGGGAGAAGTCGGCCACCAGCAGCCCGGCCAGGGGCCCGGGGGCCACCGCGCCGGTGCTCCCCGGATCCGTCGCGTCAGCACTCATCTGCGGTCCGCACTCCTTCGCGCCACGCGGTTCACGGACTACTGTCCGCCGTCGTCGCCGCAGTCTCTGCCGCGTCCGCTGCGGCTGTCAACCGCAGCGCCGGGCTGGCCGCCGACGGTCGCGGCCGTGTTGACACCGGGGGCCGGAGACGCCATCGTGACCCAGGTCGCACACGGTGTCCGCTCTACGGACGTCGGTCCGGCGACGCGACGACGACGTCCAGGAGGATGACGATGACCCAGCCCGAGCCCACTCCGGTACCCGGCCGGCCGGTGGTCCTGCGCGGCGGGACCGTGCTGACGATGGACACCGGCTGCACGGTGCTCGACAGCGCGGACGTCCTGGTCGTCGACGACCGCATCGCCGCGGTCGGTCCGGCCCTGGAGGTGCCCGAGGGCACCCAGGAGATCGACGCCCGCGGCGGCATCGTGATGCCGGGGATGATCGACACCCACCGGCACATGTGGCAGACGGCGATGCGCGGCTACGGCGCGGACTGGACGCTCACCCAGTACTTCGTCTGGTACTACCTCGAGCACGGCAAGAAGTTCCGTCCCGAGGACGTCGCGGCGGGCAACCGGCTGTCGGCGCTCGAGGCCATCGAGGCCGGGGTCACCACCACCGTCGACTGGTCGCACGGCCTGCAGACCGTGGACCACGCCGAGGCCGCCGTCGCCGCCCTGCGCTCGGTCCCGGGCCGCTTCGTGCTCGCCTACGGCAACATCCAGGCCGCGCCGTGGGAGTGGACCGCCGACCCGGCCGTCCGCGCCTTCCTCGAGCGGCACCGCGACGCCGCCGACGACAGCCTCGGCCTCCAGCTGGCCTTCGACGTCACCGGCGACCCGTCCTTCCCCGAGAAGGCGGCGTTCGAGGTGGCCCGGGAGCTCGGCCTGCCGGTCACCACGCACGCCGGCGTCTGGGGGGCGACCAACGACGACGGCATCCGGCTCATGCACGAGCACGGCTTCATGACCCCGGAGACCGTCTACGTGCACGCGGCGACGCTGACCCCGGACTCCTACCACCGCATCGCCGCCACCGGCGGGTCGATCTCGGTGTCCACCGAGTCCGAGCAGAGCGCCGGGCAGGGCTACCCGCCCACCTGGCAGGTGCGCTCGCACGGCATCCCGGTCTCGCTGTCGATGGACACCAGCGTCTGGTGGAGCGGTGACCTGTTCTCCGCCATGCGCACCACGCTGGGCGCCGACCGCTCGCGCGAGCACTTCGAGGCGCACCTGACCGGCGACACCGTCACCCACCTGCAGCTGCGCGCCCAGGACGTCGTCCAGTGGGCCACCCGCGGCGGGGCGCTGGCGCTGGGCCGCGACGACCTGGGCAGCCTGGAGCCGGGCAAGAAGGCCGACGTCGTCCTGATCAAGAACGACGCCTCGCCGGTCTCCTTCCCGCTGCTCAACCCCTTCGGCCACGTCGCCTTCCAGGCCCAGCGCGGCGACGTCCACACCGTGCTGGTCGACGGCCGGGTCGTGAAGCACGCGCACCGCCTGGTCGACGTCGACCTGGCCGCGGTGCGCGGCGAGATCGAGGCGACCGTGGAGCACCTGCGCGGCGCCATGGGCGAGGAGGCGTGGGCCGGCGGGATGTACCCCGACCTCCCCGACACCGAGGTGCTCGACAACCCGTACCAGTACACCGACTACAAGTCGCACGGCACGCACGCCGCCCGCGAGCAGGCGTTCGAGGAGCACCTGGCCAGCGAGCGGCCGGCCGGCGAGCAGTCGACCAGCCACCACTGAGCGGACCGGGGCGGCGGTCCCGCACACGTCCCGCAGCGGGGCGTGCGGGACCGCCCGCACGGGGCACCGAGGGAAGGACCACGGAGATGGCAGGGCGTGGCACCGGGCCCGACTTCGTCGAGGCGCTGGCGCGGGGTCTCGACGTCCTCGCCTGCTTCGACCGGGACTCCCCCACCATGTCGCTGACCGAGGTGGCGGCGGCCGCGGGGCTGGCCCGGCCCACCGCGCGGCGGCTGCTGCTCACCCTCGAGGAGCTCGGCTTCGTCCGCTCCCGGGGCGGGGTCTTCTCGCTCACGCCGAAGGTGCTGACCCTGGGGATGGCCTACGTCGGCGCCCTGGGGCTGTGGGACATCGCCCGGCCGCACCTGGAGGACCTGGTCGCCCGCACCGGGGAGTCCTCGTCGATGGCCCAGCTCGACGGCTCCGACATCGTCTACGTCGCCCGGGTGTCGGTGCCCAAGCTGATCGCGCTGCGGGTCGACATCGGCACCCGCTTCCCCGCGACGCAGACCTCCCAGGGGAAGGTGCTGCTCGCCGCGCTCTCCCCCGAGGAGCTGGCCGAGACCCTCGCCCAGCGCAGCCGGGCCGGGCTGCCCCCGGCGATCGGCCGGTCGCCCGAGCAGCTGCGGGCGGAGCTGACCGAGGTGCGCGCCCGGGGCTGGGCGCTCGCCGACGAGGAGCTGGCCCCGGGGGTGCGCTCGGTGGCGGTTCCGGTCCGCGACGGCGCCGGTGCGGTGCGCGCCGCGATGAACGTGACCGTGCACGCCGCCGAGACCTCGACCGAGCGCCTGCTGCGCGACCACCTCCCGCTGCTGCTGCGGACGGCGGGCGACATCAGCGCCGAGTGGGCGATGTGGCAGGCCCGCCCGCACACCGAGGTGGCCCCCGACCGCACCGCCGGCTGAGGGAGGACGCTCGAGGATCAGGTCACCCGATCGTCGCGGCGGCGGGTGTGCCAGGGTGCCCCCGTGACCGCCGTCCTCAGCATCCAGTCGCACGTCACCTACGGGCACGTGGGCAACTCCTCGGCCGTGTTCCCGCTGCAGCGCCTCGGCGTCGAGGTGTGGCCGGTGCACACCGTCCAGTTCTCCAACCACACCGGCTACGGCGAGTGGACCGGCCGGGTGTACGACGGTCAGTCGATCGACGAGCTGGTGCAGGGCGTCGCCGAGCGCGGCGTCCTGGCCAGCTGCGACGCGGTGCTCTCGGGCTACCTGGGCTCGGCCGACATCGGGCACGCCGTCGTCGGTGCGGTCACCCGCGTGCGCGCGGCGAACCCGGCGGCGGTCTACTGCTGCGACCCGGTGATCGGCGACGTCGGCCGCGGGGTGTTCGTCCGACCGGGCATCGAGGAGTTCATGCGCGACGTCGCCGTTCCGGCCGCCGACGTCGTGACGCCGAACCACTACGAGCTGGACCTGCTCTCCGGCACGGCCACCCGCTCCCTGGCCTCGGTGAAGGACGCCGTCGCCGCCGTGCAGGGGCTGGGCCCGCGGGTCGTGCTCACCACGTCACTGGTGGCCGAGGACACCCCCGACGACGCGGTCGACCTGCTGGCCTCGGAGGGTGGCCGGCACTTCCGGGTGCGCACGCCGCGCCTGGGGGTGTCGGTCAACGGGGCCGGCGACGCGATCGCCGCGCTCTTCCTGGCCCACTGGCTCGACACCCGCTCGGCGGGCGAGGCGCTGGGCCGGGCGGCGGCCTCGGTGTTCGGCCTCCTGCAGCGCACCGAGGACGCCGGTTCTCGTGAGATCCTGCTGGTCGCCGCGCAGGAGGAGTTCGTCACGCCCTCGCGCACCTTCGCCGTCGAGGAGGTCTGAGCCGGCGTCAGTCCTCGGTCAGGGTGGCCGCGATCCGGGTGATCGTCGGCTCCTCCACCGGCAGGTGCGGCAGCACGCTGGTCACCTCATCGGGCTCCAGACCGGCGTCCCCCAGCGCGGCCAGCAGCAGGTCGGCCTCGGCCGGCGGGACGGGGACGGTGGCGCCCGACGTCTCCAGCGCGACCCGGGCGAGGAAGAGCGCGCCGGGGTCGAGTCCGTCGTCGGGTGCCGGGGCGGGCGCGGCCCCCCGGGTGGCCGCCTCGGCGGCGCGGACCAGGGACAGCGGCAGGCCCTCGGCCTCCACCTCGATCAGCGGGACGTCGCGCAGCGCGGCGAGGACGAGGTGCTCGGCGTCGATGCGCAGCGGCGCCTCCCAGCCCCCGGCCCGCACCACGTCGGCGACGTCGGCGGGGTCCTCGCCCAGGTCGTCGGCGAGCTCGGACCAGTCCGCCGGGCGGGTGGTGCGCGCCCGCTCGCCGGCCATCCGGCAGGTGTCGGCGACGAACGGCACCAGCACCTCGTCGTCGAACCGTTCGGCCTCGAGCCGGCCGTCCGGACCGAGCATGTTCAGCGCGTCCTGGAAGCTGCCGGGGCGGGCGTCCTCGAGGTCCACCCGGCCGTCCTCCTCGCCGCCCAGCGGCTGGCCGTGGGCCGCCCGCTCCCCCACGGTCAGCCCGCTGGGCGCGATCCGACCGGAGCGGCGCCGGTAGTGCGGGCGGTCGGAGAGGCCGACGGCCCAGGCGCAGC
Source organism: Blastococcus sp. SYSU DS0539 (assembly GCF_054050855.1). NCBI lineage: Bacteria > Bacillati > Actinomycetota > Actinomycetes > Geodermatophilales > Geodermatophilaceae > Blastococcus > Blastococcus sp. SYSU DS0539. The sequence continues at coordinate 168 of NZ_JBJHAF010000018.1, read as the reverse complement.
TCTCGGCGATCAGCGCGGCTCCGCGCTCGCGCAGCACCTCACGGGTGAGCAGGCCCATCCAGTCGACGTCGAACACGCCCTCCACTGTGCCCCCGCACCGCCGTCCTCCGCCGTAGGACGAGGCTCACTCCGGCTCCGGGCGGGTGGGCGTCCGGCGGTCCGCCGGAC